>JAVHLM010000001.1:259971-383830 GCA_031082125.1 Candidatus Eremiobacterota bacterium
GCCTTCTCCTTGTCGGCCTTCTCCTTGTCGGCCTTCTCCTTGTCGGCCTTCTCCTTGTCGGCCTTCTTCCCGCCTTCGCCATCCTCGGGGCCCTGGAGCTTCTCACCTTTGGCGGCTCGGTTCACCCTCTTTCTGAAGGAATCCCACAGCTCCCCCATCGACTTTTCGGCATTCTTGTTGACAAATTCCTGGAGCACCATGATGAATGCCATGTGAAACACATCCTTGGTCCCCGCATAGAGGGCGTTGAGAAGGCCCAGGCGCTCCTTCTTTTCGTTGGTGTCGTGGGCCCAGTGAAAAGACACCTTCCATATCCAGAGCCAGGCGAACTTCCTGTAGGTGGCAGGGTTCTTTGGATCAAAGCCATGAAGTATGAACATGTCAACAACTGTTGCGCCGTTGGCGATAAGAAACTCCTGGTAGTTGCTGCTTGCATACTCCCACCCCACTTCCGAGAGGCTCCTGCCGTTACCCCTCTCGATATAATAGGCGTAAAACTCAATGGCGGTGTCCTTGAAGGTTGCTGCAACTGTTGATACACCAAAAGCTTTTACAGGGCCCAGGTGGGAGGTATAATAGCCCACCACGAGCATAAAGCTGAGGTCGCCGGCCATCTTGAGGCCTTCCGCCCCGTAGATCAGGTATTTTCCCCATCCGTTGTCCCAGTACTGGTAATCCTTCTGGTCCTCGGCCCATATCTTCCAGGCCGTTTCCCAAATCTTGTCCCTGAAGACCCTGTAATCATCGGCTCCTGGAGAGGCAAGACTGTTCATATCCTTGAGAATATCAATATAGCGGTCAGGAGGGATGCAGGCCTTCATAAGCTTGATGCATTTTTCCTTTTCCACCTGGATGCTCCCGGTTTTCGCGTCAGGCTTCGCGGTCACGAACTCAAGGGGGACCGCCAGGGTGCCTATTTTTGAGGTCGCCTCTATTGTTGCGGCAATCCGCTCTCCCCTCCCCGGTATCATCCTGTCAATGAAGAAAGACCAGGTCTTGTTGAGATAGCTGTAAACATCGCTGTCCTCGTTGTATTTCACCTCGAGCTTGAAGAGCTTTACAAATGCCTTGGCTTTGGGATCGTCACCGGCCACCTCGCCGAAGGAGAGGTGCCGGTCATCGGCAAGCTCATCGTCCTGGACAAGCTCGGTGCCATTCCATTTCATGGCGGCAAACTTCACCTTGGTCACTCTGAGCTGGTTGTCCAGGGGAAGATCGACACGGACAGGCACTGTGGTGATGGCGGGATCATATTTGTAGGCACCGCTTTTCTGGAGGGTGTACACCTTCTCTACAAAAAGCCCCTCGCGGAGCACTGACACTATGACATCCCGCCCCTCAACCTTCCTGGTGCCGTCAGCGGCCTTAGTGGCAAGCCTTCCCGAAATCTTCCACGTGGGCTTTTCGCCTTGTGGAGTCTCATCGGGCTGCTTAACGGCTGTGACGGCAAAGACAGCGCCTCTTCCTTCCCTCTTGGGGCCTGAAACGGTGACAAGCTTTTTCGTCTCATCATCGGCGGTGAGGCTGTAGCTCCAGGACGCCTTCCCCGCATTCATTACCGTGAGGATCACTTTCTTTTCCTTGTCATCAGCCTTTATCTTTGGATCACTCGGCGGCTTTGCAAGGAACTTGAGCTCTTCCGGCGTCACGGCAAGCTCGGGAGGCTGCAGGAGCCCTATTGTCACGTCTTTGCTGAGCTGCCTGTCACCAAGCGCGGCTCTGACCACTATGCCTATCGATGGGGGCACTGCGAGATTCCTGCTGGGATCGGGGCTTGAGGCGCCCACATTCGCGTGGACCCACCATTCGGCCGCGGGAACCGTGCCGCTCGGGCCGTCTATCCACTCATCATTGCCATTTTTCTCAAACACGACAGACTTCTGAGCTTTGCCGAAGGCCTCGGCATCAAACTCTCCCGTCTCAGGAGGCTTTACCCGCGCCCTGAGGGTCACTACATCGCCCCGCAGAGCGGGATCAATCTCATTCTTATCAGGAGGAACGAACTCCACTTCAAGGTCGCCCGCCAGGGGAACGTCACCTATCACGACTGCCACCTGTTCTGAGAACTTACTCTTATCCGCCTTTGCCGTCACTGTGACGGCAGCCGACTTCTGCTCTGTTTTCTTTATAAGGCTTACCGTGAACTCAATGCTTCCGCTTCCCGAGAGAGGCGTCACTGCAAGCTCTCCCTGACCTCCCGGCAAAACCGAGAGCGACGCCTCCGGGACAGGCTGATAAACACCGCTCTCATCAATATCCCACACGGCGGCTAGAAATGACGCCGATTTCTTCTCATTGACGATAATGCTCTCCTTGGAGAGCTGGAGAACAAGGTGCCTCTGCATCCTGAAAGAAATGGAGACTTCCTGCCTGAGGGGTATGCCCACTGCCATGGCAGTCACCATCACATGATAGCTGCCGCCTGCGATGGTCTCCAGTGAGACTCCCTCTGCAGGACGAAAGAGAGCGATGCGCCATTCCCCCTGTTCAGTCACGCTCTCAAGCGTCATGGCACTTGAGTCCCCCATGAAGCCGATAGACTTCATCATGGCCATCGTTTCGGTACCGGCGGCCTTAACAAAGGGCGGGAGCGACACACGGGCCTTCACGTAGGTGCCGGGCTCCGGCATGGTGACAGATTCAACATTGACCTCGATTTTTGCAGGGGCAATAGAAGGTATGGCTACCTGGGCCTGCTTTGTGACCGGAGGCAGGGCAGGGGGTGCTCCGGGAGAGGAGCCCTGGGTATCGGGAACAAGTGTCACATCGATTACCACAGGCTTCCTGCCCAGCACGAGATCCTTAAACCGTGAAAGGGAAAGAGAATCCTTGAGAGCTACGGAGAACTGGGCAGCCTTGTTGCCGTTGATGAGCTTTTTTTCAGTCACAAGGATACTCCCCTCCCATGGGGAGCCTTTTGCCGTTTCCGCATTGAAAGGCTCTTTGAGGACCAGGTAGCTTGCTTTTCCCTGCCTGAGTCGGGAATGCACCCTGACAGGGCTCATTACCTGCGTATCAGCATTATAGGGGAACTGGTATCCCATAGTACACCTCTCCCACCTGCGGTAGAGAGCCTTTCACCGCGGAACTTGATTTTTCCCTGCCTTGAAGGCATCAATCATGGTGACAATTTCCCGGTATCCATGTCCCTCGGCGAGATCACGGGCCGTCTGCCCCATGTCAGTTTTCGCATCGACTGGAACGCCATTATCGAGGAGAATCCTCACGATTTTCTCATAACCCTGCTCCGCCGCGGCATGGAGAGGGGTCCAGTCATTGTCGGTAATGATATCGACACGGGCCCCGTGGGAGATGAGCAGTCTCACAAAGCCTTCTGATCCGTCCATTACGGCGAGGAAAACGGAGGTTCTGCCGTTATTATCGGTGCCGTTCACCTCAGCACCCTTCGCGATGAGGAGGGCGCCTGTCTCGGCATAACCGTTTCTGGCCGCCATATGGAGTGGCGTCCATCCGTTCTTGCTGGCGATATTCACTTTCGCTCCCTTGGAGAGAAGCAGTTTCACTCCCTCATCATCACCGTTGCCTGCCATCCAGTAAAGAGGTGTCGCGCCGTCCTTGTCCTGAGCATTCACATCGGCTCCTGCCGCGAGCAGCACTGCGGTCACCTGCTTTTCCGAGGCAATTGCGCTGCTGTGGAGAGGTGTCACTCCCATCACGTCACGGGCATTCACATCGGCCCCGTACTTGAGAAGGATGCCAGCGATTGCAGCTGACGGAGCGCGGTGGAGCGGCGTCACTCCGATATTGTTTTGATATTTCGCAAGGGAGGGATTGCTTTCCAGCATCGTCTTTACCTTCTCTGCGTCATAACCCACGACGGCATTGAAAAAATCGTCGTTCTCATCGGCAAAGACCATGACGGTGGCAAGGATAAGGAGAAGAAAGGAGAGGACAGCCTTCATACCAATGTACTACCCCCTGTCGATATTGTATGACTACCTTTCAACACTTCACCTTTCCTTGCCCCTCTCCTCCCGTTTCAGGGAAATTATACTCACGGATCATTACTGACGGCATCATCAGAATTGGGAGAAGCACATGCGTCAGCATAAAGGGGATTGCGGCGGCCCCTGCGAAATGGAGGGCATGGGGAAAGAGGGACCTGTTATTTACACCGTGGGCCACTCAAACCGGAGCGCCGGCGACTTCATCATGCTCCTGAAATCATTCCGCATCCAGACCTGTGCCGACATTCGATCCTATCCCGGCTCGCGCCGCTCCCCCCAGTTCAACAGAAATGCCCTCAGGGAATCTCTCAATTCGGAAGGGATTCTCTACACTCATCTGCCAGGCCTGGGAGGGTTCAGGGAGTCGCGTGAAGACTCACCGAACAAGGGGCTGCACGATAACATGTTCAGGGGATATGCCGACTACATGCTCACTGCCGATTTTGACCGTGAGGTGGAAAAGCTCATCAGCCTTGCCGGCACCAGCACTACAGCCATCATGTGCGCAGAGAGGGACCGGCGCCAGTGCCACCGGAATCTTCTCTCCGACAGCCTTGCCGCCCGGGGTGTCAGGGTGAGGCACCTCATAGACAGGGGCCTTGAGGAGCTTCATGAAATAACCCCCTGGGCCGAACTGGAAGGTTTCAGGCTTTATTACCGCTGAAGCGAAGGAGGGACGGCACGGGGCCTTCAGATCTTCACTCTTGTGACGACGCCCAGCAGCTTCTCGGGGGGGAGGTTATAGAACTGCACGATGGCTGGGGAGAGAAGCTTTATTATGGCAAAGATCTTCCACAGGAAGCTCTTGGTGCTGATATCCTCAATGCCGTAAAAGATGACTTTTTCCTCTATCCCGTGCTCCTTGAGGACTTCCTCGATATTGACGACCTCCATGTAACCGAAATGAATCTCAAAAACCCTGAGGTTGGTTCCCAGGCTGTCCCTGAAGTAGCTCTTGAGGCCGAAGGGCTTGTCCTTGGTATATATGGAGAGGATGATGTTGTTCTCATAAAATATGTTATGACGGAACATGGTGTTGGCGATATAAGGCGAGACATTCTTCACATCCCTCAGCAGGTAGATGCCGGTGCCCTTTATCCTGCTCTGGTTCTTGTAGGCTTCCTCGTACCTCACCAGGAAGTTGTTGAGCGCCATGGGCCTGAGGGCCTTGTAAAGCTTCACCTGGCCGGCCCGGTAGAGAAGAATCAAGAGGAGCGGGAAGCATGCCATGATGATGGACCAGTAGCCCCCCTTGGGCACTTTGTGAATATTGGCCGCGAGAAAGGTGAGAATCACCACGGCGGTGCAGCATGATGCCCCGGCTAGCCTTTTCTCCCCTTTCAGGTAATAGATGCATATGAGAAGAACAGCCGTAATGCTCATGTCCACGTTGATGGCAAAGCCGTAGGCCAGGGCCATGTTTCCTGATTTCTTGAAAAGGAGGAGCATGAATATCACCGCGGCAAAAAGCATCCAGTTCGCGGCGCCTATATAAATCTGCGTCGAAAGCTCTTTCGAGGTGTGCTCCACTTTCATGCGGGGCAGGATATTGGTGTTGATGCCCTGGTAGACTATGGAGAAGACGGCGCTTATCATGGCCTGGGAGGCGATGATGGTGGCGCAGACAGTCAGAAGAAGGAATGGCACATAAAAGAAAGGAGCCTGATGGAGAATCATCTCAAAAAGCACCGACTTGGTCTGGGGATTCTGGATGAGGTGGGCACCCTGCCCCAGGTAATTCAAGGCAAGGCACACAAAGACAAAGTGCCACGATTTCACGATGGATTTCTTCCCCAGGTGTCCCATATCGGCGTAAAGAGCTTCCGTTCCCGTAATTGCGAGAATGACTTCCGAGAGCAGAAGCAAGCTGATATGGGGATGAGTCCATATAAAATCAATCGCAGTGAACGGGCTCAGGGCGGAGAGAATCGAAGGATCACGGCCTATGGAGAATATCCCTGAAAAAGCCAGTGCCAGAAACCATAGTATCATGATGGGGCTGAAATACCTTGAAACCTTATCGGTACCTCGCTTCTGGAAGGCAAAAAGAAAGAAGGTGATGACCATGGCGATGAGGAGCACGACGAAAAGAGGGATATGCCCTATGCCTGGCACCAGCTCCAGCCCCTCAACGGCGCTCAGGATAGTAATGGCTGGTGTCATAACGCCATCTCCCATAATGAAGGAAAGGCCGATAAAAGTGACAAAGGTGAGAACACGGACACTCCTCTTGTTCTTGAGAAGAGGGGTCAGAATCTCCCGCAGAATGACGATACCGCCTTCCCCGCGGATGCTCAGGTTCATCACAAGCCAGGTGTACTGGACATAGACCACTATGATCATTGACCACACGATCATGGAGAGGACTCCCCTGATATGGTAGGGCTCCGGCTCAAGGAAGAGGAAAAGAGCCGAGATGGTATATATGGGGCTGGTGCCTATATCGCCGAATACAATACCTAGGGGCTTTACTATATCCTTAATATGGCTGTTGAGATGCTTCATATAAATCAGGTGTCTCTATAATGCATGAAAGTATTCGCGCCGCATGACGCTATTCCTACTGCACCTTTATAAAGATTGTATAAAGAAATTTTGATATATATTCAACACAAGGGATTCCAGGAGGGGAGCAAAGTGCAAAGATTCTGATTCTTTATTATGGAGGGAATTGCGTGATATAGTACACAGGGGCTGCAAAAGGGAAATCTTCCGCAGTGAAGAATATGGAGCAAAACGACTGGCAAGGAGCGCCTATGCACCAGAGATCGGCGAGGGAAGGACCAAGGAAGCCTGCCGGTGTGAGCCTTGCGGAAATCGTCATCACCGTCACCCTCCTGGGATTCATCATGATGGTCCTCTTCAACCTCTACCCCGGCTCAATAGGCGCCATACGTCATGCCGAGCACAGGATAATCGCCGGGAACTTTGCCCAGTCGATCATTGAAGAGAAAAGAGGCGGCAGCTACACAGATCTCGATACCGCGCCTGCTGTCGCAGACCTCAAGGGCGGCGATGACACCCTGTATCACCTGGAAAACTATGAGAAATTCACCATTTCCGGCGCAGACGAAAATATAGCAAAGGGAATCCGCGTCACCGTCTCATGGGAAGAGAAGGACAAAAGGAAGTTCACCATCACCAAGGAGGTTTATGTCAGCGTTGTACAGCGATAAAAGGGGTTTCACGATCCTGGAGCTTCTCGTGGCCTGCGCGGTCCTTGTCATTCTCATGTCCCTCGTGATAGCCTTCCTGGTGCCGGGAATGAGGATCTCGGCCCTGGGGGCGGCCCGCGTGGAGATCCAGCAGGAAGCCCTCCGCTCCATCCAGAAAATCAACACCGATCTCGATCTCTCGGTACCTGCCGGCGTGGGCCTTTACATCACGGGCGCAGTGCCGAAGCAGGGCCCCCTTTATCTCTCGGTAATGAGGCTTTCCTACGTCGATCCCCAGGGAAAGCAGCTCTGGGAGGACAACCTGGTGGTATATTCCTGGAAAGGTCCCGGCACGCCCCTGGTGCGCAAGGTATGGACACCGTCATCACAGCCTGCGCTGGGCCTTACCTTTACCACTCCTTCAAGATTCCTGCAGTCGCAGATTATCCAGATCGCCGACGAGCCATTGCTGCGTGGCCAGATCGTGGCCCGCGACGTGGCGGAATTGAATATGGAGTCTTCATCGGCGGCTCCCACGGTGTCCTCGCCTGTGAAAATCACCATAAAGCTCAGCAGGGAGGCTGCCACGGGGCGCAAGGACCCCGAGGTCTTTGAGCTCTCAAGAACCATAGGATTGAGGAACCAGACGCCATGAGAATTCACGCATCACTTTATCTGAAAAGAACACCCATCGTGCTCGCCGCAGCACTGCTGATATGCGGGGTGCTTTCGCTGCCTGTGCCTCCGCCGGCGGCGGGAATTCCCCCGGCCAGCATCACCGTGGGCTACCCCTCTATGAAGGCTGCAGGCGGCGCCCCTCCTGTCAAGGCCGCTCCCGCAGCGAAGGCTGCCGGTAAGACCGTGATGACAAGCTTCACGTTCAATACGCTGCCCACTCCAGTAGAAGTGACGATGTACTGCAAAATCATAACGCCTGTGGGCACTGAAGGCGAATTCCCTTTCCGCATAGGCGAATCAGGAAAGCCCTTCACCTTCGCCGTCACGGAGGAGAACGGGAAATTCCGCATGACCTTTGACACTGTTGACAGAAAGAATGAATCGTTTCTTCTTGCGGACCCCGACCATATGGACTTCAGGCTGGAGAAATGGGGATATCTCTCGAGGGGCAGGGGGGTCAAAAAGCAGAATGGCACAAATGATACCATATGCTATTCCCTGAAAGAGCTCATGGGAGGGGGCTCCAACAAGGTGCCTTACCAGCTTTACGAAGAGACAAAAGATCTTGTGTTCTTTACCGATCCGCCGGGAGCCCGGGTATTCGTCTATTTAGTAAGCGCCGTTTCGATGGAATTCCTGGGAAAAACAGACAAAGTCCTGAGTGTAAAAAAGACTTTGTTTCCAGACGAGCAACAGAGCCTACGCTTTATTTTTCAACAGGATTTCTTTAAGGATTATCCCAAAGAAATCGCCCTTCGGGATTTCAGCGAAAAAGATATCCCCCAGGGCTTCAAGCCATCTAAAGCAATTGAATCTCAGAGAGCACAGGGTGTTCCACTCTATTATTACAAAGCAAAGATAACATTGATACCCGATATACCTGTCATCAGCCATCTCAAATTCTGGGCAAAATATCATCCTTTTTATTTTTACTCGACTTCGATCCTTTCCCTTATTATTATTGTGCTCATAATCTCTTACCTGAAAAAGCACATCAGTGCCTTTATAGCCGAGCGCCTGAGGGTCGCCGCCTGGGAGGCCCTTGCAACGAAGGTGAACAGGGATGACCCCCTCTTCGGCCGCGACATAGGAAAGTACCGGGTCGTGAACAAGCTTGGCTCAGGAGGCATGGCTGTCGTGTATCGCGCCGTACCTGTTAAGAATCTTAAAGAAGAGGACAGCGTCGCCATTAAAGTGATGCATCAGGACATCATGGAAGACAAGGAGTCGCTTGATCGCTTCAAGAGGGAGATGAAGATTTCAAGCGCTCTCAACCACGCCAACATCCTTAAGATACTTGATTTCGGCGATCAGGAAGTCGAGATTGAGGGCCAGAAGAGAAGCCTCCTCTTCATTGTAATGGATCTCCTGAAGGGGAAATCCCTCAGGGCGGTTATCCCCCCAGAAGGCTTACCCGTGGAGAAGTTCATGGAGATAATCACGCCGGTGATGAAGGGCGTGCAGCATGCCCACGAGCGCGGGATCATCCACCGGGATCTCAAGCCTGAAAACATCATGCTCTGCGACGACGGGAAGGTTGTGGTGATGGACTTCGGCCTGGCGCGGCGCAAGGACGGCACCAACATTACCCAGTCAGGAACGACCCTGGGCACGCCGGCCTATATGTCACCTGAGCAGGTCACCAGCAAGGAGGTTGACGGCCGGAGCGACCAGTATTCAATCGGGATCATGGCCTTTCACATGCTGACGGGACAGCTTCCTTTCTATGATGACGTGACGATCAACATCCTTTTCAAGCACGTCACTGACGCGCCGCCGCCGCTTCGGAGCCTCAAGCCCGATTATCCCGAGAGCTTCGAGAAGATCCTGCTGCGCATGATGGAGAAGGAGCCTGACAAGCGCTTCAAGAGCGTGAAGGAAGCCCTTGAGCACTTTGAGTTCGCTGCGAGCGACTACCTTTCAAAGATGAAAACGAGGGAAATGAGGCTTGAAAACTGATGAAACAGAAGGGGGGAAGCCTTTACAACTCGCCCTTGTCACCTGTCGCCCCCTCGACAGAGCTCATCATCTGCCTCAGGCAGCTTGCAGCCCTCTACCGCGCGGGCATCCCCTTCGGAAGGGCCCTCTATATCATATCCCAGCAGACGCAGCACCCCACGCTCAAGATCGTCTTCACGGAGCTTGTGAACAACATCAATATAGGATGGACCATCACCAACGCCATCTCCATCTATCCAGGCGTCTTCCCCGAGCTCTATGTGAGGCTCATCGAGGTGGGGGAAAACACGGGAAGGCTCGAGCAGATGCTTGAGAAAATCGCCTTCCATGCCGAGAAGACCAGGGAAAAATTCATGAAGCTCTTTACGGCCCTTGCCTACCCTGTCTTTGTCATCGCGCTGTGCCTCGCCTTCCTCATCATCGGCCCCGCCTTTGTCTTCAGGGGGATCCTGGAGTTCCTGCAGGACCTCAAGACCGATCTCCCCTTCCCTACCCATGTGCTCATCTTTTCATCGGCCATGGTCCGGTCGCCTCTCTTTTTCGTCATCTTCCCCATCCTGCTCTTCGGGATCTTCATGCTCGCCAGGAGCCTCTGGAAAAACAGGGAGAGCAGGAGGCTCATCCAGCGGCTGATCCTTGCCATCCCCGGCGTGGGAAAGCTCTATCATACCAGCGAGATAGCCACGCTGGCCCGCACCCTGGCCATCATCTTCGAATCGGGAATCCTGCTCCTGCCGGGCCTGGAGCTGACCAAGAGGGTCGTCTCAATAGTAGACCTTCAGGACGCTATTGACATGGTAAAGAAATCGGTGACCCTTGGCGATACCATCTATGACTCCTTCAGGAAATCCCCTTACTTCCCGCCGGTGTTCCTCCAGTTCATCACCGCCGGCGAGCAGACGGGAGAGCTGGGCTCAATGATGAACTGGGCCGCCTGGATATGCGAGCAGAATGCCGAGCATGCCATCAATGTAGTCCTGGAAGCCCTCCAGCCCATCATCATCCTTCTTATCGGCGTCATAGTGGGCTTCATCATAATAGCCACGATGGCGCCGATGCTGAAGGTGGCCCAGGGCCTCATGTGAAGAAAATGCAGCGCATCTTACCAAGAACAATCTGCGGCTTGAAAATATTTTTCTGCCGCCGCCCGTCATCAGAGCTTACTCTTTGCCCTCGTGCAGCAGGGCTTTTCTCTTCACTGGAGAGCCTTTGAGGAGCTTTTACTGAAAAAATCACATACCAGGCTCTTTCGGCCCTCCATGACCCATTCTGCCATGGCCTTTAAAGACTATAGCGACAAGCTTTTCAACGGTTAACCATTTTGACATGAACACTATAATTTTGTATAATAATATAAGGGATACAATTGTATCCAAACTGCCTGAAAAGACATGAAAGGAGGATCATTGTGAATATCGGCGTGATCCGCGAGTATCCCGGCTACGAGGCCACCATGAAGGGTGGACAGGTCTTCAAGGCGGGCCCCGGCCTTCCCCTGGTGACTTACGGCGCCGACGAGCTGCTCTCGCGCTCTGACAGCCGGCATATCTTCAGGGACCTCACCGGGGAGGTCCTGGACTGGAACCTCTGGTGCCTCTCGCAGGCCGGTTACAGGCTCGATCTTCACATCGGGGAGGCTCTCCTCTCCCTGAACGGGAAGCTTGAGATGCTCGGTTATGTGCGGGTTTCCGACTTTGTGCGCGAGGAGCTTGGGATCTCATCCCGGAGCGGTTATGAGCTGATGAGGAATGCGAAGGCCCTTCAGAAGCTCCCCCTCATCAGGGAGGCTCTTGAAAAGGGGCAGCTCAGGAAGAGCGCACTGCGGTATCTTTTCCAGGTCGTGAAGCCTGAAACCGAAGCCGAATGGCTTTCAAAGGCCATGCAGTGCACCGTGAGAGAAATTGAAGAGGAGGTGAAGAGGTTTAAATTAGGGGCTGGGGAGGCCGGCACCTTGGACGTTTCGGGGAAAACCGAGGGCAATCCCATGGCGAGCAACGGCATCGCAGCTTTTGTCGCCGGGGACGACGACGAAGAGGACACGGGGAGCCTCGCCGTAAGCGCGCGGGTTCCTTTTTCTGTTGCCGCGAAGTGGGACAGGGCCATTGAAGTCTTTCGCAGGATGGAGGAGGCGAACCTCCCTTCGGAGTCCTTCGTGGAGGCTCTTCTCGCCGAGTTCGCCTCTTCGGCACCGTTCGAGGGTCTCGGGGATCCTGGCACAATGGTGCAGTCTCCGGAGGATTCCGATTCCGGGACAGGGAAACCGGGGGCCCGGGAGGCCGCGGGAGCTTCTTTCTGCCGCCTGCAGGGGAATGAATCCCATGGCGACTGCGCCACCCACGGCGAAGGGGCACCCTCTCGTGACGGCTCTGATGCTTCCGATACAAGGGAGACCGGCGCCGATCCCGCCATCGAGGAGAAAGCCCTTCTCCTTGGCGCCCTGGCGGGTGCCATCGGCTCCCTCGATGACGAGGCACTCTTCGGCGAGCGGGACAGGGAGCTTGCCCGGCAGGTCCACAAGGACCTCGAAGAGGTGTCGCACCTCTGGGAGTTCCTCCCCTGGAAGCCAGTCACGGTGGAGCTTCCTTCGGAGTTTCAGGCTCCCGGGAGCCACTGCTCCGATGCCGATACCGCCGTCGGGGCCCCGGACGGGACATTGGTGCGCCCTCCCGCCGATCCCTTCGAGACGGTCGCAAGGCTACGGAAGATGGCGGCGCTGCGCCACTCCCTCTCCTTCTACCAGGGAAGGCTCCTGCGGACCCTCAACAATTTCGGACTCTATAAAGACATGCTCTTCCTCTCCCTCGGGCACTATACCAGGGAGCGCCTGGGGATGTCCCGCAGCACCGCCTATTCCCTCATCAAGCAGGAAAGGAGTTATCTGGAGTATCCCGATATGCTGGACCTTGTGCAGGAGGGGAAGCTCACCCCAGAGCAGGCGCGCCATCTCTCCAGGGTCTTCATTGAGGGAACCCGCGTCCAGGGGGCATGGCTCTCCTATGCTCAGGAGGTCCCTGTTGCCACTCTCATGGCTTCGGTCGAGGGCTTCCTCCGCTTCGCGAAGAGAGCGGTCCACAAGAAATGGGACATCGCTCCCGAGGCTTTCGAGGTGGTCGTCACGGGAAGGTCAGTCAAAAGGATTATCCAGGCTGATTCAAATGCCCATGAACCCAATGGGGATATGGGTTTGGATGCCGCAGTCCAGATTTCCGCACAGCAAAAAACAGGGGAAGGGGGACATAGTTCCGGGGGAGCCGTCATCTGGGAGGTCACCCAGGGCAGGGAGCACCCCGATCTCCCTGAGATTCTCTCCATCCTCTCGGGAGAGACCCCGGAAGAAGGGACCTTCGGGTCAAATCCCTCAGACCGGGGCGCCATCATCCGCTTTTTCATCAAAAAAGATCTCATCCCCCTCTGGAACCACGCGGTGAGGCTCTGGGCCGCCGGCAGGTCCGAAGAAGCCGCCGAGGGCGGACAGGACCTCGCGCTCTTCATCGAGGCCCTTCTTGACACTTTCCTCTCCGCCTGGGACCTCCCCGAGAAGCGGGACATCCACCACCGCACCCTTGCCCGTGATAATTACCAGTGCCAGGCCCCGGGCTGCCGCTCGCGCCGCAATCTTCACTCCCATCACATCATCTTCCGCTCCCACGGGGGAAGCGATAAGCTTCACAACAGAATCACCCTCTGCATGGCCCACCACCTCAGGTGCGTCCATGAGGGCCACCTTGTCATCAGGGGCACGGCGCCTCATAACCTCACCTTCATCTTCCCCCGCGGCGTCTGAAGGCATTCAGCAGGGTATCACCTGTTACAATTTTGTAATTATCGGAGTCTGTCACCATTATCTATTGAAGGGAGGGGGAAACTTTTAGTATAATAAAGGTAAGAGTTCTATGAAAACGAGGTGGTGACAGTGAGACGCAAAACACCTAATGGAATAGCGATGGCTACGCTTCTGATGGTGGTGGCCCTTGCATCCGTAGTGGCTTTCTCCCTCGCGGGGGGGAGCATTCTCCATCTCAACGTGGCCCAGAGCCAGGGGAATTCATCCGATGCCCGCAACTGCGCCGATGCCGCTACCGTGCTGGCCCTGGAGAAAACCCTTTCCAGCGCGAACCTGAACTTCGGCGTGGCAAGGACAGACACCGAGACCCTCGACTTTCACAAGGGAAGTGACAATAAGGATGCCGAAGGGCAGCTCACCTTCAGCACCGCCAAGGCGACAGAGCTTAAAATCCCCTATTCCACGAACAACCTGGCGTCGAGCTCCTCAACGGTAGGCTGGAGCGACAGAGTGGTGCCCCAGAACAGCCTCCACCTCATAGGCGTGGGAAAGTGCAACGGAGCCGTGCAGGCCGTCGAGGCCATCATACACCTCCCCCCCTTCCCTTACTGCATCGCCACCTCAGGAAAATTTGTCGCCGACAGTGAGATCCTTGTAGCGGCGGTGACCAGCAAGCTGGCTCTTGCAGGCGGTATAGAAGACAGCGAGATGCAGCCGGGCCACCTTCTTTCAAATAATACCGGCACCGAATCCGTAACCCTTAACGGGAACAGCAAGATTACCGGCGACGTGCAGACTGCCGGCGAGATCAAGAAGAATGCCTCGGCTACCATTATTATCGGCGGTGAAGAGCGGGAGAAGCAGAGCGTCGTAAGCCTGCCCGATATCAACCTCGATACGTACGATCCCTCGACACCGACTCCCAAGCCAGGCCTCAACACCATCACGTCGCTCTCCGCAAGCCCCACAGTGACGGGCTTCAACATCTGCAACGGCACCCTTACCGTATCAGGTGACCTGAACCTTTCAAGCGCCCTTCTCTTTGTGAAGGGTGACCTCTTCATCACTGGCGGTGTCAAGGGGAAGGGCGCCATCGTCTGCAAGGGCAACGTGAGCGTAGGATCGGGATGCATCCTGGAGACAGACAACCAGGTGGCGATGCTCGCCCAGGGAAACGTGACCCTCGGGGGCGTGAGCCCCGCGAGCTCGTCGTTCCAGGGCCTGGTGTATACCAAGGGGGACTTCACGGCGAGCGACATCACCATCTGCGGCGCCTTCATCAATGCCGGGTCCCCCACCTCTCAGATCCACGTGACGAACGTGAAGATGGTGGGCGTGCCGGAATACCAGAGTATCTCTGTTTCGACAACTGTTGGCGGGGGAGGCGAACCTCAGACATTTCACATAGGAGACGACATCCACAGTCAAGCTCTTTTAGCTTCAAATCCTAGTCTATTGAACAAGTTAAGAACTGAATGGAGCCCTGAGTGGACTGTAAGCAAGACAACTGATAATAAATATATGCTTGTCACTGATGGGAAACAGACCGAAGCACAGTATTTTGATAAATGTGTCAACAGTGATGAAGATATTACAAAGATCGCAGACACAGACTCACTTTGTTATCATATTGGAAATTGGGTAAGTAATGAGTTGGGTCAATATATATACACAAAAAAAGGGCAAACTGCATTCATGGAATACTTACAGGCCTGCCAAAATCCCGATTTCAATACAATAGTCCAGAATATATGGGGTGATCCCCTTAATCAAGATCAGACCAGTTACAGCAGAAGTATGCTTGCAGATGCCATCGGAGCAGGTACTGGAGGTGACGACGATGATGGGGGAAGTAGTTCTTCCACTTCAATTTTCCTCTTCAACCTCAACGACTTCCTCCGCCCCCAGGACCGCATGAAAGTGGTGCTCTGGCGCATGATCCCCTTCTAAGGGCTGTCACTCCCAGACTTCGCCGAGTTCAATCGCGAGGCCGGGGAAAAGGGCGGGCTTGAAGATGGTATTGCCCGAGTGCTCAGAAACAAGGGTGTAACCTTCGCCCTTCCGGGCATATTCTTCCAGGACCTTCACCCTGGGGTCCAGCATCCAGTACCACTCCACGCCGAACTGCGCGTAGAGCTGAAATTTGATGACCCTGTCGGTCCTCATGGTAGAGGCCGAGTGGATCTCCACCACCAGGTCGGGTGCTCCCTCTATGCCACGGGAGCCCAGAATTGATGATTTCTCCTTTGAGATAAAGATAATATCGGGCTGTACAATCGTGCGGTCATCAAGAACGACATCCACGGGAGCATGGTAGAGAGCTCCCGTATTTGTTCCCTTGAGGAAATTACTGAGAATCACTACAAGGTTTCTCGATACTCCCTGGTGGGAAAGGTCGGGTGCAGGATTCATGATAAGCCCTCCTTCCAGCACTTCGTAGCGCTTCCCGTCAGAAGGAAGGCAGAGATAATCCTCGTAAGTCAGCAATGCCCTTCGTACCTCTGCGGAGTCGGCCATGGTAATCACCTCATCCCTATTGTAACACGGCGGCGCCAGGAAGGAAAGTCCCCCGCGATCACGAAGAACTTCTTTACCCCATCACATGCACTCATTGGTGGTAATGCGGAGGAACTATTATGGCTTGGCTCTCAAAGCTCAAGGAGATAGTGACGAAATGCCGCGAGGAGGATCTTATCCTCAAGGAGCGGCGCCGGGCGCCCAGGATAAGCTGCTTTATAGAAGCAGCCTTCAGCGTAGGCGAATATACCTTTGAGGGGACTATTATCGCCCTAGAAGCCACAGGCCTCAGGCTCCTCTCGCCGGTAAAGCTCTCCAGGGGTGACATCCTCACGGTAAAAGCCCTCACCCTGCCTGATGAGACCGAAGGAGAGGGCCGCCACACGGTGCTCCTCAAGGCCGAGATTGTCTGGTGCCGGCAGAAGAGAGGCTTCCCCCTCTTCTATGCCGGCGCCATGTTCCTGGAAGATGAGGAGACCATCAGGAATACCTGGGTGTACAAGGAGCTCTCCCGCCACGGAGTGGCCTCAACAGGCGATGCCGGGCGCAGAAGGACCGTGCGCGTCACCTCGAGCCTCCCTGTCCAGGTGGTGCTGGAAAAAAGAAAGTGGCTCACCGGCGTGGCCATCGACCTCTCCCTGGGGGGCATCAAGATGAACCTCATAAGGGACCCCGGCATCGACAAAGAGGTGACGCTCCGCATCGGCCCCTATAAAAACCTCGCCCTCATGGAGTGCCGCGGCATTATCAAGCGGAGCGCATACAACAAAAAGACAGAGGATTATACTCTGGGCGTCGAGTTCATAAATTTTGAAGATACCCAGGTGAAGCAGGTGGGCAACTATATCATGGCCCTGCTGAGAGAGGCCCGCATATAAATAAAAGAGCCCCTTGCGGGGCTCTCTGGATGTTATTCTGCTGAAATATCCTATTTGTTGTAAAGGACATTCCCGTTCGGATCGACTACTTTGAAGTGCTCGGTGTTCTTCACCGTGATTGTTGAGCCGCCGTCGCCCGACTTGTAGAGGACCCTGCCGCGGGAATCCTTCACAGTGAAGTTCTGGTTGTTGGCATTGATGGTGGCGTAGTCGCCTGAGCCTGTGCCGCCGTCGATCACAACATTATCAGTTCCACCACTTACCACATAAGTCATATTATCGTTTCCAGAACCACCATACATACGAACAGTATCGTTACCATCATTTCCATCTACGCGAAGCGTGTCATTGCCTGCACCGCCATCTTCATAAATATAGTCATTTCCAGAGCCACCTGTAGAATTCAGTGAATCTGTCCCCGTCCCACCATACTGGTACAGCCTGTCATTGCCTTCACCACCATTGGCAACCATCCCGTCATTCCCGGCATCGCCGGTCTGATAGACATAGTCATTGCCCGACCCGGCATCGGTAGTCTGCGTATCATTCCCCGCGCCGCCATACTGGTAAAGCCTGTCATCACCGGCGTTGCCGCTTTCATACTGCGTGTCATTCCCGGCATAGCCATACTGCCTGTAAGTATCATTGTTCACCGTGCCGAAGCGTATCTGGCTGTCATCGCCCCTGGTCCCCACATCCCTCGCATTGTCGCCTGTGGTGCCGCGGGGGAGCAGGTAAGGATTGTCGTTCGCATACTGCTCCAGGAACTGGCTCATCATGCCCTGCATGATTGCCTGCTGCTGAAAGTAGGGGAGCTGCATGAACTCCGCCATCCAGTTGGTCCCCGAATAGCTGCCGTTTGCACCATAGTTCTGGTACGACCCATCCATGGTGGGCCCCATGAGGCCGTTGGCGCCGTCGTACATCCCCTGGGCATAACTGTTGAAGGCAATGTCGGCGATGAACTGTTGCGGCAGTATTACCATGGGGTAATTGCCATTGATTCCGTTATATCCAGTGTACATACTATCCCCTCCTTAAAGTTTCTCTATCTTTTATTATCAGTACAAAAAGAGGAAAAGTCAATAGACATATTGTAAGAAAAGTTTTACATTTTTGTTACATTTTGGTAACCGATGACCGGGAAGAAGGGAATTTCCCATGAAGGGAAAATTACTCTATGCGTGTCATTGAGAGAGGTGGAGGTGGCATATGGCCCCTAGGACCCACAGGGAGGTTACATCCTTCCTTGAGGAAAAGGCCCATGAAATCATGACCGGCACGGCACCTGCCTACCGGTTCCTGGAGATCCTCCCCACGGCAGAGGAGGGGATAAGGGATCTCCGCGCCGATTTCAACGCCGCCGTCTCTGTTGAGAGCCAGGAAGTGCAGGAATACTGCCGCGAGTCAATCGGGAGCGTCCACAGGCTCCTTGATGATTACCTTCATGCCGTCGAGGATGTCACCTCCCACGGCGTAAAGCTCACGAAATCCCTTATTGAAGAGTTCATGGAAAAGGCGAATACCATCGCGGAGTCAATCCAGTCGGCATTCCTGGACTTCCGTCGCGATGCCCTCATCGCAAGGGGACCTACAGGTCATCCCGGGGCAAACACCGTGCTGCTCTTCATAAGGGACATCACGAACGGCGCCGGGGCTTTCGATGAGCTGAAAAAGACGGCACAAACAGAGCTGTCCCTCATCCCAAAAGCCCGGGAGCTCATAGAGCAGGGCGAGCAGACAATCTTTACCGATGGCCTCACCACCTTCTATTCAAACTACGAGACTATTCTGCAGAACATTGCCTACCACTGCGAAGCGCAGGATGCCGCAGCCCTGGCAGCCATCGAGGAAAGCATGGCCCAGTGGGGGGATTACTACGAACGCTATGACATCATCTCCCATCTCAGGTTCTTCTCCCAGACACCGACGCCCATCCCTCTCGTGAACCTGGTGATCCACTCGGGGTATAACTGGATTTACCATGGCACGGGGGAAAAGGAAGTGTTCCTTTACTATCTCCAGGAGCTGCGCCATCTTTACACCAGCGTGAAATTCAGGTATGACGAGATCACGTCGAGGGCAAAGCCCGAAACGCCCGAGCAGAGTGAGAACACCGCCCTTATCGGGGCCACTCTTGAGGAAATTGCCGGCGCCATCGAGGGCCTGGAAAAATTCAGCGAGACCGCCTCGATAGACGATTTCTATGTCCATGACGAGGTGCTCAGGTCGGCGGCCGACAATTTCAGCGCCGCCATCGAGAACCTCCAGTCAATAGCCGAGGAAAGCGGGAAGATCACCTGCTTTTACTGCGGCCACAGCAATGTGATCGGAGAGATTCACTGCCGCAACTGCAGGGCTCTTCTCCCCCAGGTAGGCGCCGAGCTCTCCACCTTCGTGGACTACCTCTCCGACGAGGGCGTCAAGGAAAAGCCCAGGGATGATGAGCCCCGCATGACAGTCTATGTGAACAACCTCTTCGAGTCGGCAGGAAAGCTCATGGAGGGAGCCATCACCGCCGCCGATTTCGAAAAAGTCCTCTCCGATATGGATCAGCGCCTCGCCATCGCCTCGCGGCGGGTGAAGCAGGTGCCCAGGGTGACGCCGGAAATGGCGCAGAAGCTGGGGAAAAAGGCTGACACGATCAAGGCCCGCCTCCAGGAAGCATCGGGGGCCTACAGGGAGGGAGTCGAGGGGTTCGCACGGGGCATGGCGCTGTTCAGAGAGTTTGCATCGGCCCTCTCGGGTGATAAGCTCACCAACGCAAAAGATGAGATATGGAAAGGGACAATGAAGCTTCAAAAGGCCCAGCATATTATCCGCAGGGAATACCAGATCAGAGAGCAGGGCCAGGGAGCTGCCGCCTCATAGGCTTCAGGGGCTGGAGCTTGAGAAAACGAGGAAAATAGAGGAGAAAATAATGAAAAAGTCATGCACTGTCCTGTTTGCCATTGCCGTGATCACCATTGCCATGGCAGGCCTCTCCGAGGCAGCTCCATACCACTCCGACATCCTCACGGGCCTCCTGAGGGTCGCCACGGAGGGCAGGGAGATCAATGAATGGCTTGCCACCGTGCCGGGAATAAAGCCCCTCTCCAAGAACGCCGAGGACTGGTATGAGGAGCGCACTTACACCTACTCCGGCGAGTGCGACAAGATAGCGGACCTCATCCGGGAGAAGCTGAAAAGCCTGAAGTGGACCATCTCGAAAGACTCCTCCACGGCGGCCTTCTCCGTAGAGACAATCTCCCTCAAGGCCGCCAGGGGCAAGGGCACCATCGCTATCTCTATCTCCAGGACGCCAGCCACGGCAACGATGGTGAATGTGGTGACGGACCTTGCAGGCTCACAGGGAGAATCTTCATCATCGCCGGGGGGAAGAACGACTGCCGCCCCTGAAGATACGGGCAAGAACAGCACTTCACTGTCTTCGGCAGTGAAGGGAAACGAGATAAGCGGGAATGTCGTAAACCAGCTTGAAGGAAATTACGTGGTCCCGTCCGGGAAAAAGCTCAACCTCATGGCCACTCTCCGCGGGAGCCTCACCGTGAGCAAGGGCGCAAGCGCAACAATAATGGCGCCCCTGGAAGGCAATGTGACCAACTACGGCACCCTTGTAAACACAGGGACCATAGAGGGGGACGTGACCACCATAGGCGGTAAGTTCCAGAATATGGGCCACGTCAAGGGCAGGATTTCAAGCAAATAGGAGCCAGAAGACAGGAGTCAGGAGAAAAAGCCCCTGTTCCAGGAGAGCGGACTCACCTGCTATGAGGAATTGTGAAGCACTGGCATGAAGAAGATATTATCTCTCGCCGCTCTTGTCCTTGCCCTCACGCTGGCCTCTTGCACCGCCAGAGAGCCTCACCCCGCTCCCCCGGTCATGGAAGCCACACCCGAAGAGACACCCGTCCCTCAGCAGGTGCGACGGCTCAACGAAAAATCGGGCGAGGGCGCCATGGCGGAAGTGAAAGCACTCCTCGCGGTCAATCCTGCCCTGGCAAAGAAAAAAGACAATGACGGCTTCACGTGCCTCCACTATGCCGCCATTGGCGATCAGGTGGAGACAGCGGCTTTCCTCATCGAAAAAGGCGCCGATGTGAACGCCGTGGGACCGGACGGCAGGACAGCCCTCCACTTTGCGGCGAAAAAGGGCTTCACGGAAATGACCGAGCTCCTTCTTGAGAAAAAGGCCTACGGAAACATCGTGGACCGCGAGGGAAAAACGCCAATGGCCTACGCGAAGGAAGGCAGGTTCAATGATATTATAGAGCTCTTCAGGAGCCACAGCTGCCGATGACAGGGCCGCCTGTTCTAGAACATGGAGGTGCAGCCCCTTCCAAGGAAATACAGGCCTGCGCCCATTGCAATATAAACCAGTATCGAGTAGCCGTAGGCAAGGGCTGCCTTTTTCCACTCGGTGCCGTACACATATTTCACCACTATGATATTGAGGCTGACAATGCAGATAAAGACGAGGATGCCGAAAAAGCACCCCAGACCTGCTGAGAAATATGATAAGCCCCCTGCGAGCACTGTATCGGCGAACTTGAGAGGCGCCCCGATGAGGCCTATGAGAAACATTGAAAGGGCCGCCTTGCCAAAAGTGGGATTCTCAACCTGGGCCATCCCCGCAGCAAAATGAAGGACCGCCGCCATTATCAGAAAGACCACGACAAGCATGAAAAGGGCGCAGCCCAGCGCCGGCCCGAAAGCAGAGGAAGACCTCGGGTAGGTACCGGCAGACTGGGCATATGCAAAGCCTGCCATGATGAGCACTATGGCGCTTATCAAGAAAAAAGCCCTGCTCCATGATCTCATGAATTTCCCCCCTTTTCCAGGATACTCTTTCTTCACGACATCACAGGAAAAGTAAATACAGCAGGAAAATCCACCCGTTGTCCCCAACTCTTCATGAGGGTCCATATGCATCCCCGAGAGGCCCCGCAAAAATATTGAAAGCCTGGTGATACGATGAATAGCGTGAGAAATACTGTGCTTGCCATGATTATGGCCGGAGGTGTCGGCAGGAAGCTTGAGGTGCTCACAAGCGATGTGAGGGCCCAGAGCGCCGTGCCCTTCGGCGGTAAATACCGGCTCATTGACTTTGCCCTCTCCAACTTTTTCAACTCGGAGATTAAAAAGATCAATGTCCTGATCCAGCACAAGTCTCTTTCCCTTGTGCAGCATATTGAGGAGAACTGGAATTACCGGTTCGGTTCAAGTGACGAGTTCATCAGGGTCCTGGGGCCCATGCCGCCTCACTGGCAGAAAGGCACCGCCGACAGCGTCCATCAGAACATAAGCAGGATAAAGATTGAGAATCCTGACATGGTGGCTGTCTTCGCCGGTGACCATGTGTACCGCATGGATATAAGGGAGATGGTAAAATTCCACCGTGAAAAGGAGGCCCATCTTACCATCTGTGCCATCCGCTTCCCCCTGAAAAAATCCACGGGGCGCTTCGGCATCATTGAGCGCGATGAGAAGGGCAGGCTTGTCCACTTCGAAGAGAAGTCATCGCGCCACATTCCCATCAAGGGTGATGAGGACCACATGTGGATCTCAATGGGCAACTACATCTTTGACAGGGAAATCCTCATTGAGGCCCTGGAGCACAATTCCAGGCTCCCTGACAAGGATACGAAGCATGACTTCGGCAACGACATAATCCCCATGCTCATGAAAAAAGAAGGCATCAGAATCTTTGTCTATGAGTTCACCGGCCTTCCCGGTGAAGGGGGCAGATCCACCGGGAAACCGGGCTACTGGCGTGATATCGGCAACGTTGACAGCTATTACGAGGCAAGCATGGACCTTCTCGAGGAAAAGCCCCTCTTTGACCTGTACAATCCTTCCTGGCCCCTCTACTCGGTAAACACCGACAACCTCCCACCGCCGAGATTCTATGGGGACTTCAATAACGGGGGAAATCAGCAGGTAACCCACTCAATCGTGAGCGACGGCTGCGTGCTGAGAGGGTGCCACATCCACAAGTCAATCCTTTTCCCGGGAACGGAAGTGAACTCGGGAAGCGAGCTCCGCGAGAGCATTGTCTTTGACGGAGTGAAGATCGGCAAGGGCTGCAGAATTGAGAAGGCCATCATAGACAAGTGTGTTGTCGTTCCCGACGGCACCGTGATAAAAGGCGGCAAGGTGGATATTCCCAAAGGGAGCGCCGCTCTGGGGAAAGGGGTAAAAAAGGCAGGCGAAGAGGAGCAGCAGTTTATCCTTGAGAGGTTCAAAGGCCTTGTGGAGAAGAGCCACGCCACCGCATCGGGAATCGTTGCGGTGCCGCGCTATTACGAGCTGGTGCTCTACACAGGCTCATAAGAAAGCCGCGGCGGCACCTGCCTGTCCCGGCGGCGGGCAGGGGCGGCATATCTTGAACTGCGGGGACTGGACGAAATCACCGATTTCTATGAAAGGGCGGGATTGTAATGCAGAAAATAATGGGAATCATCATGGCGGGCGGCGAGGGAAAGAGGCTCGAGGTCCTCACGAGCGACATCAGGGCCAAGCCGGCAGTGCCATTCGGCGGTAAATACCGGATCATCGACTTTGTGCTTACCAACTTCTTTCACTCGGGGATCAAGAAGCTCTACGTGCTCATCCAGCACCGCTCCTTCTCCCTTGTCGATCACGTGGAGCACAGCTGGAACCGCCGCTTCGGCTCGCGTAGCGAATACGTGCGCTGCATAGGACCGGCGCCGCCCGTGTGGTACCGCGGGACTGCCGACTGCATCTACCAGAACATGATACAGATCAATCAGGAGATGCCTGACCTGGTGGCAGTCTTCGGCGGGGATCATATCTACAAGATGAATATCGAGTCCATTATCGACTTTCACCGCGCCAAGGGCGCCCACCTCACGGTCTGCGCCAGGGCTTTCCCCATAGAGCACGCCCGCTCCTTCGGCGTCATCCAGGTCGATGAAAACTACCGGATGATCGATTTCGAGGAGAAGCCCCAGAATCCCAAGCACATCCCCGGCGATCCCGCTCATGCCCTTGTCTCCATGGGAAACTACATCTTCAACAGGGATGTCCTCGTCGATGCCCTGAAGCACGACGCCCACCTTCCTGCCAGGGAGACATCCCATGACTTCGGGAAGAACGTCATTCCCAGGCTCTCCAAAATGAAGGGCATGAAGGTCTTTGTCTATGATTTCATGGATAACCGCTGGTCCCGCGAGCCGGTGAAGGAATCGGAGGTAGGCTACTGGCGCGATGTGGGAACGGTGGACAGCTATTTCGAGTCCAATATGGACCTCGTGGGGGTGAACCCCATCTTCAACCTCTATGACAAGAGCTGGCCCATCTACTCGGCGGTGACCGACTCTCTCCCGCCGGCCAAGTTTGTCTTCTCAGGCTCGGATCGGCGCGGCGAGGCCATAAACTCCATCGTATGCGACGGCTGCATTATAAGCGGCGGCTACGTGGAGGAGTCGATACTGTCGCCGGAGGTACGCGTAAACAGCTTCTCAAGGGTCTCGCACAGCATCATCTTTGACAACGTGGACATAGGGCGCCGCTGCGTGCTGGAGCGCGTCATCATTGACAAAAACGTGAAGGTCCCCGCGGGAACGGTCATCACCGGAGGCCGCGTCTATCTCCAGGACCACGTGGGCTTTGAATACGACGTGCAGGACTTTGAGCAGTACAAGGAGGAGCAGGCCGAGCGCATGCGCATCTTCAGGAAGCTCCTGGAAAAAGCCCACACCACGGCTTCAGGCATCGTGGTGATACCGCGCTACTACGAGTATTATGAGACAGAGCACCATTAGCAGGCGGGGCCCTATTTTGCCTCGAAATCAATAACCTTGAGCGTCTCGTTGTTCCCGATGACCTGCTTCACTGAGCCCCCGGGGACCTTGTCGCATACCCAGCTCTTCGAGACGCCCTGCGGCGTGCCTGTCTCATAGACCCTGCATGCCAGCTTTTTCGCCTTCACCAGGTAACTGTCGGGGTATTCCTTCACTTTCACCTCTTTGCCCGAGGTGGCAGTGCCGGACTTGAGGGGTATCTTTGTATCAGTAGTGTTGATGACTTTCCCGTTCATAATCATCTCGATTCTGAGCGTGAACTCGCTCGGCGACTTCTGGATGAGGGTCTGCTTCTGCTGCATGCCGCCCTGCATCTCCGAAAGGACCCAGCTCCCCACGCCGAACTTTGTCCAGTAGTTGTCTGGCTGCCCGGCACAGGCCGGCAGGACCCAGAGAATCACTCCCAGTATTATGGCTGAGCACAAAATCATTCTTTTCATTGTCTTCCTCCTTATATTTATAGTGCCGCGCACTTAAATCTGCGTTCTTCCTTTCAGGAGCTCACCTCTTTTGCTCCGCCTGAACCTTCAAGCCCCTCGGTGGAGCCGGCAGTAAGGCCCTCTTTCTTTTCAACGCCGTCAAGGAGAGAGCGGAACTCATCTTCGGCGAAAGGCTGCTCCTTTTTCTTTCTCTCTTCAACAGGCATGGCAAGGCGCTCATAAGCGAGCTTTGCCGCGGAGCTTATCACGGGATGGGGTTCTCTTGAGGCCCTCTCCAGCAGATCCTTCACCTTGTCGGGGGCAAAATAACTGAGAGCCCAGGCAGCCGCAGCACGGACCGATGGGTCCCTTTTTCCCATGAAATGCGCCGCAGTCCCCTCGATGAGCACGCCTGAAAGAAGCGGGACTGCCGAAGGATCGCCTATTCTACCCAGGGCGACACAGGCTTCCCTCTCGAGGGCGATGAGCTCATCGCTGCTCTTCTGCCACTTTCGTTGAAGAACCTTCATCAGATCATGGAGCGCTTCCTTCGCCCCGAGAGCCCCGAGGCAGAGAGCCGCATCGGAAGCGGCAGCAGGCTCGCCTTTCTGAAGGACCGACCTGAGAATATCCACTTTCCCTTCAAGCTTTGCCCTGATGAGGTACCGGTGAACGCTCCGCCGTATGTCCTGCAGAGGGTGATTGAGGAGGGCGGCAAGTACATGGTTCACTTCAGGGACATCTGAATCTGAGAGCACCTCGAGAAGCCTCGCTTTCTCATCAGGAGAGGGCGTTTCCATCAGGCGTATGAGGACAGGCCCGGCAAAATCAGGCCTCATTTTCTTGAGGAGATAGGAGGCAATAATCCTCCCCCGTGCATTGTCAGAGGTGGCAAGGTAGCCCACAAGCCACCCCGCCGCTTCACTGCCGGTATTCCACAGCCCCATTGCCGCAGCCGTCACCCTGCTCCTGTCGTCTGACTCAAGCTCCGCAAGGAGAAAGGGAGGGGTCTGCTGGAGATACTCCAGAAGTGAAATGTCAATGCTTCTCATAAGGGAGAGGATCCTGTTTATCTCCTGCTTCCCGATACGATGAGCCACCTGTTCCCAGGCGCTTGCGGTTTCATCCTGCGGGGCGGCCTTCTCATCGAAAAAAAGAGGCATGCCTTCTCCGGGAGAATGAGCCTCCCTGAGCTTCTCCGGCTCCCTGTAAGCCATATCCCGGAAACCTGCCAGCAAAGAGGTAAGACGGTCTATCCTTCCCAGGACAGCTCCGTGGGCAGCTTTATCCAGCTTGACTTTCTCAAGCTCTCCTTCAAGCTTGTCGAAAAGGCCGCCAGGTGACAGGTCAGGAGGCTCAGTATCAGCCAGTGCGGAAAGGCTGTCTCTTATGGCTACAGAATGGGCATCCACAAGCTTCGCCGGGTCAAAGATATCCTTCTCGCCGACAGCCACCATGATTTTTTCATTCACCACTATATGGGTGACACGGTGCTTTTTAAGGGCGGGGCTCCATCCTCCCGAGGAGACTACGGCATCGTGAGGCAGGGTAAGAAGAGTCGAGAAATCCTGGAACTGCTGGCGGTCAACGCCGGGCTTCAGCACTATTCCATTTATCCTATGGCCGTGAAAGGCTTCGCGCAGTTCCTTGAGATTCTCGCCCGCTGTCATCAGCTCTTTTCCGTTGAGGATTACCTGCTCCTCTGCAAAAGAGAGGCCAATACAGCCCACCGTGGTGAGGACCTTGTCCAGCATCGAGAAACCGGCATCGAGCGTTGTCTGCGTTACCACGCTCTCGACAGAATAATTTCTGATGTTGCCGAAGCTCAGCCCCACCATCGCAAAAGCTTTTAAAGCATCGCTCTCCTCTTCGGCCGTGAGCTCCTTTTCCGTGCCCCAGTCCTTCAGCTGGGGCATGCGGCCTATATAGACATTCAGGGCCTGGGGCGTGATGAAGCCCTCATAGACCTGGGCAAGGGTATTGATGTACTCAAGGGACTTCTCGATGTTACCTGACTGCTCAAAATGGTAGGCAAGCCCCGCCAGCTTACCATGGGAGTCTTCCTCCGACTCGAGAAAGGTGCCGAGAGTGTGATGAAACTTCCGCCTGTCATCGTCGGGAAGCTCGCCATACAATGCCTGGCGCACCAGGTCATGCACAAAGGCATAAGTGCCGAAAGTCTCCTTCTCTCTCAGCACTGATGCAGCCACGGCCTTGTCCAGATTTTCGACGAAGGTGATGTATTCCATCCCTGTAAGCTTTTCCAGCATATCTATATCAAAATTGTTCCCTATCACCGCCGCCTTCGAGAGGAGAGCCCGGCACTCGTGGCCAAGATACTCGGTCCGCCTCAGCACGGCCTCACTTACCGTGAGGGGAACAACCTCGCGGGGAATGTCCCCCGCGCAAAGGCCCTCTCCTTCGAGGTGAAAGTAGCCCCTCATGAGAAAAAACTTCAGAGTCTCCTCGATAGAGAGGGGTATCCCCTTTGAAGCCTTCCAGACCAGGGGTACAAGCTGCTCTCTCCCTTTCAGAGCAGGGAGAATCAGGGATATAAAGCCATCGGCCTCTTTTTCATTAAGCGCATCAAGAGAAAGAAAGAGTGAGTCCCCCCGCTCGCTGCGGCGCTCCATGAAATCCTTCAGAGCCATGTTCCCCTCCAGCAGGGAGCCCTGCTCAACAGTAACAGCCACCTTTATTTTACCCTTTTCCGTAAGCCGGTAAAGATGATCCAGGAGCTTGATGGTGCCTATGTCAACATGCTGAAGATCATCGAAAATCATCACAAGGCGCATTCTCTGGGTGCACACCTCCAGAATGGAGACAAGCGCTTCCAGGAGTGCCGTCTGCTTCTCGCGGGGGGTAAGATGCCTGGCCGGCTTATCATGCCTGAAGGGGAGAAACTCAGCAATAAACGGCAGGAGCTCCTCAACCTGCTCTGATTGAAGGGACCCTGCTGCAGGCGCTACCAGGTCAGGGAACTTCTTAAAAAAGACTCTCAAGGCCGCCAGGACAGCGGTGAAAGGCTGCAGGGCCCCTGCATGCGTGAGCTCCATGATGAGCGATGTTTCACCTGACGAAGCAAGAGCTCCCTCAAGCTCTCTCAGGTGCCTCGTTTTCCCTGACCCCGGGGGGCCTGTGAGAAAGGTGAAGAGGTGAGAGGTATTACTCCAGTCGGATACCCAGGAGATGAGCTTCTCCAGAGTGTCACCCTTCTTGAAATAGCGGCGCGAGGGGAAAAAGCGGCACAGATACCCTTCGGAAGGCAGAGGGGCTTTCTCAGGGAACTCCTGGCACAACTGCCTCCTCCCGCTTTTTTTTGCAAGGTGCAGTGCTTCGCCGGCCTTCAACACAAGCTCGCTGAGGGGTGCTCCCCCCTCCCCGGAATGCACGAAACCGATGCTTACCGAGAGGTGGAGAGGCTCATCAACATCAGGGAGCTCAATGCGGTACTCCGCCATCTCTTTCAGCAGCGAATCCGCCCAGGAGTATGCCTCCTGTTCCATGATTCCCCGGAAGAGGGCAAGGAAACAGTCACCGCCATAGCGGTAAAGAGAGCACTTCTCTCCAAGGTGGCTCCTGAGAAAAACTGCAAGCCCGTCAATGACAAAATCCCCGGAAGTGGGGCCATGACCTTCATTGATTGAAGAAAGGTGATCGATGTCGATAAGGAAGAGAGAGAGGGGTTCACCGGTCTTTTTAAGGGGAGATGATGCCTCACCATGCCATTTTCTCCGGCCGGGGAGGCCTGTAAGCCTGTCAATCTCGTCACCATGGTATGCGGCTCTTCCTGGATGCAGTGCATCTGACATGTTCCGGCCAAGGCTGTTCCGCCCCACCTCCTCATTAAACAGCACTGAATTGATTCTCCTCACCTGCTGCCTCCTCCTCTCGGCAGAAAAGAGATTCCGTGAGGCAGGACACTCAGCCCGGCAGAGAGCGGCATCCAATATTTTTACCTCAGGATGGAAGAAAAAAGACACCACCGTAGAATATTGATAGGAGAGGGAGGCGCCTGAAGCCTCCCTCCTTCAAGAAAAGAGGTGCATATGATGAAGCAAAGAGCGATCCCCGTTCTCCTCACAATCTTTTTCATTGCCTGTATCACGGCACTCCCCGCCCATTCCGGCGAGAAAGAAAAGAAGGAAGTCTATGCCCACCGGGGGGCAAGCGGCTACCTCCCTGAGCACACTCTCCCGGCATACGCGATGGCCCACGCCATGGAGGCCGATTTCATAGAGCCCGATCTTGTGCTCACCAAGGACGGTGTCTTCGTCTGCGTGCATGACTATTACCTGGAAGATACCACCAACGCTGCCATCCTCTTCCCCAGGAAGGCGAGGCATGACGGGCACTGGTATGTCATCGATTTTACCCTTGCCGAGATCAAGAGCCTCTCGGTCCATGAGCGCTCCATTGACGGCAAAACCGCTGCCTTCAAAGGGCGCTTCCCCATGGGCAAGTCAAAGTTCGAGATTGCCACCTTCAGGGAAATGATGGAGCTGGTCCAGGGCCTCAACAAGAGCCGCTCCAGGAACACGGGCATCATACCGGAGCTCAAGCAGCCCTCGTTTCATGCAAAGGAAGGCCTTCCCGTTGAGGAGCGCTTTATCAGGCTCATCAGGGAATACGGCTACATGAAGGAGGGAGCGCCTGTAATCGTGCAGTGCTTTGAGCCTGAGACCCTGAAGAAGCTCAGAAAGCTCGGTTGCACCATGCCCCTCATGCAGCTTGTTTCGGAGCCTGATGATGTCGATCCCGTGGAAAAGCCCTTCACGGGAGAGCTCAACGAGAAAAATATCGCAGAAATTGCCGCTTACGCCACCATTCTCTCTCCCCACAAGTCCCGGATTGAAAAGAACCCGGCGATAGTGGAGATGGCCCACAAGGCAGGGCTCAAGGTGGGACCCTACACGTTCCGCGCAGATGCCCTTCCCAGGATATATTCATCCTTTGATCAGGAGCTCTACCAGTTTTACATGCTCTACGGCGTGGACAGCCTCTTCACCGACTTCCCCGACAAGGCTGTCACTCTGCTCCGGGCTCTCAACATGCGGTAGGCCGGTGCGAAAAGGAGCGGGTCTCCTCATGATCATTATCGTCATAGGTGTCGCAGGCTCAGGAAAATCAACAATCGGTGCCCTGCTTGCCAGGGAGCCGGGCCTGCCATTTTTTGGGGAATCCTGATATGGAATCAGCACAGACATCGGCAAAGAAGAAAAAGAAAAACTGGCCCCTGGCTCTCGCCGGCACGGTACTTCTCTGCCTCGTGGCCGTCTGTGCATACTTCGGCATAAAAAACCTGCTCAGGATCACCTGCCCCGAGATAAGGATAGGAGTGATACTGCCTCTTTCCGGCTCTCGGGCGCAATTCGGGCTTGCGATGAAAAGAGGCATGGAAATGGCTATTGAGGACATAAACGCCTCAGGGAAGCTGAAAAAGAAGCTTGTATGCCTTTTTACCGATGACAGAAGCGATCCGGAGGGAGCTGCAAAAGCAGCGTCAAGGCTTGTGAGGCGCGACGATATCACGATCCTCATCGGCTCATACAGCAACCTCTGCACCCTTAAGGTGAGCGATATCGCGGAAAAAGCAAAGATACCGCAGATAACACCCATAAGTTCCGGTACCGAGATATCCACGAGAGGATGCAAGTGGGTCTTCCGCACTAACGCACCGTCGGCCCACTATGCCCTGGCCCTTATTGATTTCCTTGGCAATGCCGCAGAGATAGACCGCATTGCCCTCCTCAACGAGACAGACAATGCAGGCATAGATTTTGCGAACTGCGTGAAGAGCTATGCAAGGGAGATGAAATGCAGCATTGTCTACGAAAAAGGCTTTGCCTACAAGACCGCTGACTTCAGGCCGGTCATCAGGGAGGCCATGAAGCAGAAACCCCAGGCTTTCGTGATATCCGCCCACATAGAGGATGCCCTGCAGATCATGAGGGACGCAAGAAAGCTGAAAATCAGGATGAAGGCCATTGCAGGCATGGGATCAGGCTTCTCGCTCCCCGACTTCATCACCCAGGGGAAAAAGGATGCCGAGCTCACCTTCTCAGCGGTTCAGTGGAACCCCCAGGTCAAATGGCCGGGCTCCCGTGAGTTTGCCAAGAAATTCAAGACCCGCTTCGGCTCGTACCCTGACGAGCACAGCGCCAACCTCTATGCCGCCGTCCAGGTCGTTGCCGCGTGCTATATCCACCGTCCCTTCCATACAAGGGAATCGCTCAGGAATGCCCTCCGCTCCCTTGATACGGAAACCATCTTCGGGCGGATAAAGTTCGAGAATTTTGAGAATTACACCAACCAGAACAGCCACTATCCCCTCATCCAGCAGGTGCAGAAGGGAGTGCGCGTCATAGTGTGGCCCCGCGACCTCAGGAACGGGAAGCCGGTCTTTCCTACAAGGTGATCAGGAGCAGATCGGCTCTTCACGGAATTTGCATGGTTCTGGTATAATAGAGCCATGAAAATGATGGGCCTCCGCGATTTACCTATCAGCTCACCCGGCGAGGACCGCCTGGGCCTGAAAGTATATGCCGAGATCTTCGCCGATTATATAAGGGACTGCAGCACTCCCACCACTATAGCCATACAGGGCGACTGGGGCTGCGGCAAGACAAGCCTTATGCGCCTCATCAAATCAGAGCTTGAAAGCGGAAGCCAGAAAGACAGCCCCATCAATACCCTCTGGTTTCACACCTGGCAGTTCTCCCAATTCAGCCAGGCTGACAACCTGCCCTTCCTGCTCATCCAGGATCTCGCAAGAAAGATTGACAGCAGAAAATCCAACGACATTACCAACAGACTCCTCTCCATCACGGGAGCCCTGGGCAAGGGCATAGCTCTCAGCGCCGCGAGCATTGTGGGACAGGGCGAGGCGGCAAAGAACGTCATCGCGAACCTGGAAAAAATGTCAAAAGGGACCGATATGGCCCATGAGATCGAGGACCTCCACGAGAAGCTCATGGAGCTCATCAGGGCCAAGGCCAGAACGAGCGGCAGGCTGGTCATCTTTGTCGATGACCTTGACAGGATAAGACCCGTGAGGGCCATCGAGCTTCTGGAGGTGATGAAGCTTTTCCTGGAGAGCGAGGGGTGTGTCTTTGTGCTTGCCATTGACTACGAGGTGATCAGGAGAGGCCTCGAGGAAAAATTCGGCATTGCCAAGGCCGAAAGCCTGGAGAGCTATTTTGACAAGCTCATCCAGGTCCCTTTCAGAGTCCCCCAGGACAGGGCCGGGAACCGCCTTTACACCCATCACCTTCTCGACAGCCTGGGAATCAAGCACAGCGACAAGGACGTCGAGCTTTACGTGAACCTCCTGGACCGGTCTGCGGGCTTTAACCCCAGGAAGATGAAAAGGCTCCTCAATACCATCCTGCTCCACCTGATGGTGGGGAAAAAGCTCTTCAACCGGCCTGACATCTTCCCCATGCACCTCAACGTGGACTCCGCCGACATAGCGAGGCTCCTCTTCGCCTTTCAATGCCTCGCCCTGATGGACTATGCCCCCCTGAAGGCTTTCCCTGAATTGTTTTCCGGTACTGTCGAGGAGATAAGGGAGAGGCTAGAGCGGTTACGCTCCTTTTCCCGTGAGGACATTACCAAGCCTCATTTCGACGGCCTGAGGGAGGCCCTTGCCAAGAAGGGCGTGAGCCCCGGGATGCTCAACGGAATTGTGGAGCGCTACGGCTCCTTCCTGGAGACTTTCTACCGGGCAATCAGGTTCACGGGGGCACCGGATGACCAGCCGATTTCTGCCAAGGAGATCCAGAAGCTCAGGGAGATACTGGATTTTTCCGCCATCATCCTGGAGCAGCAGGGCATCGATAATGAGCTGCAGGATGAAAATTGCCGGGAGAATTGACTTCCAGCTTCACATATCTTATAATTTTGGTAAGGAGGAGTAAATTCTTTCAAAGGAGGTGAACACATGAGCAGTGAAGAGAAATTCATAAAAGAGATGGGAAAGATCAACCAGTCAAGCCAGAAGGAATTTGACAAGCTCCTGGAATCAAAGCAGTCCCACGACAACAAGCGTATTGAAAAAGCATCAGACGCAATAAAATCTGGAGGAATAGACGAAAAGGACAAGGCTGGTCTCTCAGATGAGGCCAAGGAAGAAAAAGGATCGAAATAGAGAAGGTTTCCCGATGATGGGCACCGGGCACCCGGTGCTTTTTTATTTCCCCTCAGCCTGCTTGTCCGGCTTCGGCGGAGCGGCGCGGGCCCCCTTTTTGACAAGGAACTCCACTACTTCCTCATGGCCTGCAATGGCGGCAAGATGAGCTGCCGTGAGGCCGTCACGGCGGGTCATGTCCAGCTCGGCGCCTTTCTCCACCAGGAGCGCCACGATCTCCCTGTGGCCTTTCTGCGCTGCGATGTGAAGGGCTGACGCCCCGCGGCCGTCGCGGGCATCGACGAAATGGCCCTTTTCGATCAGAAGCCCGGCAAGGGCCCTGTGGCCTTCCTGGGCTGCCAGGTGAAGGGCCGTCCAGCCGTCACCATGGCGGCTCTCCGGGGAGCCGCCCCGTGAAATCAGAAGCTGCACCGTCTCACAGTTGCCGCGCAGGCAGGCATGGTGAAGGGGGGTTCCCCCGCTTTTATCGGCGCCGTTCACAGGAAGTCCCGCTTCCAGCAGAAAATCAACAAGGCCGGCATGCCCCTCGGCCGCCGCAATATGAAGTGCATTAAGTCCTTCCCCTGTTATGGCATCAAGGGGCGTGCCTTTCTCGAGAAGAAAGGCCACCATGTCACGGGAGCCTCCCATGGCAGCGAAATGAAGGGGCCATGACCCGCTTTCCGTGGTGCTGTCTATTGACGCGCCATGGGAGAGCAGCATTGCCGCCACGTCAACCTGGCCGTTAAGAGCCGCCTGGTGAAGGGGCGTCGCTCCCTTCCTGTCTATTCCGCTCACCTCGCCTCCACGCGCCACCAGTAATTCCGCCATCTCCCTGTATCCCATGTATGCCGCAAGGTGAAGAGGACTCCAGCCGTTCTCAAGGCGCCCCCCGGCCGGGGCGCCCCTCTCAAGGAAAAGCCTGACAATGCTGAGATGGCCGCGCTTTACCGCCCTGAACAGAGGAGTATTGCCTTCGCTGTCGCTGGCGCCAAGCTCGGCGCCGCCCTCCAGCAGCACTTTCGCCACTTCCTCGAGGCCCTCGTGGGCCGCCCAGTGAAGGGGTGTCCACCCATCCTTGTCCCTGGCGGCGATCTCGGCACCCCTGAGGACAAGCAGAGAGGCAACAGCTCCTGTCGTGGCCAGGTGGAGAGGCGTCCAGCTGTCATTGTCGCGTGCCTTTATATCGGCGCCTGCTGCGAGGAGAAAAGAGACGAGGTTCTCTCTCCCGTTCATGGCAGCCCAATGAAGGGCTGTGCCGCCGTCATTGTTTCTTCCGTTTACATCGGCGCCAAGCCTCACCAGGAGAGCGGCGCTGTCAACCTGCCCCTTTCTCACGGCCCAGTGGAGGGGTGTCCACCCGTCACAATCGCCGGCTTTCATATCGGCTCCCCTTGCGAAGAGCATGGCCATCACCTCGCCAAGGCCTTCCATGGCGGCATGGTGGAGGGGCGTGGCGTCCCTGGCATCACGGAGGTTCACGTCGGCGCCGAGCGATATCAGGAGCTCCGCCATCTGCGGCGACATCGCAAGGTGGAGAGGCGAAGCCCCGTCATTGTTCTTTCCCATTACCTCGGCGCCCGAGGCCACAAGAAGCTTCACCAGATCACCATGATCACGGAATACTGCTGCGGCGAGAGGAGTGGTGCCTTTGTTATCGCGGGCATCGATGTCTGCCCCATTGCGGATAAGAAGGGCCGCCATGGCCAGGTGTCCCATATAGGCCGCGCCGTGAAGGGGCGTGGCTCCCGCCCTGTTTTTCGCATTTATGGAGGCCCCTGCATCAATAAGCCGCTCCGCCACGGGGCTGTGGCCTTCTCTGGAAGCCCAGTGAAGAGCGGTCCGACCTTCAGACTCAGGCTCATCAGGCAGGGCGCCGCAGCTGAGCAGGAGGGCAGCAAAGTGGTCATTTCCCTGCCTTGCGGCGAGGTGAAGGGGAAGAAAGCCCCTCCCGTCCCTCACATTCACGGTCTCCGGGAAGCTCTCCAGAAGGGTCCTGAGCTCCTCAAGCGCACCTTGCGAGTCCTCGCCGCCCGCAAGGGCACAGGCTCTTCGCGCTCTTTCATCCAGGGAGCTCATTGCTTCGCTGCTTCAAGCGCAGCCAGGGCTTCCACAAGCCTCCTGGAAAGCGGCAGCCGTGCGAGTCCCCCCATGAGAATCTTTCTCGCCTCATCGCGCCTCCCCGTGAGGGAATAAGCCTTTGACAGGTCAAGGATGGCTCCCTCGTCGGAAGGCTCGGTGGAGAGAATGAGACGGGCAAGAGTGATCGTTGACGGGTAATCATTCTCAGCACCGGCTATGGCAAGGAGGCTTCGGAGAATGACGGGATTTGAAGGGTCCATCTCCCTCTGCCTCTCAAGGATCCCGCGGGCCTCGGGGAGCATTCCCTTCTGGATAAGAAGCTGCGCCTTCAGAAAGGCAAGATCCCTGTTGGAGGAGCTCACTCCGGTTGCACCTTGAAGCAGATCCAGCGCTTCATCATATTTTTTCTGCTCCATCATGACCAGGATATATTTTTTCAGCGTCTCCTCATTGGTCTTGTCAAGGCTCCAGGCGGCACGGTACATTTCTTCCGCCCTGTCAAAGCAGTTCTGTTCCTCCAGCAGCCCGCCATAGATGAGGTAATATTCAGCAGGCCCGTGATCTCCCATGGTGAGGGTCTTCAGAAGCTCCTGGGCCTTCATGACCTGCCTCGCTTCAATAAGCCTGCGCACATGGTGGGCATTAAGCCTTTCATCGCCTGGATAAAGCGCAAGCCCCTCCCTCAGCACCCTGGCTGACAGGGGGATCATCATCCTGCGGTAGAGCTCGTAGGAATCAGAATAAAAATTGCCGCTCAGCGTCTTCTCTGCATTCACCGTGCCGGGCGGCACGGAGTGAGCCTTGAATTCATAAAGGGCCCTTGTTATCATGAGCTCCTTGTGGGTAAAGAGGCTCACAGGCGCCGAGAACTCCAGCAGCGGGTAATTGTCGGTATTGAGCATTGCCGTCTCTGCGAGAGGCCTTATCTCCGCGCTCAGTGCCAGATAATGGGAAAAGATGCTGTCAGGGGCAGTGATGCCTATCTTCCGAAGGGCGTCCCTGAAGGAGCTGTTCTGCTCATAGGCAGCCCTGATGCGGCTGTAATCCATCGAGATCGGCGAAGGGCTCCCCATGATGAGAAGATCGCCCGCTGCGCCAAACCAGAGGCTGCCCTCGGGAAAGACGCTGAAAAAGGTCCGCAGGATCATTTTCACGTTGGAAGGCTCCATGGAATAGATATGGACCCAGATGCATATGATCCCTTCCTTTTTAAGACGGGACCGGCAGACTTGGTAAAACTCCCGGGTAAAAAGGCTCGACACCCCCGAAATCCATGGATTTGAAGGCTCTGATATTATTATGTCATAAAGCTTCTTTGAGCAGAGAAGGGCATTTCTGCCGTCATTGGGGAGCATCTTGAGGCGGGGATCTGAAAGGATATTGCCATTATAAGGAGCAAAAAACTTCTGCGCCTCGATCACTGCAGGCTCGAGCTCCGCGCATTCCACTGACTCGATTTCCGGAAAATCCAGCACTGCCTTGACGGTGATGCCGCTTCCAAGGCCGAGGATGAATACATTCCGCGGGCTCTTCAGCGAGAGAGCGGGAAGGTATCCGGAGAGAAGCTGTGTCGGCATATCCCCCCCCGTGCTCGCATCAACTTTTCCGTTAATCCTGAGATCGTGCCCCTCGGCGTTTCTGTATACTGCCACCGTGGCGCTTATGCCGTCACGGTAAAACTCCACGTTCTCCCTGGCCACTTTCTTGAAATCAGGAAGCATTGCCTGGTAGACCTCGGCATATATGGCAGAACCGCTGCTCATGACTGCGGGGTTCCACGGCGGCAAGAGGCCCGACAGGACCACCACCAGCACCGCGATGAAAAGACAGAGGGTCCTCGCTCCCCTGCGGCCCTTGACCATGAAAAGTATTGCAAGCCCCCCCACCACGTTGAGCAGGACGCCAATCCTGAGGCTGTTCTGCACGCCTATGACGGGGATGAGGACAAACCCGGTAAGAAAGGAGCCGGCGATGCAGCCAAGGGTATTGACGGCATAGATGCTTCCTATGCTTTTGCCGAGAAACTCCATGCTCCTGGTCGCCAGCTTCCCCACGAGGGGGAAGATAAAGCCCATCAGGGTCGTGGGCAGAAGCATCACGGCAAAGCAGAGCAGGAAGTCAAGGGCCACCACCATGGAATACGAGCCCTTGGCGATGGGGTAGATTCTTATGAAGAGGAGAGGCATTACCCCAAGCAGGGGGATGATGAGAACGCATGAAGCGCCAAGCACAATCTCGAGCCATCCGAACGATGAGGCCGGGAAGGCGAACCTCCTGGAGAGCACGCTGTATATGATGCTCCCGAGTGCAATTCCCGCGAGAAATGACGCAAGCATGGTGGAAAAGGCATAGGTGGAGCTTCCAAGGGAAAGGGAGAGCGATCTGGTCCATGCAAGCTCATACACCATGGAGGCAAAACCTGTGAGGGCAAAGACTGATACTATGAACAGAGAGAGGCGCCTTTCCCGGCCTTCTTCGAGGGGGACGGGAAGAGCTGTTTCTGAGGCTTCCGGGGTTGCCGTTTCAGCGCCGCCAGGGGCCGCAGCTCTATCTTCTTCTTGTGCTGCAGGGAGCTTTTTCATCTCCCTGTCAAGGTAATATACAAGGACCGCTATGCCCAGGTTTATCACCGCGGCGCTCTGGAGCGTGGCGGTGATGCCGAAGTTGGCAATCAGGTAAAAACCGGAGAGGATGGTGCCTGTCACGGCGCCTGCCGTGTTGACGAAATAGAGGAGCCCGAGGCGGCTTCCAAGCTCTCCGTATGAGCGGATAAGGGTCCTCGAAAGGAGCGGCAGCGTTCCTCCCATGCAGAAGGTGGGGATGATGAGGGCGGCCATCGACAGCACAAAACAGAGACTTCTCTGAAAAACGATGGGGTAGCCGGAAAAGACCACATAAAGATGCTCTATTCCCTTGAAAAGGGCTGGCGTAAAAAGGCAGTAAAGGCCCACGACACCCTCAAGGAGGCCGTAGAGAAGCAGGGGCGATATGACACCCCGGCCGGGAAGCCTCACTCCCCTGTCGGCCCATTTCCCGAAGTAAAAGCTTCCCAGTGCAAGGCCCGCCATAAAGGCCGTAATCACTGTGCTCACGGCGTACGTAGTGTGGCCGAATACAAGGCCCAGCATCCGGACCCAGAGGACCTGGTACACGAGGCCGCACATCCCGGAGAGGAAAAAGCATATTCCTATGGAGAGAGAGAAGGAACGGGACCTGGTTTCATTGGTGCTCGCCATGCCTCTAAAGTTCTTGCTGGCAGGTCTTTTTCCTTTTCGCGCTCCCGGGCCCCATCAGGCAGCGGAGGCTCCCAGCTCAGCCTGATAGCGGATAAAAGAGAGATATCTCCTTATGAGACCCTTAATCTCAGGGGAGAGGGAGAGAAACTCCGCACCGCACTCTGAAATGCTCCTGCGCTGCCGGGACCATGCTATCCTGAGAGGGAGAAGAAGGGAGGTCCCGTTGTAAAATATAAGCACCTCACCGCTTTCCACAGGAGGCAGGTGATGTTCCAGGGCCATTTTTATCCCCCTGAAGCTTATGTCGATGATCCTTGCCTGATGGCACCTGCCGCCATAGGTAAAATAAAATGAAGTCTCGCCAAGGGGAACTCTGGCGGCATCACGTTTTTCAATGACCAGTTCCCTGCTGAAATACATCTCGTCAACTTCATCAAGCACTTTCTTCACACTCATCTAGTTCCCCCCCACACGGGCATGAAGTGCCGGTGTCATCCCGGCACTCACACGGTTCCTGCCCTGTCTTTTTGACTGATAGAGGAATTCATCGGCTTTCCTGAAGACCTCTCCGGCCCCTCCAGGGCAGCGTGAGATCCCCGCAACTCCGGCACTCACCGTGATGCTCAGTGGATGACGGTCATAGACAAAAGCCTGGCCGGCGATGGAATGCACAATCCGCCAGGCGACTCCTGCCGCCTTGTCCTCTTCCGTTTCAGGCAGCAAGATAACAAACTCGTCGCCGCCATAACGCACACAGACATCATAGGCTCTGAGGGTGGTCTTCAGGCAGCGGGCAACGGCTCTTATCACAGAGCTCCCTGCGAGATGGCCGAGGGAATCATTGACTGCCTTGAGATTGTCGATGTCTATCATCACGAGGGAGAACTCGCGGCCCTTTTCCTGGAATCCCCTGATCTCCTCTTCAAGCCGCTTCCCAAGGTAGCGTATGTTATGAAGGCCCGTGAGGTCGTCAAGATTCACCAGCTCTCTCAGGGACCTGAGCTCCTCTTCGAGCATCCCTGTGCGCTCTCTCAGCGCCTGGATTTCCTCCAGATAACCCTGTTCTCTGTCTCTCACGGCGGACCCCTCCCCCTGGCACCCTTCGGCTTCTCTCTTCTGTCTCCATTATAATTCCAGGGGTCTCCATGGGAGTGTATGTTTTGGCACAATTGCCGTTAACAATATATGAACGTCATGTTAACAAATTGTTTCCAGGCTGGCCCTGCCTCACTTGTGCCGCCAGAAAGCCGGACTGTGCTGTTCTCTGGTTACTTTGACTGGTAAAATTCCCGGCCTATCTTCCAGTATCCGTTTTCCAGAACCATTGTGACGCTTCCCTTGCATTCTTTTTTCGTCAGTTTCTCTTTTCCGACCACTATCAGCCTCATATCCTTGCCATCGGGAATCCTGTTTACGATAAAGAGATCGACGGGTGCGCGGCTCTTCATTTCTTTGAATGCCTTCTCCCTGTCCTGCATGTCCAGCTCTTTGAGCCTGGCGCTCGAGAGGCATGACGAGATATCCTTGATGCTCTTCGCACTTTCCAGGGTAGCCAGGTACTTCACATAGGCTTCCGACGGGTCGTTGGCACTGCATGATATCCCCGCTGCACAGAGCCATAGTATCACAGTCCCGAGAATCATCGCACAGAATCTGAGCATGGAATCCTCTCCTTTCAGTCTCAGGTGTTTTTTAAAAGGTTATTTTTCCTTGGGCTCTTCCTTCACCTTGATGGTGTCCATCACCTTGATCAAGGAGTTGATGAGCTCTATCTTTTCCTCCTGGGCCTCTTGGGGCAATGAGGAAAGGAGCTCCAGCTCTTTCTTGGAGTCTTCTCCACCCTCTCCCGGCGCCCCGGGGGAAGGTGAATCGCTTTTGCCCGGGGGCTCTGTCACCTTGTTCTTTTCAAGCCATCTCCTGAACTCGGTGACATGGGCTTCGTTGACGATGATCTTCACGGGCGCGGGAGCCTCGGAAGGATGAGGGGGCTTCTCGGCCTGCATGGATGACCGGGCTTTTCTTCTTTCAAAGGCTGCCGGGGTTCTTTCTTCAGGCTTTACACTCCCTTTTTCATCGGGGTGCGCGGGCTTCCGGTCGTCAGGGTGCACGACAGGCTTGCGGTCATCAGGGTGCACGGGCCTCCGGTCATCGGGATGCGAGGGCTTCCGGTCTTCCGGGTGGACCGGTACCTTATTGTCTGGATAAGACGGCACCTTATCACCGGGATACTTCACCGGTGCGGCAGCGGGGTATGGCGGGGGCACGGCAATGAAATCGGCCCATGGGAGCACTTCCGTGCTCATCCTGAGAATTTCAAGGACCTTGCCTGCCGAAGGGGGAGGGCCTGACTCCCAGCTCACCATCGAGGCAATGACTTTCCCGAGATAACCGGGAATCTCGCCGGCGCCGCTCCTCAATGACTCCAGAGAAGCCTTTGAGAGTGATTCGGGCTTTTCGCCCTTTAAAAGGCAGAACATGAGAAGCCCGATGGAATAGAGATCCCCCCGGGGCTCCTTCCAGGCAGCCTCTCCTTCAGGGGAAAGAAATCCCCCGCCAAGGAGGCTCTTTCCACGGGGAGATGAAAAGCCCGGCAGGGTCTGGCCGAGAAGTGTCACCTCGCCCTCGCGTATCATGATATTTGCCGGATTGATGTCGCCATGAACCTGCACAGAGCCTCTGGTATGGAGATATTTCAATGTCTCCAGGAGCTGCCTGATAAAATCAAGGACCTCCTGAAGGGGGAACGTCTTTCTTTCTCTCATCATCGTCTCAAGGGTAGTGCCATCATGATAGGTCATGACAATAAAATAGGCTTCCTGGCCGCTCGAGGGATCAGGGGCAGAAAAAAAGTCAAATACAAGGGGAAGGCCCCGCTGATTCAGCGTTGAAAGCGTTTTTCCAAGGTCCTTGAAGCGCTCCTCCTCGGCAAAACGCTCCTTGATAAGCTTGAGGTCGGCAGGATCGGCTCCGGAGGGGTAAATCCTCTTCACGGTCACGATACTTCTGTCGCGGAGGCTTCTGGCCTTGTAAAGGGCCACTCTTCCGCCTGACTTGATTTCGGCGAGAATCTCGTAGCGGTTATCGATGACAGGGCCTACAGGGCCTCCGGGAGCCATCTTCTCCCTGCAGTCGCTGCAGATGTTCTGTTCTGTCTGCTTTCCGCAGAATTCACAGTGAAACGTCATCTCCCGGCACCACCTCACACTGGCATGGGGCATGAAAACCCCGGTGATATACTGCCACACATTATGCTTTCATGCATAATGATGCCGTCAGTTATGCTCTGGAGTATTATTGTAACTGAAAAGGGGAGAAAAAGCAAGAAACTCCCCGGGACCCTCAGGGAAGACAAAGTTTAACCAAATGGAAATATCCTTTTCCTCTGTGCCATGCTATAATATTTTCCAGGGAAGGTCATATGCAGATAGAGCGGTCTGGCTTGTTTTCTTCACCGGGGCCACCCCTCAGCGGAAAGCCCCTGAAGGGCGGCGAAGGGCTCCTCAAATCACACCGGGACAAGGCGCTCATGGATATGTACGAGCGCTACCGTGAAAGTGCGGAACAGGCAGGAATATGGGACCGCCTCGGCCACAACGGCTTTTTCAGCGATTATGCCATTACGAATGCTCAGGAATATCTTGCTGACGGTATCATGTTCTACACGAAGGGCGAACGTTCGAGAGAAATCCTTAAAAAAGCCGATCCTTCCCTTTACGGGTATATCAGCGACCTCATGGCTCTCCGCCCCGGAGAGGCTGCGCCGCGGGAACAGGCTCCCGGGAAGTAACACTCCATGTACACGGCTGACCTTGCGAAAAACACCTCCATCCCCACGAGAATCCTCGGCAAAACAGGCCTCCCTGTCACGTGCATCGGGCTCGGTGGAGAGGGAGTGCTCAGAACTTTCGGCAAGACCTCAGAGGCCGTGAAGGTCATCCACAGGGCCCTGGATATTGGAATCACTTACTTTGACTGCGCCAGGGCTTATGCAGGGAGCGAAGGGTATTACGGTGCCGCCCTGGGAGCACGGCGTGACTCAATATTCCTCACGAGCAAGGCTTTTGAGCGCTCAAGAAAAGGCGCCATGGAGCAGCTTGAAACGACGCTTTCCACAATGAAAACCAGCTACCTTGACCTGTGGCAGGTCCATGATATAAGAAAATATGGGGAGCTTGAAGAGATCTCGTCACCCGGCGGGGCGCTGGAGGCCTTCGTGGAGGCCAGAGCCCAGGGGAAGGTGCGCTTCATCGGCGTCACCGCTCATTATGATGCTTCTGTCCTCAAGAAGGCCCTTCATCTTTTCGATTTTGACACAGTGCTGATGCCTCTCTCGGCTGCTCATCCTCATTTCAAGCCTTTTCTCACCGATGTGCTTCCCATTGCGCTTGACAAGGGCATGGGAATAATTACGATGAAGGTCCTTGGCGGCACTTTTGTACCTGAGAGGCGCACCCCGGGGGAAGTAAAAAAGCTTATCACCTACTCGCTGTCCCTCCCGGTCTCCACAATGGTCATAGGCTGCAGCAGCCCGGGAGAGGTGGAGATGAACGCGGGCTTCGCAAGGGAGTTCAAGACCCTCCTCTAAAAAGCGCTGCCCAAAAGCCAGAAAAACCTGCACCACCACAGCGCGAAGATCAGGAAAAGCAGAGAGTAGAACACCGCAAGACCCCAGGCCCAGAAGGCCATGAACCTCTCGCGCCTGAGGAAAGAGCACACTATAAGAACTAGGGCTGAAATAGTGGTCGAGGTCATGAAAAACTGGTGGATCATATTCCCCGCACTGAGTAAATCCTGAATTCCGGGAGGTGTTATCCACCGGGCATAAATAAATATATGGGGAAAGATCCCCCTGAAAAGGAACCTTTCATTTCCAACCACAAAAAGAAACACCAGTACCATCGCGGCAGCAAAGGCCGCACCGGGGGCAAGTATGCTGGCACCGGCCTCTTTTGAAGGTTCCTGTTCGCTCATCGTCTCCCTCCTCCCGGATAGGTGAAGGCCTCGAGGATCCATCCCTTCAGAGTGATCATCTCATCGGGGCCCTGGTTTTCTTTACTACGGGCTTTCTGAAGGAGCGCCCGGGAGATTGAGAATGAGCCCTTCATCTTCCACTCTCTGGAGAGCCTGGATGCCGCGGAGAGGCATTCAAACAAGAGAATATCATTGAAGTTCTTGTCACCACACATGCTGTAATTCCAGGGAGCTATATCAAGATCTTCGATGACCATGGAAATCCCGTCGGTTTTCACCTCCATGAAGGCCTCCGCTCTCTCCCCCTTGCCCTTGATTACAATAATCTTCCGGTCTTTGAGATCAGACCACTTCCGGTATTCAGACGCGGGAGGAGACCCTGCCCGGAAAGAGCCGCCATCGCCGATAAACCGGCGGATATCAATGTCCATGTAAGGCTTCCACTTCTGCCAGAGACGGCCGCCCCTGGCTTCCCGCTCCCGGGCATCTCTCCTCCACTGCTCGGGGATGTTCACCAGATCATCTTCCCTGGGAGATGGGGGAGTTTTCTTCTGCTCCCCGTCACGAAGCCACATATCATGGGCCTTGAGAAATTTATTCCACGCGCTGATATCCTTGAGGGGAGGCTCCTTCACCTGCCCGCAGAGAAATCTCAGTCCCGCCTGCCTATAATGCGACGCCAGGAAAAAAGCATTGGAATGAAGGGCGGTGAAATATGCCGCAGCATATATGAGGATCATCGTGGCGGCGCCGGTGGCCCAGTAAAAGGCCTTGCTCTCCCTGTGCATATTTTCCTGCTGCGTAAGGACACTGTTGACAGCCTCGGTGAGATGCGGAGAAGGCGAACGCTCCGTAATGCATATCTTTCCCCGCAAATTCAAGGCAAAATGAACTCCCACCAGCGACAGAATAACTGTTGCATAAAGGATCCAGAGTGTCCTTGACGGCGCTATTGCCAGCACATAGCTGATCTGGGAAAAAAAACTTTGATAGGATGAGCGTTCCAGGATCTCACTGGAAAAGATTATCAGAGGCCCGGGACAGGGAAGGGAGAAGAGGGCCAGGCAGGCAAAGCAGACTATTCCGACCACAAGTGCAAAGGCGCCGATTGATAAGAGCCTGGGAAGAGGCGCGAAGGCGTCGGCCGGGAGAGAGGCACCGGTGTTAAGAGCCCTGATCTTCATCATCCTGTCATGCCACATGCCTTTCTCACGGTCCCAGAGCATCCTGAATGCCGGGAAAATGAGAGGGTAGGAGATGCAGCATTCAAGCATCAGGTAGATAAAAGCAGCAATGAAATTGGGCTTTCTCCCCTGTGAGTCCACGAGTTTCACTTTGAAAAGCCACCGCCCCAGAGAAAAGCCCGTGCAGGCGATAAATGCGGCTTCAAAAAACTTGAGAGATGCAAGGCCAATGCAATGAATCCAGATAAAACCTTCATTGATCCCGGGTCGTGAGGAGAGCGGAAACATCTGGGTCATCATAAAAAAGGGGAGCGTATCCAGGAAAAAGGCGGGGAAACGGAGACAGAGTGGGGCGTCCTGTGCTGCCGGCTTATCCTGGGGGTCTTCTTCTGGAAATGAATTCATATTCTCACCTCGTCATCATCAAGAGAAAGATTCTTGAGGGATCCTCACTTTCCTCTCCTCAATGATTCTCTTAAAACCGGCATTATAATCATGTCCGCGAGAAAGGAATGGCCGGGCTTCCGCCCCGAAATGTCCTATATAGCAAACAGTGGCCTGGCAGCTGTGCGATGTAAAGGAGTGAATCAGCCATGGCAGAAGCCTTACAGGAAATCATCCCCATAACCACAGGGTTCAGCAAGGCCTTCCTGATACGGGGGCAGGGAAATATCCTTGTCGATACGGGAGCCGGCAAAAGCTTCGAGATAATCGGCAAAGCCCTGGAGGCACAGAAACTCAGATTCACCGACATCTCCCACATCTTCATCACCCACTGCCACCATGATCACCTGTCGGACCTGGTAAAAATCTGCGTAGCCTCGGGAGCCCAGGTAGCGGTGCACCGCCTTGAAGCGCCGAGCCTGCGCGGGGGAAGAAATGCCGACGTAGTCCCCGTCACCTTTGCGGGAAAGCTCTTCCTGCTCCTGGCGAAGCTTCCTCCCATAGCAGACAGCCTTCGCTTCACCGGGATCGAGCCCCACCTCCAGATAGACAGTGAGCTCTCCCTTGAAGAATTCGGCATCAGGGGAATGGCCATCCATACGCCGGGCCACACGCCAGGCTCAGTATCATACCTTCTGGAGGGCGGTGAGGTAATCATCGGCGACCTGCTCATGAGCTGGAAGCCCGGGGGAAAGCCTCAGTATCCGATGTTCGCCACGGACCTGGAAGCCCTCCGCGGGAGTATAAAAAACCTCCTGGACCGCGGGGCCCGGATGTTTTATCTCTCCCATGGAGGCGTCTGTGAAGCTTCTGAGATAGAGAAGCTCCTGAAATAATCTTTATTTCCCCGGGGCAGGCTGTGTCATGTGCGGGCCCATGGCATTCACGAAGTCCTTCCAGCCCTGGGGCGCGCTGCTCTCGGGGAAAGTGGTCATCTTGTTCTCTTTGAGGGTTTTATCCAGCTTCTCAAGATTCGAGATGGGAAGCTGTATTGAAAGCCCTCCGGCTCCTTGATAGCTGCCGCTCGTCGTGACGGCCGGCACCGCATCTCCAAGCCTGTCAAGCACCTCCCGGGCAGCCTGGCGGACTTCCTGTGCCTTAGGCGAGGCGCTCGCCTCCTGGCTCACTTCACCTTTCCCCGTGGAAGTGTCTCCATAGCTTCGCAGGATGTTCTGGGCAAACTGCTTCAGGTCGCCCATGCCAAGCTTCTGGCCCATGTCGCCGGTGACACTCCCCTGGGGATACATGGGAGTGTTTTTCACTGCCTCAGCGATGCCTGCTGTTCTACCGGCTTTTGCCTCTTCCGCAAGCAGCGTCCCGAAGGTATCGACGCTCTTTCCAAAGGCCGGCACCTTCTCCATGTCCACCAGGGCCAGGGTGCTCAGCATGGATTTCTCCTTGCCATGCTTAATCATCGATTCCCCGAGCTGCTTTGCGTCTATCTGCCTCTCCTGGCCTGCGGGGCCCTGGGCGAGCTGCTCATCGAGGGCCTGTTTCATCAGATCAGGCAGGATCCCTGCCGCGACCGATTCTTCTGACACGATTACGTAACGGGCATTGGGGAAGGTGCCCAGGATGGCTTCCACGTTTCCTTCAAGGCAGGACTCCACCACGAGGAGATCAACGGGCCTTCTGGCCTGCTCGGTGGCGTCATTGAGGATCTTGGAATATTCCTTGAAGTCGAAGCCCGCCGATGAATGGTACGAGAGGCCGTGGCCCACCATGTGGACCACCGTGGTGCTCTTGGGGTACTCCTTCATCTGTGACGCGATGAAGTCGGTGAGGGCCTTCGCATCGGGCTTGAGGGCCTCGTTCTGCGACACGACTTTCGAGTCAATGGCGCCGGTGGTGTTGGGCTGCACATTATAGACCCTGGTCCCGTTCCATACGGGCTCACCAGAGGTGAGGTCCGCTGCACCCGAGACTATGTTTCTCAATGCCTCAACGCCCAGGCCGCTCTTTGCAATACCGTAAGAGAGGACACCGCCGATTCCCATGAGAAGGAGCCCCGCCGCTGCCGACTTCTTCCGGGATATGGCCCAGCCTCCGATGGAGGGGGCAAGGATCATGAGGCCCTCGGCACCGCCCGTGCCTATCTTTACGTAAGGATTCCCCGTATCGCGCACCATCACGGCATCCACCTTCACACTTTCTCCCTGTGCAGATTTGATGTTCTCAAGCTGCTGCATCTCGCTGGTGGCGAAAGGCTCTATGATATGCTCGCTGGCGTCGATATGGGAGATTATGTGGGCCGCAGGGTCCTTTGCCCTTTGCGGAGCTTCGGTATTCGGCATGACCCGCTCGACGGCCGGCGGGGACATCTGGGCATTCACTGCCACCGCCGACGGTGGGCCGGTGAGGCTTCCCGCCACGAGGCCGGTGAGCAGGAGGGCTCCCGAGACGACATCGCGCCAGTTGGTTCTTTCCTCGTCGGGGATATCGGCAAAAAACCGGACGGCTGATGACTGAATCTCCACCTGGTCCTTGGGCTCGCCCGTCACGTCGAGCTTTTCAGGAAAACGGGGCTTTCTCTCCCCCATCGGCTGGTGAATCATCTGGTGTGATGACATATCCTTGATGTTCATATCGTGCTCCTTCCGGGCATACCTCTCCCTGCGCTGTTCTGGTTTCTATTGTAAGCAAATCCGGGGGAAAATTCTACAGGGGCCCGGTAAACGATTTGTTAATATTCAGACGGGAATTGCCTGGGGAGCGCCGGAAGACATCCCGCGGCAGGATTCTTGAAGGATTTCAACGATGACTTCCCTAATCTCAAAAGAGAGAAAGATAGGGGGGGATTGCCTTGAAAAAAACTGCGTTCTTGCTGCCGATTCTGTTTCTTTTCCTCGTCTCAGTTGCCGTTGCCCAGGAATACACGGGGAAGGTGGTGTCAGTGATTGACAGCAGCAATATCTCCGTGGTGTCCAACAGAGGCGAGGCAGTCGTGAGGCTGAGCTGCGTGATGTCCCCTGTTGCAGGGCAGCCCTTTGCAGAAGAGGCCCAGAAGTTTCTGAAGGATCTGATACTCGACAAGACCGTGGAAGTGAGCGTGTCATGGATGGATCATGACAGCCGGCAGGTGTCGAAGCTCACCATTGAAGGGAAAAATGCCGGGGTGCTTCTTGCCGGCGCTGGAATGGCCTGGTATGACCGGCGCCACGGAGAGGACGGGGCGATTGCCCAGGCCCAGGCTGAGGCGAAAAGCAGGGGGATCGGCCTGTGGTCAGAGCCTGATCCCGTTGCTCCATGGGAATTCCTGACTGCCCGGAGGGGCATTCTCCCTGACAGGACGGGCACGCCGACAGGGGCAAAAAACAGCAGCTACGGCTTCAATATCCTCGAGAACAAGGGTGATGTGGGGACCTCATGGGAAAAGTCCACCATCCTCTTCAGCACCAGTCCCTATTATGGTAACTGGAGATCCTGGGGAGGATACAGCAGGTATGGTTATTGATACGAGAAAGGAGAGAGCCTTATGAAGAAAATGTTTCTTTATCTCATAGCGGTAACCGTCTGTGCGCTCATAGGGTCCGGATTCCTGCAGGCCGGTGAGGAGGCCCCTTCAAGCGCTCCCGCGAAGCAGAAAGTATTCTCCAATGACGGCGAAGCAATCGGGATGCTGCTTGATGCCCTGAAGACGAGCAGCGATGAGAAGCTTATCGAGCTCTTCGGCGCAGAGAACAGGGACCTTCTGATGAGCAAGGATAAAGTGCGGGATGCCTCCATAAGAAAAGAGCTCTACCTCCTCGCCACTGAGAAGCTCGTCAAGGAGCATAAAGGAAATGACAAAATAGTGTTCTTCCTGGGAAAGATAAAATGGCCCTTCCCCTTCCCGCTGGTGAAAGAGGCGGCGGGATGGCGTTTTGACAGTGCGGCGGGGAGGGAGGAGCTCCTCACCATGGAGATAGGTAAAAATGAGCTCAATGCCATCGCCTGCTGCCGCCTCTACGTGAAAGCCCAGAATGAATATGCAGACAAGGACAGGGACACCGATGACGTTATTGAGTATGCCGGGAAATTAGAAAGCTCCAGGGGAAAGAAGGACGGCCTTTATTGGCTTACCGATCCTTCAAAGAAAGAGGAGCTCTCCCCCCTCGGGCCCGCGCTTGCCGAGTCAGAGAAATATCTTGCGAACAGCAGGGAGTCTGACCCTTATTACGGCTATTACTTCAAAATCCTGACACGGCAGGGGGCACAGGCTCCTGGAGGGGCTTATGACTATACTATCAACGGCAACCTGGTGGCAGGCTATGCATTGATAGCCTACCCTTCCGAGTACGGCACCTCAGGAATCCAGACTTTCATAGTCAATCAGCTCGGCAAAGTCTATCATAAGAACCTGGGAAAAGACACCATGAAAATCGCCGGGGAGATAAAGGAATATAATCCCGATAAAACCTGGAAGCTTGTGCATGAGAAGGGGATGCTTGCCACCGACTAGGCAGTGTCTGCCCCCATTCACCCTTATCTGCCGTGCGGTCTTCTCATTGCCCGGGAGCAGGATCAGCCAATGAAGCAAAGCAAAGGGAAAAATTCTGGAGAAGAGAACTAAGCCACCATGCTCAAGCACGGCGATGTGGTGAACCAGCGGTACAGGGTGGCCAGGACCATCGGCGGCGGCTCGTACGGCACGGTCTACATGGTAGAGGACCTCAATGAACCCGGTAAAGCCTGGGCCATGAAGGAAGTGGTCGAGGCGAGCCTTCCCGAAGAGGAGCGCGCTGACGCCCGCGAGATGTTTTCCCGCGAGGCGGCAATACTCCAAAAGCTCGATCACCCCGGCCTCCCCGCGATGACCGACTTCTTCTCCCAGGGGGACTGCCACTACCTGGTGATGGAGTATATAGAGGGCGACACCCTCGAGACCCTCTTGAAGATCCATGGGAAGCCCTTCACTTCAGACGAGGTGCAGAAATGGGCCGTGCAGCTCGCCGCCATCCTGGACTATCTCCATGGGCAGAAGCCCGACGCCATCATATTCAGGGACCTGAAGCCCTCGAACATCATGGAGAGCAGCGACGGGTGGGTCAGGCTCGTTGACTTCGGCATCGCCAGGTTCTTTGTGCCGGGGAAGGTGAAAGACACCTTCCTCATGGGAACGCCGGGCTTCTCTCCTCCCGAGCAGTACGGCTCCGGCCAGTCTGACGAGCGGGCCGACATTTACTCCCTGGGCGCTACCCTATATTATCTGCTTACCGGCGATGATGTGGCTTCCTTCAGCTTCAAATTCCCGCCCCTCTCGAAAAAGGCGCAGGTGCCGCCCTGGTTTGAGAAAGTCGTGATGAAGTGCCTCGCGCCCAACCCCGGCGAGCGCTACCAGTCTGCGGCTCATGTGCTCTCGGACCTCGAGCATGAAGCCTTCGGCACCGTCCCGCCGAAACGCCCGCAGGGACCGGCAAAAATAACGCCCGGGGGACCTGTGGCCATTGCTTTCAACGCCGTGCTGAGCATTTTCTGGCTTTTTTTCATGGTATCATTCATCGGCTGCATTGTTATCGGGAAATCGATCTACCTTTTGGGCATTATCCCGGTGTTCATCCTTATGGGAGCAGGCATCTCCCTCGTTTCCACAAGGTTCCTGGGCCAGCCCCTGCAATGGTATCCCACTACACTCCTCGAGGTGATAATCATATTCATCATACTTGTCATCCTGGGCTCAGCCCTTGTCCCTCATACGAGCAGGCCCAGATATCTCGGGCAGCTCACTGCCTGCAAGTCAAACCTCAAGAGTATCGCTACAGCTCTTGACATGTACCAGTCCCATGAGGGGAAATACCCCCTTAAGCTCCGGCAGATAACGCCTCACTACCTGGAAGACCTTCCCAGGTGCCCGGCGGCGGACTCCGGCCGCTATGGCTACTGCCGTACAAAGGCTCTCGATCACTTCATTGTGTACTGCAAGGGCAGAAATCACGAAAAAGCGGAAATCAACGCTGATTATCCACAGTATGATTCCGTGAAAGGCCTCATAGAAAACAGGCCATGACCGCCCGGGGAGCGGGGAGCCTTACAAGACATGAGAATCTAACTGCCGGGAGATGAGGGCGCTTTGATGCCGAGAGCCTCAAGCCTCTTTTCAAGCTCCGGCATCTTCGAGGTATCCCTGACCGCTTCCTCAGCCCACTTGAAGATCTCGCACTCCTCGCCCTGGAACCTCACCGAGAGGCTCTTTCCCACGGCAGTCTGCCATGTTCCTCCCTTTTCGGTGAGGGCGGCGCCCGTCACCATGGCAAGCAGGCTCATAAGGAAGCTTTGCGCCAGTTCCTTTACCTCCCCGGGGGGAGTCCCCGCAGGGGCCTTTCCCCCGATGATCCTTTCGGCCAGGACCACGATATCTTCTCTTTTTATCTCATCCATGAGGGTGATGAGTATCTCGCAGGGGCTTTGAGCCTTTTTGTAGGCTTCTCTCAGCTGTTTCAGGTACTCTTCTGAATAGCGCCGGGCCCGGGGCACATGGACCTCATGGGATACGTCATCCCATTCTATGGGGACAAGCTTCTTTTCCACGGGGATTGAGGAGGCCATGAAAGTGGAGACTTCCACTTCTGCCGCCCTGGGATCCTTGAGAAGCGAAAGGGCCGGCTCCTCTTCATCCTTGATATGGGGATCGGGGAGGGACTCCGCGTAGGCAAGGCGCTCTGAAAGGGAAGGATGCGTGTCATAGGGATCAGTCTTCTGCTCCATTATGGCCTTCTCGAGCTTCTCTTCAAGCCCCTCGTCATGATGGCTTTTCATATAGGTCCTGAGGCCCTGGTAGAGATTTGAAGGGAAGCGCCCTTCCTCGATTATGGGCGCCATCTCGTTGTCCAAAAAGCCACTATACAGGAGGCCGGCCTTCATCTCGCTTCTAAGGCCCGCGATATGGGCCTCCTTCCCCGCGATCTCCACCGAGGCCCTGTCGGCGGCAAGCTCCTGCTGCCGCGAGATTGAATGGGTGATACGCAGGAAGAGCATGGCATACCACTCGAAGGGCTTGGCGAGCCAGCTGTCTCCCAGGTTCTCCACCACACGGATCATTGATTCGCGGACTCGGTAAATGAAACCGCCGAGTGTTGTGTCACCGCCAAGGTAATGGCCGAACTCGTGGGCGATGGTGGCTTTGAAGCTCCCCACGGAGTCAACGGCAAGAAGGCCAAGGCCCACGGCCATGATTCTCCTGGTGCCCATCCCCATGAAGCCGCCCACTTCGGCCACAAAGGCATTCACATCGGGGATGAGGTACACGGCGTCAGGCATCCTGGTCTTGATTTTTTCGGCAACATCCCTGATGTTCTGAAAAAGGCGGGGCTCGTCTTCCCCCCTGACCTGGGGCCCCGGGGCGACAAAGGGCGCCGAGATGAAAATGCAGCCCTTCAGGATTGAGTAGACCATCACAATGCCCACAATCAGGAGCTCCGGGTAGATCCTGTTGGCATAATGCAACTCTGCATAGGGAAGATAGATGGAAAGCGCCACAATCCCTAAGGCAAGCGCGTAAAAACCTATCATGAGCGCAATAGCCACGGCTGCCCTGAAAGCAAAGGAGGGCGCTCCCTTTCTTTCACTTTCTGCCATAGACGTCCTTGCTCCTCTCGTAGGATAGAGACCTCCCCCATTGTTCCCTGAGAAGGCCCTCCCATTCCTCCACAAAGAAAAAAGGCCTTACGGCCTCGGCACCGGGGAACAGGCGGCAGGGGCATCCCGCTTCCCCTTGCGGAGTCGCGGTTCAGGAATCGAACCTGAGAAACCAGCGAAGTAACCCCTGCCTACACCACCGGCACTGGTCCCATTATAACCTCCCCCGCAACTTTTTGCAAGAATCGGCAGCAGGAGGTAAGTTCTTTCTTCTTTAATTTCCCATAATACCATGGACCCCATTGAACTGCCGGAGGAACCATTGAAAAGAACCGCCATAATCCTTGCACTTGTTTTTACCCTTATGCTGTCCAGTCATGCCGCCGCGGGGAACGCCCCACCCCTTTATAAGACAATCTTTCAGAGAGCCGGGAATAACACCGGTGCAAAAATCGAGGCCCTGCTGAAAGAGATGACCCTCGAGGAAAAGATCGGGCAGATGTCCCTTCTTGCCTGTGGATGCGAAGTGGCAGTCTCCGGGAAAAAAGTGTCTTATAAGGACGAGATAAGGGCGGGAAAGGCAGGAGCCCTCTTCGGCGCCTACACGGCAGAGAAGACCAGGAGCCTCCAGCGTATCGCCGTCGAGGAGACACGCCTGGGCATCCCTCTCCTCTTCGGCTTTGATGTCCTCCATGGCCACAGGACCATCTTCCCCATCCCCCTTGCCGAGTCTTGCAGCTGGGACCTGGAGCAGATGGAGCGTGACGCCCGCATAGCGGCCACCGAGGCTTCCGCCGAGGGGCTCCACTGGACTTTCGCCCCCATGGTCGATATCGCGCGGGACCCCCGGTGGGGCCGCATCGCTGAAGGTGCAGGCGAGGATCCCTGGCTGGCCTGCCAGATAGCCAGGGCGCGCGTGAGAGGCTTCCAGGGAAGGGATCTCAGCGCCGATGACTCGTTGCTTGCCTGTGCAAAGCACTACGCGGCATACGGCGCCGCCGAGGGAGGCAGGGATTACAACACCGTGGACGTGTCCCTCCGTGCGCTCCGGTCCATATACCTTCCCCCTTTCAGGGCCGCCGTTGCCGAAGGGGCTGCCACGGTGATGACGGCTTTCAACGAGTTTGACGGCGTCCCCTGCACGGGGAACAGCTTCCTCATCAAGGAAATCCTGAAAGAGAAATGGCACTTCACGGGGTTTGTCGTGAGCGACTACGCGGCAATCAATGAGATGGTGAACCACGGCACGGCAGCCACTGAAAGGGACGCAAGCGAGGAGGCCGTCAACGCCGGCGTCGATATGGACATGCAGAGCTCCGCCTACAGGGCCTTTCTTGAAGGGCTGGTAAAAGAGAACAGGGTATCCATGGAGACCATAGACAGGGCAGTGGCAAGGATTCTCACGGCGAAATTCCGCAAGGGCCTCTTTGATGACCCTTACCGCTTTTCAAGCGAGAAGAGGCAGAAGGAGCATGTCCTCAGGGACAGCTTTGCAATTGAAGCCCGCAGGGCAGCCGCGAAGTCCATGGTGCTCCTTAAAAACGACAAAGCGCTGCTCCCCCTGGCAAAAGGAGTGAAGACCATTGCCCTCACCGGTCCTCTTGCCGACGACAGGCCCGCTCTTCTCGGAGGCTGGAGCGCCGCAGGCAGGGGAGAAGATGCAGTCTCAATAAGAGAGGGTATGGGGAAGAGGTTCAAAGGCACGGCACTGCTCTATGCAAAGGGTTGCAGCATAGAGGGCGAAAGCCGTGAGGGTTTTGCGGAAGCCCTGGCCATGGCCAGGAGGGCCGACGTGATCGTCGCCTGCATGGGAGAGAGCGCCGCCATGAGCGGTGAGGCTGCAAGCCGTGCCTCGCTCGACCTGCCCGGAGTGCAGCGCGATTTTCTCATGGAGCTGAAAAAAACAGGAAAGCCCATCGTGCTGGTCCTGATTAACGGAAGACCGCTCACCGTTGCCTGGGAGGCCTCCCATACTGACGCCATGCTTGAAGCATGGTTTCCCGGCATCCAGGGAGGCAATGCCATAGCTGACGTGCTGTCGGGCGACGTGAATCCCTCGGGGAAGCTCACCGTCACATTCCCGCGGAGCCTAGGCCAGATCCCCCTGGCTTATGACGGGAAGAACACGGGGCGCCCCTTCGATCCCTTCAACAGGTATACCTCGAAATACCTGGACATGCCCACCACGCCTCTGTTTCCTTTCGGATACGGGCTGAGCTACACGGAGTTCCGGTATTCACCGGTGACGCTCAGCTCCGATGAGCTCCACCTCGATGACGTGCTCACTGTCTCGGTGACAGTGAAAAACATGGGGAGATTCGACGGGGAAGAGATAGTGCAGCTTTACCTCCGTGACCTTGTGGGGAGCGTGACGCGCCCCCTGAAAGAGCTCCGGGGCTTCAGGAAGGTCCTGATCCCTGCGGGACGGGAGCGCCCTGTCACGTTCACCCTCTCGGCAGAGGATCTCGCTTTCTATAGAAGGGATATGAGCTACGGCGCCGAGGAAGGGCAGTTCGAGGTCTTCGTGGGCCCCCATTCCCAGGAAGGGGAAGGCGCCTGCTTCACCCTCAAGGGGAGCGCCACTTTTCCTGAATAGGAGCCCTGTTAAGGTTCCCGGTTTTTCCTTATCTTCACGCCGTCAATACCGACCCACTGCTCTTCATCGAGGATTCCCGCGCTCTCCTGCTGGGGTGCCACTCCCTGGGCCAGCTCATGGAATTCTTTCTGTGACTCGGCATCCTTGGCTTCCTGAGCCTTGGTTCTTTCGCTCAGCTTTTCGGTGGCGACAGTCTTCATGATTCCCGAAAGGTTCTTCTGATGCTCAAGCTCCGAGATCTCGCGACTGAGGCTGTCCTTTTTGCTGTCGCCGCGGTACTGGTATATCATGGAGCCGATGCTCACGGCGTTTCCCGCGACGCCTATTCCCAGCAGCACCGGTGACTTGAAGGCAATATTGAGGGCCATGCCTAATGCAAATACCGCCACGCCGCCAAGGCCGATTTTCCTGTTGAGGTCAAGCCTTGAAGCCACCTTCCTGAGCTCTTCCGTGTCTTTCCGGGCATTGTCATCAAGATCGGCCATCCGTTGATCGAGACTGTCTATGCGCTCCCGCATCTCTTCCGCTGACATGGCTTTCCAGTTGATTGGGGTGGGAGGCGGAGGCCATCCCCCGGGCGGCAGAATGTTCATGGAGCTCCCTCGCTTCCTGGCTTCTTGACGGCATGCATGCCAAGGCTTCCGGAAATGATTATACCACAGGAGTGCCGTGAAAATCGAGCCTTTTGTGTTAACAATCCGCCACGGCGGCAGCGTTAAATCACCATGCCCCCGTCAACACCGATAACCTGACCGTTCACGTAGTCAGACTCATCGGAGGCAAGAAACAGATAGAGATTGGCCACGTCCTCAGGGACACCAAGCCTTCCCAGGGGCGTCTTGTCCTTCATCATGGTGAGCACTTTTTCAGGGAGCCCCGCCGTCATCTCTGTCTGGATGAACCCAGGCGTCACGGCATTGACACAGACGTTTTTCCGGCCCAGTTCCTTGGCCCATGTCTTCGTCATGCCTATGATGCCTGCCTTCGCGGCCGCATAGTTGGTCTGGCCTATGTTGCCATAGACTCCCACGACTGACGAGGTATTGATGATCTTCCCCTTCCCCTGGGTGACCATTTTTTTGGCCACAGCCTGCGTGCAGAGAAAGACCCCCTTGAGGTTCACCTCAATCACCTTGTCCCAGTTCTCCTCGGAGAGCTTGATGAGAAGGGCGTCACGGGTGATGCCGGCGTTATTGACGAGAATATCGATGCGCCCGAAATGCTCATGGACTTTCTGCACCATCTTTTCAACCTGCGGGGCCTTGGACACGTCAATGACTATTCCCATGGCTTCAGCACCAAGCGCCTTGATATCCGCCACAGTCTTCTCGATATTCTCTTCATTCACGTCACAGACCACCACCTTCGCCCCTTCCCTCGCAAAGACAAGGGCGGCACTTTTCCCTATTCCTGAAGCTGATCCCGTGATAATGGCAACTTTATCCTTGAGTCTCATTGGAATTCTCCTTTTCCTTTGAAATATTTTTCTTCTCAGGCATTATTTCGATAAAAAGGGCCCTTTCACCTCTGAATGGCTTCATTTCCCGCCGGTCCCGCCTCCCGGCCAAAAAATCCCTCTCTTTTATAGAGGAGGTAAGAAGAGCAATATGTAATGATTATATCCACTGCCGGACCCATCGCGAGAAAGAGAATGGAATGATGAAATCCCGCCTCGAGAGGCTACTGCAGAGACTCATCGGCCTTTGCCCCATGATGGCAGGCCTTGCGATTGCTCTTATCGCCATCCTGGCTGTCCCTTCATATGCCGCCCCTGACTGGCCCGACCGGCTCCCCACCGACCAGGAGCTTGCAAATGCCGCGCAGGAGGCGGCAGCAAGGGATTCCTGGGTGGAGCATGGCAACATCGACATGCCTGGCCAGCCGGGATCGGGAAACGACGGGTCCGTGAGGAAAAAGACCCTGAGCGTGGCAAGGATATTGAAAGTCCACAACCCTGAGCTGATGAATGATCCAAGGGAGGTGAACAACATCCATGTTGAAGCGAGCGATGCCCTGGTGCTCTTCAAGGATGTTTACGAGAGCAGTGGGCCGAGCACCGTCGGGGCACCCTACCGGGAGTCATGGTGCCTTTATATGCTGAAGTACGAAGCATCCAAGGGATTCAGCTTCGTCCAGATTGTCCCGACATTCCAGACGGCCAGGATTGTCACCAGCTTCAAGAGCTCTCCCTCCGATGAAACCCTTCTTTCCTCCATATCAGCCTTTCTTGCCAGCTATTATGACAACACTGCCATGGCCACGGGACTTCCCTACGACTCGTCAGAGAGGGCCTGGGGATTTGCCGCACCGCGCGGCGGCGACCCCGGAGAGCTCCCGCAATGGGTGATAGTCGCAGGGGGAGCTGCCGCCGTGGCCGCAGCCGCAGCGGCGATCAAGAAAGCCCTGGAGGCAGCCGCCAAGGCAAAGAAGCCTGCAAAGAAAGATGACAGGGAGCCTCCCGAGAAAAAGGAGAAAAAGAAAAAGCAGAAGCATTACATCCTCCAGCTCTCGTCCCAGTCCCTCGAGGTGGCGAATGAGAAGCCCGCCTCCCTCAGGGTGGCGGCATGGGAGGTCGATGAGTCGGGATCCTATATGCCTGCCGGCAGCGCATCGCTCCGAATCACCGTGCCGCCCCAGGCTTCTTTTCTCAGGGTCTCCCCTGCCTCGGGGACAGGGAGCCTTGATGCATCGGTTGCGCTTGCAGAGACACCCGGTGAGAATGCTGTTGAGCTCACAGTGACAGGGAGCGCCGGAAATGTGACGACCCAGGCTTCCGTAAAGGTGACCATCAAGGCAGAGTGCGAGATGGAGTTTTTCTGAAAAAGGCGGGTGTTGACATGCGATCGGGAGACCCTTATAATAGCACTATGGAACCCAGGGTAGTGACCATAAAACGCTACACCAACAGGCGGCTCTACAACATTGACGAGAGCCGCTACGTGAAGCTTGACGAGATAGCCGAAATCATAAGGAGCGGCAGCGACATCAGGGTGATTGACACGCAGAACGACGAGGACATCACCAAGCAGATCCTCGCTCAGATTATCCTGGAAGACGAGAAAAACAAGAAGGATCTTCTCCCCGCGTCGCTCCTCTACAAGATCATAAGGGCAAACGAGGGATATACCCGTGACTTTTTTGAAAATTACCTGGCAATGACCTTCGATGCCTACGAGACCTACCGCAGTGAGATGGAGCAGCGCCTCCAGACCGTGACCGACATCTCCAGGATCCCCCTTGAGCTGGGCCATATCTTCATGAAAAGCTTCGGCATGGGGAGCCACGGCCCCGCGCGGCCGGAAAAGAAATGAAAGCCCTCAGCCCAGGAACTCCCTGAAGTACCTTTCCAGGTATCCCTGCTCAAAGATGCAGGAAAGGTGGCCGTTCCCGCTGTCATAATAGGCACACCGGCAGTCCCTGATATGGCGCCGGGCCTTTTCTGCCTGAGCGGGGGTGAACATGCTGTCCGATTTGTCAATCACCATAAGGGTGCGCGCCTCTATATGGCCCAGGGCTTTCTCGTAGCTCTCGCCACCCTCCCGCAGGTCAAAAAGAGTATTCGCCTTGGCAATGTAGAGATAGGAGTTGGGATCGAAGAACTGCATGCGGGATTTCACCATGGCTTCTACCTCCTTCTCGACGAGAAACTTGCCTTTCAGGCTCCTGCGGGGATCTTCATATTCACGGTACTCGCTGTCGGCATGGGCGCGGCCGAAGCTGCGCTCCGCCCACCCCTCGGTCCTTGTGGCCATGAGCAGGTTCTTGAAGGCAAGGAGAAGGCCGTCATAGGGAGGCTCTTTCCCGTAGTAGTCTCCGTTCCTGAAGTTCGGATCAAGCATGATGGCGTCAATTCCAAGCTGATTAGGCACCATGATGCCATAAGGCCCAATCTCCGGCGTGGCGCACACGGCAATGACCTGCTCCACTTCAGCAGGGAAATGGCGAGCCCACATGAAGGCCTGAAGCCCCCCCATGGAGGGGCCCGTCACAAGTCGCAGCCTTGGTATCCCCAGGCTCTCGAGGAGAAGCTTCTGAAGCCTCACTACGTCCTTGAGGGTAAAAATCGGAAATAAGAGACCGTATTCCTTCCCCGTGAGGGGATTCACCGTTGCGGGCCCCGTGGTGATGACCTTGGGATTATGGAAATTGATATTGGCAGGGGTATCAGAGCAGATGACAAAGAAGCGCTCCGTGTCCAAGGGCTTTCCCGGGCCTATGAGGCTGTTCCACCAGCCCGGTGCCGGGTCTTCGGGAGAATATCTCCCGGCGGCATGGCCTGTGCCGGTAAAATAGTGGCATACAAGGACAGCATTGTCCCTGCTCTCCGAGAGTGCGCCGTAAGTCTCGTAGCCAATACTTACAGGGATTGCGGTGTCAGCTTCCTCAAAATGAAAGGACTCCGCGGAAAAACGCTTTTTTTCCACAATCATCGGAACCACCTCGCAAAAGTTTTTCGACAGTCAGCGCCTCGCCATTTCTTCCCGGGCTTCCTTGAGCGCCTCATGAGCTTCCTTATGGCTCTCATAAATATGGGGCGCCACGTTGCGCTCGGCGAGTGCCTCGCCCAGCTTCATTCTCAGGAAGGCGCTCGTGGTATACCTCGTAACACCGCGGTAATACTTCTTCACCAGATGGGAGACCATATCCATGTATTCATCCATGAGCTCCGGCAGGATCGAGAAATTGTCATAATTTACCACCGTGGAGACTTTCCGGGAGAGGGGCGACAGGATCTTCTCCGCATGCTTTCTGATTGCCTCGATCTCCCTCGTGGAGCGCACCGAGAGCCCTTCAAAGTTGACAAAGAAAAGGTTTTCCTGAGGCCTGTACACAAGGCGCTCTTCCAGGGGAACTGCCAGGAGCTCATCACGGAGGCCCATGGGCTCATCGACGAATATGCGCTCATCCATGAGGGGGATAGTGCCGTGATAAAGGGGACGGAAGTCCATGTGGGCCAGGATATCCTTTTCAATCTCGACGCCGGGCGCCACCTCTACGAGCTCAAGGCCCCGGGCTCCCAGCGAAAAGACGCACCGCTCGGTGATGAAAAGGACCGGCTGCCCCCGCCTTGCCGCAAGCTCCCCGCTGAAGGTGACATGCTCCACAGCGGCTATGAATTTCCTCTTCCCGCCCTCTTTCCCTATGTGAAGCTTCCCTCCATGGGCTTTCACTTCGCTCTCTCCGGCCAGGAAGGTGCCTACGAAGACGATCTTCCTGGAATTCTGGCTGATGTTGATAAATCCGCCGGCGCCTGCGAGCTTTGAGCCGAAGCGGCTCACGTTCACGTTGCCGAGGGAGTCTGCCTGCGCCATACCCAGGAAGGCCACGTCGAGGCCGCCGCCATCGTAGAAGTCAAACTGCGAAGGCTGGTCTATTATTGCCTCGGTGTTCACAGCGGCGCCGAAGTTGAGACCCGAAGCAGGGAGGCCCCCTATGACGCCCGGCTCGGTAGTGAGGGTGATCAGGTCAAGCACTTTCTCCTCGTGGGCCACCGAGGCAACGCCTTCAGGCATTCCTATGCCCAGGTTCACTACGCTGTTGGGACGGAGCTCGAAGGAGGCGCGCCTGGCGATAATCTTGCGGGCGCTCATCTTCATGGGAGGGACATTCTGCATGGGAATCCTTATCTCGCCTGAAAAAGCGGGGCTGTAAGGCTCCGCAAAGGTCTGCCAGTGATGCTTCGGCTCTGCCACCACAATACAGTCTACAAGGATTCCGGGAATTTTTACCAGCCGGGGATTAAGGGTGCCCTTCTCAGCGAGGCGCTCAACCTGCACCAGCACGAAGCCTCCCGAGTTTTTGGCCGCCATGGCGATGGCCTGGGCCTCCAGCGTGAGCGATTCGCGCTCCATCGTCACATTCCCGTCAGTGTCGGCCGTGGTGCCCCTGAGGAGCGCCACGTTGATCGGGAAGGCCCTGTAAAACAGGTATTCCTCTCCATCAATAGTCATGACGCGCACAATGTCTTCCCTGGTCTTCTCGTTGAGCTTTCCGCCGCCTTTCCGGGGATCGACAAAGGTCCCAAGCCCCACCGGGGTGAGGGTCCCTGGCTTATGGGCCGCAATGTCCCTGAAGAGGTGCGAGATGCACCCCTGGGGAAGGTTGTAGGCCTCTATCCGGTTTTCCAGGGCCAGCTTCCCCAGGGCCGGCACAAGACCCCAGTGCCCGCCGATGACGCGGTGCAGAAGCCCCTCGAGGGCAAGCATGTTAAGGCCCCGCTCCTTGCCGTCACCCTGGCCTGCCGCATAGACAAGGGTGAGCCCGCGGGGCGAGCCGGTCTCTTCATGCCGCTCCCTCAATGCCAGGGCCAGGGCCTCCGCAAAGCCGATACCCACGAATCCGCCTGTGGCAATCGTGTCACCATCCCTTATCAGATTGACGGCCTCCTGGGCAGTGACGACCTTGCCCTTTGCCATGGAAAGCGCCGGCGTTGAAGCCATGAGGGGATGAACTGCTGGATGTCTCTGCATGGTGACACACTCCTTTTTTATCCTGTCAAGGCCGCCGCTTCCATGGGAATCAGGGCCTTTCCGTATAATCTTCCTGACGGCGGGGAAATCCCCTTTCCCTGTGGATTTTGCTTATGCGTAATATCCCCCTTCCAAAAGGCTCTTTTTGCAGGCCCAGAGGCGTTTTCAGTTTTTGCGTAAAGTATTTTGCATTTGCGTTATAAAAAACCGCAATTATGCCGTTTTTATGCAGTATTTTTCATTTTTATGAAAATTTATTTCGCATTTGCGTAAAAAAGCATTGACAAACGTACCCTTTCCATGTATAATGTGCCCATAAGCCAAAATCAAAAAGGAGGAATTGACAATGATTAAAGAGCAGATGGATTACGTAAACCGCATGACAAATCTTATGGAGGAGACTTACCGGTCATCAATCACAAGCACCACTAAATTCCAGGAGAATTTTGTGCAGATGCTGAAAACCCTCACGGAGAGCTCCCTGAAAACCAGCAGCACTGTCCAGGAGCAGTTCCAGGAAATGACCAGGAAACACATCGATGCCACGATGGATGCCTTCAAAAGCCTCGCGGCCATTCACAGCGAGAGCACCCAGAAGGGCATCGATGCCATCAGGGCACTCATGGACAGGTACGGCGTCGAGAACGGCGAGTTCCGCAGGAGCCTCGAGGCCCAGTGGAAAGAGCAGCTTGAGACCATCCAGGACACCTTCAGCAAAACTTCAGAGACTCTGAGAAAAGAGCAGGAAAAGCAGGCCCAGGGCCTCACCAGGCTTTACAAGGATGCCGTGGACCAGGCAATGAAGGACTTTGAGAAAAAGCTGGAAGAGGCAGAGAAGGATAGAAAGTCACCCACTTCCAAGAACTGACACAAGGAAAAGCAATGTACATGATGGATCTCGCTTCACGCTTCACAGAACAGGCTCGTGCACAGACCTGGAAGATGAGGGACTTCATGATGCTTATGGCCGATCCCCCGGTGGTGATGCCCGGCCAGACGCCGTCGCGCATCATCTACCGGAGGCACCGGACAGCCCTGCGGCACTATGAGCCAGCCGGGCCTCAAGTCTTCAGGACGCCGGTGCTCATTGTCTACGCGATGGTGAACAGGCCTTACATCATGGACCTCCTCCCGGGCCGGAGCATAATCGAGCTCCTGGTAAAGCATGGATTTGACGTGTTCCTGCTGGACTGGGGCACTCCCAGGAAGTGTGACAGCGACAAGGGAATCGAGAGCTATCTCGAGGACTATCTTGACGTGATGGCTGACAAGACACTCTCCATCACCGGAACAGAGAGCCTCACCATTATGGGCTACTGCATGGGCGGAACATTGTCGCTCATATACACGGCCCTTCACAGGGAGAAGGTGAAAAATCTCGTCCTGATGGCGGCGCCTTTTGACTCGAGCTCAGACGAGGCCCTTCTCTTTCAGTGGTCCAGGGAGGTGCCCGTTCATGAGATCAGCGAGATCTTCGGCAACTGCCCGGGCTGGCTCATAGGCTCGTCATTTCTCTGGATCAATCCCCTCCAGGCGGGCGACAAGATGAAGAGCCTCTATCAGAACGCTTCGAACAAAGCCTTTACGGACCTGTTCTTCGCAATGGAGAAGTGGCTCAATGATACTGTTGACGTGCCAGGAAGGGCATACACTGAGTTAATTACCTGGTGCTACAAGGAGAACCTCCTCGCCAGCAACAGCCTGTTCCTGGGCGGGAGGCACGCGGACCTGAAATCCATCACCTGCCCCTGCCTGAATATAATGGCGGAGCTGGACACCTCCGTGCCGCCCTCGTCGAGTGCTGGCATAGGCCCTGCGCTGGGAAGCACTGACACTGCCATGCTCTCCTGCCCGGTAGGCCATATTGGTCTTGCCGTGAGCGGCAAGGCATTGAAAAGCCTCTGGCCCGGGGCCATGAGGTGGATGGAAGAGAGGTCCGGCCCCCTGACCGCCCGAAACCATTCAGCTTAGCGCTGACAATTCAAAAACAAAGGAGACTGTTATGAAAAAAACCGCTGAGACAATGCAGGAAATGGTGCATCTATGGGTTGACACGATGCAGGCCATGGCCAGAAATCCCCTTGAAGCCATGGGAAAAGCCTGGAGCGCCGAAACGTATTCGCGCTGGTATGACCTCCATTCCAGAATGACCTCGGAGATCCTTGAAGGGATACTCCGTACCCCAGGCTTTGCCGCCCAGAGCTGGGAGATGGTGAAGGGCACGTCGCCCTTCAGGAAATTCAGCCGGGAGATGATGGAAACGGCGATGAAGACCATGGAGCTTCCCACGGGAAAAGATATAAACGAGCTCCATGAGCGCCTTGACTCACTGGAGGACAGGATAGAGTCCATGGAGAAAGAGTTTAAAGCCGGGAAAGCCACGGCGAAAAAGCCGGCGGCGAAAAAATCTGCGGCGAAAAAATAGGAATCCAGGGAGGTTGCCATGTTCTTCGATCCCCTCAAAGTCTCCGGAGCCTTTCAGGAGCAGATGGAGTCCTTTTTCATCGGGAAGATGAAGGATCTGATGGAGAGCCCTGTCTTTCTCTCCCAGGTGAGCAAGGGCATGGAGAGCGGCCTCGAAGGCAAGAAGAAGGTCGATGCCGCCATGAGAGCGTCACTTGAGGGCATGAACATAGCGACACGCGATGACCATGCAAGAACGCTCCAGTGCCTCCAGCGCATCGAGTCAAAGATCCTGGACCTTGAAGAGAAACTGGAAAACCTCGAGGACATGCTGAAAGCCCCGGTAAAATCTCCCGCCACAGCAGGATCACCAGCAAAAAAGGCTGCAGAAAAAAAGCCGAAGGGGAAGCCCGGGGCGGCAAAGGGAAAGGAACGGGGAAAAACAGCCAGGAAGGGCGCACAAAAATGAATCTTAATGACCTGATTCCCCCGGAGGCAATGGAGCTTCAGGATCGGAATGCCCGTTACCGCGAGATAATATTCCATTCCACAACGGCTACGCGCGGAGATCTCGAGCGTATCAAGAAGGAGCTCAACCTCGCGCCGACACCCAAGGAAGTGATCCACGAAGAGTGCTCACTCCGCCTTTACCGTTATACTCCGGTGAGAAAAAAGCTCCACGGCACTCCCCTTCTCATCGTGCCGTCCCTTATCCTGCGCTACCACATTCTCGATCTCCTGAAGGGCCACAGCCTCATTGAGCACCTTGTGAGCAGAGGAATTGACACCTACCTCCTTGACTGGGGGATACCCGGAGACGAGCACGGCGCCCTCACCCTTGACTACTATATCGACACGTTCCTGCGCAGGGCGGCGCGCAAAGTGGCACGCTTCACGGGGAGGGAGAAAATAAGCCTCCTGGGGCAGTGCCTCGGGGGAACCTTCGCCGCCGTTTTCACTTCTCTCTACCCTGAAAAGATAGAGAGGCTCATATGCCTCACCACGCCCGTGGACTTCCATGACGCGGGCCTCCTCTCGCTCTGGACCAGCAAGGAAAACTTCAATATTGACAACGTCGTGGAGTCTTTCGGCAACGTGATACCCCCCGAGTTCATCCATGGCTGCTTCCAGTTTCTGGACGTGAAAGCCACGGTGGAGCGCTACAAAAAGCTCTACCACAACGTGCTCGATGAGAACTTCCTTTTTTACTACCGGGCAATGGACCAGTGGATAAACGACAAGATCCCCTTCCCCGCCCAGGTGTTCCGGCGCTTCATCAGGGATCTCTACCAGGAGAACCTGCTCGCGCAGGGAAGGCTCCTCATCAACGGGAGGGCCGCCAATCCCGGCGCAATAACCTGCCCCGTGCAGGTTATCACCGCCGCAAAAGATCACGTGTTCCCCGAGAAAGCGGCGCAAGCCCTCACGAAGCTTGTGAGCGGACCCGTGGAATACCATAAGATTGATGCAGGCCACGTGACCCTTGTTGCCCTCTTCCCCCAGCGGGAAGAGACATACGGGCACATTACCACATTTCTCGGAAACGGAGTTTTAAGAGTGGGATAGGGAAGGAGCCGGCTTTGCACGGGGCCCGGTCTCAGGGAGCAGGAAGGAACCCAGGAACATGGAGCTGCTCACGATGGTGATATACACAAATCCCCATAAGAACTCATTGCCGTTCATCTCGGCTATCTTGCCCACGAGCCAGACGTTGAAGGTAGCGGCGATATAGCAGGCTCCCCAGAAAATTCCCATCAGGTAGCCCGATTTCTTTGCCGTCATGCCAGGAAGCTCCTGGGGGATGGTAAAGAAGGGAGAGGCCCATATGAAGAGGCAGAATCCTGTCATTACAGAGGCGGCCAGCGACAGGGCCGTGGAGTTCAGCAGGAACATTCCCAGCACCGAGGGAATCAGCAGAAGCCCCGCCCACCTCACGAAGGGAAGCCGCAGGCCCGTGCTCTGTGTGAGCATTATCCCGATGATGGAAGCAGGTATTCCCATAGCCATAGCCACTGCCGGGGCGTGGAGGATCCAGAAGCCCGCAGCCTCGCCGAACTTATCACCATAGAACTTGGGGAAATAAGCGACAATCGACAGGTAGAGCGACAGCGCTCCCATATAGGTGAAGGCAAGCTTCCACGTATTGGCATCCCTGAGAGCGCCTGCATAGCCGTAAGAAGCCTCCCCGGCGCCGCTTCCACCCTCCTGTGATTTTTCCTCTGCATCTCTCCCCAGTATGAGCCACGCAACAGCAAGCACTACGCTCACGAGGCTGTACGCGATAAGTGCTTTCTGCCATGAATCGCCAAGGGCAGCCTGCACATAAGGTGTGATAAAGAGAGAGATTGTCATACCCACGTTGATTGCCACGAAGTTGATGCCGTTAATGACAAGGCGCTCCCGGCTGGAGAACCATTTCATCACGACAGGGGTGAAATAGACCACGACCATGGCCCCTCCTATCCCCATGGCGAACCGGGCAAGAAGTATAAGCCCGTAAGAAGGAGACATGGGGGCAAGAATTCCCACGCAGATGAGGGCTGAAGCCGCCATGAATGCCCATCTCAGACCCAGGCGCGCCATAAGTGCCCCCGCGAGGGTGGGCCCGAATATCTTGGCAAAGCTCACGCTGGTCGTCATAAAGCTCCCCTGGCTCAGCGTCAGGCCCAGGTCATGCATCAGCCGCTTCAGGAAAGGGCCGGCAGCGGCCCATGTCATGCCGAAAGCGGCATAGGTGAGAAAAATAAGTACTTCGATGACGTACCGGTAAGGAGAAGAATCTGCAGAATCTGGCTTCTCTGCCTTGCTGTTCTCTGACTGCTGCGCCATAAGATCCTCGATGCCTGTTATTTCAGGAAGTATGCGGAGTTGTTGCGCTCCCCGGGAGAGGGTTCCCTGGGCGTGGCCTGATTTACCATTATGACGGCCACTTCTCCATAAAAAGCGGAAGAGGACCTGTCTGTGAGAGAACCCAGCTGCCCGTATCAGGCTTGGGTATCACCGCGTTATTGTCAAGGACCTTCAGTATCTGCGAGGCGACATAGGAGGGAGAGTCCTTGAAGGGAAGCTTCTCCTGCGCCACCTGCTTTATGGCATCAACGGAAGCCTCCATCCCGGGCTTCTCAAGGAAACTGCGGTCTTCAATGACACGGTCCAGCAACACCACAAGGGCATTATAACGCATGCCGTCATGGTTTTTGCCATCCAGAATTCTCGGGATGTACCGGGGGTCTTCGCAGATCTCCCGCTTGAATTCCCCCCAGTGCTCGAGAGGATATGAGGCCATTTTGAAGTGAGCAACGCGGGGGCGGGTGTCTGTCGGATTCTTCAGATCCTCGGCGGTCACTTTCACGTCAACATCGAGGTTGTGGGCATTTACCTGGCTCTCATCGGCCACGGACCTCTCTGCTTCAGAGACCTGGTCCTCCCTGTTGGTGACCGCAATAAGGGTCACGCCGGGGGGGACCTTCCTTCCCTCCACATGCTCCCTGATGAAGGTCGAGCCCTCTGAGATCTGCTCATACCCCGGTTTCTGGGCATAAATATAAGGATTGGTGAGCGAGGCCGAAAGCTCCGCCGTCTGTTTCGTCGCCTCCTTGGCAACCGCCTTGTTGGCCGCGTACCAGGCGGCAAAGAGGGGATTTGTCAGGGCCAGAGCCATGCCGGGAGTCTGCTCCAAAGGATCAAGTACGTTTTTCTCATAGATATCGAAGCCCACAGTGGCAAGCCCGTTAGGAAGGGGCCTCCTGACACCTTTTGCAATGGGTGAAGAGAGAGTCATTATGGTGGAGACGCCGTTTGCCGCATCAAAGGTGAAAGGGCTCCTCTCGTCCGGGCTCCCCTTGGGATTGATGCCGATGAGGTAGGCCACATAGCCTCCCATGCTGTGCCCCACAAGCAATGCTTTAGGCGCTATTGATTCTATGATTTCACCGGCGCATTTCTGCAGCACTTCCTTCTTCTTCTTTCCCTCGAGCGACGAGGCGAATCCTGTCTTCCCGATGGCTCCTGCGAGCTCCTGCTCATATTCCTTAAGCCTGGTGCTGAAAGAATCTTTCAGGACACCCTCTTTCATCGAGAGCATGGAGTCAATCCTGTCAATGACCCCCGGCAGGAGGGCGGCAATGCCTTTTACGCTCTGATCGGCCTCCCCGTAAAGGGCCTGATCCATCTCGAAAAACTCCATGAGCCTTGCGGGGTCATTTTTCATGGGCCGGAGTGTTTTCAAGTTATTCTTTGCGATATCCAGGCGGGATTCATTGACGGTGCGGGAGACATTCTGTGCCGATACCTCGAGGCGCTCGCCATCCTTTATGCTCATATAGGTGCTTGATTCCGTGGGATGGCCCGAGGCAAGAGATGCCTCATGGTAATCCGCTATGCTCTCCTTTTCCCTGAGAGTGCCATGAACTATCACGACCGGCGCATAGTTCCTGGCCTCCGCTCCAAGCGGATCAGGATAAGCGAGGCTCATCACTGTCACCTGGAGTGGCTCCGATGACTCCCCGGGCTTTCCCTTTTTCCTCGCTTTTGAAAGCATCACCGAAGGATCGCTGCCGGTATCGCGAGTGATGCTTACCTTATCAAGCGCGTCCTGGTTTTCCGCGGAAGCGCCTACGGGCCGGGAAGCATTGTGCCCCGAAGTTCCGCGGGGTGCATTGAAACCCGAGACATTATTGATAAAATCCACAGAGTTTTACCTCTTGCAGGGAATAGAAGGGCTTTATTCCGGCTGAATGAACCTCATTCTCAATTATAGTCGCTTTCCGCCAGCCAGTCCATATGACAATTGTAAATATCTTGTTAAATGTTCAACAGGACACGGGATCATACCCTGTCAGAAAGCCATGGAGATGAGCGCAACCTGCTCTCACCTCCATGGCTTCCAATCCCGGGCTCCGCTTTTTAAGGCTTTCTAGCCTGCCACGCCGGCCCGCTGGGCATACTCCATGATCATACTCATGTCAGGGATACAGCCTTCTTTCACCACTTTCCCGTCCACCTTGAGGAGGGGAAGCCTCTCCTTCATGCTCTGCGCATCCACCTTCTGGTATTTCAGCTCAATCCTGTCCTGGAAATAGGCCTTGACCGAATATTGGAGACGGTTCACAATCTCATCCAGAGATCGCTTCGGCCCTCACCCGAAATGACATTTCACTCCCATCGTAGGGTCATCGAGAACCTCCATTATCATCTTTTTTTCCACTCTGATTCCTCCTTTTGCACTTGTTCCTCTCATGGTCGATGCTCTTTTTTAGAAAAAGATTCTTTTATTCATATATTCTAATAATACGTTAAAATTCCTTCTCCCGTTCAGGTGAATTTGATACAGAAAAAGCGGCGCCCTTCTGATAGCATGAGAATGAAAGGCGCTCCCGTAAAGACGGGGGTGATGAAAATGTGGCAGCTCTTTGCAAAAAAGAATACAACACCGGCTGATGGTGCGGGAAGGGAAGAACCTCCCAAGGTACAGCACATCTCGATGATCCTGATGATCAACGCGAGAAGCTCGATCCACCGGGAACAGTTCCGCATGATGACAGACAATATCAGCACGAAGGCCATCAGGTTCGCTTCGGATATTGAGCTGAGCGCGGGAGAAAGGGTCGAGATGGACATGCTCCTTCTCGTGAACCTGCCCAGGATTACGATGAAGGGAGAGGTGCTCTGGTGCAGGAAAAACGTGGTCCGCGGGAAGATGCTCTATGAGTGTGCCTTGAGGATTACGGAACTGCGCAGGGAGGACCAGCCTCTGCTGGAGCGTTACATAGAAAGGTACCGCACCGGCGAAAAACCGGTGCTTGTATAGCCCTTATGATTCCTCGGCCCACAGGTATGCATGAGCCACCCACTGAGTGAGGGCGTCCCAGTAGCAGATGCTGCAGTCAGTGAAGACTACTGTGCAGGATGAATCAAGAAGCATTACGTTGACCTTTCCCCGGTGGGAAAAAATCCCGATCCTGTCCATGGTCATGCCTCCTCTCGTTCCTGTCTCTCCACAATCATATACCGGATTTTTCGTCTTTTATTCCGCTGGCAGGTGCCTGCGGCTCCGGGAACTCGAGCCGGGTTCGAGAGCATTGCTGGAAGTGCGGCGTGAAGCTTGCCATTCATTCCTGCCAGTATGAGGCAATTCGCATTCATTACCTCTGCCCTGCTTCGCAGAGAATAAAGGCGCTGTTATTGATTTTCCGCTTGAAAAGTGCTATAATAACAGAGATATTCTCATTTATTCACCACCTCTCAAGGTGTTGAATCTTTCGTCGCAGCCCCTTTGTGCAGAGGAATCCAGGGGTCGCCATTAGGAAAGGATGCCGTGATGGTCTCTCCTCCTATTCTGGTAGTTGAAGACGATGGAATAACGGGAAGGTACATCGAAAAAAGCCTCAGGAACCTGGGATACAATGTGTCATGCGTGGTTTCCTCAGGAAAGGAAGCCATATCAAAAGCCCATGAGATGAGACCGGCCCTTATCCTGATGGACATTCATCTCAAGGGCGAGATAGACGGCATTGAGGCCACCAAAGCCATCAGGGGATCCCTTGACATCCCCATAGTGTACCTCACCGCTTATTCAGACAACTCCACCCTCCAGCGCGCCAAGCTCACCGATCCCTTCGGCTACGTGCTCAAGCCCTTTGAAGAGGCTGACCTTTATACTGCCGTGGAGATGGCCCTCCATAAGCACAAGCTCGAGAAGGAGCTCGTGGAAAGCAGACTCTGGCTCACCACCACCCTTAAAAGCATCGGCGACGCCGTAATTGCCACCGATGAGAGCGGTTATGTAAAATTCATGAACAGGGTCGCCGAGGAGCTCACAGGCTGGTCCCACAGGGAAGCCCATGGAAAAGAGCTCTGGGAGGTTTACCAGGTCTTCAACGAAAAAAACCGCGGGCCTCTCAGAAACACAGTGGAACAGATACTCATCGAGGAAGAGACCACGACTTTTGAAAACGGCATGGTGCTCAGAAACAAGGCGGGCCGGGAGAGATTCATCGAAGACTCCACGGCGCCGATAAGGGATGAAAAGGGTGACGTGTGCGGCATAGTGCTTGTCTTCAGGGACATCACCGAAAGGAAGGCGATGCTCCAGTCCCTGGGGCAGGCTGATGAGCTCTTGAGAAATGTTTTTGAGTTTTTCAACGAAGCCCTCATTGTCGTTGATCCCCAGTCGCATCTGATCTCTGACTGCAATAAGAATGCCGAGTCAATGTTCGGATATTCCCGTACTGAGCTTGTCGGGCTCCAGACCAGCATACTTCACACCGATCCCGAGAGCTTCAAAAAATTCAGCAATGAAACGGTGGAAGGCTCCCATGACAGGGGACTCTATGAGACGGACTTCACCCTCAAGAGGAAAAGCGGCGAGCATTTTCCCGCCCACATTGTGGCCAAGCCTGTTTACAACAGCGACGGGACCATCTCGCGGGGAATCACCATAATCACCGATCTCAGCAGGAATATCCGCTCCTGACCGCTCCCCGTACCTGCACAAGAAATCCTCATCTCAGAAGAACCATCCCTGAAGGAAATTCGCTCACCGCCCCTAATATTTTCTCCATATGACCAGAGGGGGGTGGGATCCTTGGCAAGTAACTACGAAAGAGAAGAATTCACCCTCTTTGACGATGATATGGGTAATTTTTCCTTTCTCTCCGAGCTGAAGAGCTTTATCCCCTCAGGGGAGAGCGCATTCTCCATAGAGGCTTTATCGCAGAAAAGCGAACGAGTCCCCGTCAGCATGGAATTCATCTCCGATTCAATCTTCAGGATGCGGTACACCTGCGAGAAAGCCCTCGCCCGGAAAAGCACCGCCATGCTTGTGGCGGAGCCCCTTTCCAGCGGCAAGGTGAAGACCGAGGAAAGCACCCATGACCTCCTCTTCAAGGGCGACAGCCTCACGGTGGCCTTCAAGAAAAAGCCCTGGATTATGAAGGTCCTCGATTCCAGTGGAAAAACGCTCATGAAAAGCTCCCATGCCGATGAATTCGGCATTCCGAACCGTTACCGCGTCCTGCCCCCCGGTTTCAGAAAGGGTCCGGAGGGAGGAGTGCATGTCTTTCATTCGGGCTATCTTTTCTCCGATGAGCACTTTTACGGCCTCGGCGAGAAGTTCTCAAGCCTGGACAGGCGGCACCAGAAATTCATCTCATGGCATGTCGATGCCCATGGCACCAACAGCAACGAGTGGGCCTACAAGAACATCCCCTTCTTCTTCAGCTCCAGAGGCTACGGCATATTCATCAACAGCTCCTTCAGGATCGTCTATGACTTTGGGGAGAGAAGCTATGTCTCCTGGTTCTTCTCCCTTGAGGACAGCCTGATGGACTTTTTCTTCATCTACGGTCCGTCTCCGCGAGATATTATAGCCCGTTATACGGATCTCACCGGGAGATCCGAGGTGCCGCCGCGGTGGTCCTTCGGCCTCTGGATGTCCCGGTGCATGTACAAAGACAGAGGTGAAGTGGAAGAGGTGGCCGCGGGGCTGCGCAGCAGTGACATACCCTGCGACGTGCTCCATATTGATCCGCTCTGGCTTAAGGGGAGAAAGGAGAGGGACCGCGATTCGGCCTGCGAGCTCTCGTGGGATGAAGAAGCCTTCCCCGATCCCGGGGGAATGATTGAGGGCCTTAAAAAGCAGGGCTTCAGGCTGAGCCTCTGGGAAAATCCTTATATCCACGAGGGGTCGGCCCTCTATCAGGAAGGAAAGGAAAAGGGATTCTTCCCCCTTGACAGCCAGGGCAACCCTGCAAGGCTTGCCGAGGATCCCTGCTGCACCCTTGTTGATTTCAGTAATCCCGAAGCCTGCCGGTGGTTTGCGGCAAAGCATGAGAGCCTCTTCAGGACGGGAGTGGCGGTGATGAAAACGGACTACGGCGAGTACGCCCCTGTCGATGCCCGCTATCACAACGGCATGACGGGAAGTGAGATGCACAACCTTTATCCGCTCCTTTACAACAAAACCATCTATGAGGCAACAAAAAAATACCGGGGCTACGGCCTTGTCTGGGGGCGCTCCGCCTATGCAGGATCCCAGCGCTACCCCCTTTACTGGTCCGGCGACTCGCGGCCGGGCTTCAACGAGATGGCCTGCGTGCTGAGGGGAGGCCTGAGCATGGCCCTGTCGGGCTTCCCTTTCTGGAGCCATGACATCGGAGGATTTATAGGGAAGCCTCATGAGATTCTTTACATAAGGTGGGCCCAGTGGGGGCTTCTCTCTTCCCATGCCCGCTGCCATGGGACCACGCCCAGGGAGCCCTGGCATTTCGGGGAGAGAGCCCTGGAAATTTTCAGGACCTACGCGAAGCTCCGCTACCGCCTCATCCCTTACCTTTATTCTTACGCCCATGTGGCTTCCCTTACAGGCATGCCTCTCATGCGCCCCCTGCTGCTGGAGTTCCCCGGTGACAGGAGAGCCTGGGAAGAGGACCTTGAATACCTTCTGGGAAGGGAGCTTCTCGTAGCCCCTGTCTGCGAGGCCGAAGAGGGGCGGGCCCTTTATTTCCCCGAGGGAAAATGGCTGGACTTCTGGACGGGAAAGATCTACAGCGGTCCCTCGGATGTCTGGTATGACGCTCCCCTGGATATCCTTCCCCTCTTCATCAGGGCCAACTCAATCATCCCCATGAGCCCCGGCATGCCCTCTGTGGGTGAAGAGCCTGAAAAGCAGCTCACCTGCGAGGTTTATCTCACCGACAGGGCGGAATTTCTTTTCTATGAGGGCAATGAGCCGCTCCTCTTCAGAGCCGAGACAGATAAATGGGAGATCCTTTTTCATACGGGCCCTTCGAAAAGGACCTACATGGTGCGCTTCAACCAGACTTCCTCCATTGCCACGGTGAAAGTGGAGGACCGCCTCATCGGGGAGCTCAACGACCTGAAGGAGGTGCAGGGCTCCCCTGAAGGATGGACACAGACCGACGATTCCGTCATTGTGAAATTCAGGGCCGAAGGAGAGTGTACTGTCATCCTTAAGCATGTGGAATACTAGAACAATGCCAGTATGATTGACTGGGAGCCGCGCAAGCCTCTCCGGTCATTAAAAGTGCAAGGAGGAGTGTTACAATGAAGAGTTTCCTGAGAGCGCACAGGGTAAGCCCGCCGGGACTGATGCTATGGGGAGCATTTTTCTTCATCACGATTTCCTGGTTGCTCATTCTCACGTCACAGCCCGCCTCTTCATGGAAATCAGGGTGGTTCAGCTACAAGGACAGCAGCGGGAAGGAGCGCAAGGCCTACGGCTTTCTTCCCACAAAAGCGGAAAAGCAGAGCAACCTTCCTCTGATGCTCCTTCTTCACCCTGCCGGCAGTGCCTCAAATATGGTGGATCACTATGCCCAGGCTGCCGAGCGGTGCGGATGGATCCTGGCCTCCTCGAGCGCCGTCTATAACGGCAGCGATGAGGAGCAGGACAGGGAGGAGCTCAAGGAGCTCGCCCTCTCCATGCAGAAGACGTACCGTGCCGACAAGAGGCATACCTTTCTTGCCGGCCACTCCGGCGGGGCCTGCACCGCCTACTACCTGGTGCTCACCGATCCGGACGTCTTCCGCGGCGCCATCGTGGAAAACGGCCACTGTGGCCCATGGCGCACTATAAAGGACGAGGCAAAGGGAAATTCGGTATTCTACCTCTTCACAAGGACCAGCGACTTCAATATGCCGGCCACCAAGCAGCTTTATCAGGAGATGACGGCGAAGGGCTTCAAGGTCAATTACAGGGAGCTTGCGGGAGGCCACATGGGAATGCAGGCCAGCGAGCTTGATGATGCCTTCAACTGGCTCCTTAAAAATGGTCGTTAAGCCGGCTCTTCCCTGCCGCGGCTTTCTGCTCGAGGCGGCTCTCCCGGCGGGCAAGCTCCTTCAGGAAACGGGGTGAATGGGCTGAGGCCTGGTATTTGAGCCTGGCAAGCACCTCGAGGGCACGGCCCGGATCCTTGAGGCGGTGCTCATAATACTTGGCAAGCTCGATGAAGGGAAAGGGATCTTGTGACCGATGCTCCTCTATCATGGCGTGCCAGAGCGATGCAGCCTCATCGAGCCGGCCCTCCCTCCGGTAGTGAAGGGAAAGATGAAGGGCCGCCTCGAAGGACTCCCCCTCCCTTCCCCTCTTCACCGCCTCCTCGAGGCACGCGGTGCCCATGCACCTGTCGCCGCTCTCGCGGTGAAAACGGCCTACCTTTGCAAGATGGGCATCCGGTGAGGCAAGGGGATCGGAGAGAAGCCTTCCGATGTGGGCCGTGAGGGCAACAAGCGTGATGATGTCAAGCCTGTTATGGGAGAGGATCTTCTTCATCATCGCCGTCCTGCCGCTCCGTACGAAGTCAAAATAGCACTGGGGGATAAGGAAGCTTTCAATATCGTCTTCCCTGGGGGCCATGCCCAGCACTTTCACCTCGAGGGTCTTGAGGCGGCAGTCATCGAAAAGGCCCTTGAAAAGCCGCCTTGAAGGGTAGAGAAGATCGAGGTGGGGCAGCCCCCGAAGGTTTGTCCTGGTCCTGTTCAGCACGTAACGCTCCTCTATGAGGGGCACATCGTAGGCCTTCCCATTGAAGGAGACAAAGCCTCTCGCGGAGGCCAGCACTTCCCTGAGGTGGGAGAGCATGGCCTTCTCCTCGTGGTAATCCCTCATAAAGTACTGGTGAAGGTGGAAGGCCCCTTCGCTGAAAAAGCCTACCCCGACGAGAAAAGCCACCGTTCCCGCACCGCCCGCAAGGCCCGTGGTCTCGGTGTCGATAAAAATGCATTCCCCGGGAGCGCAGGGAAAGCTCTCCTTCGTAAGCATGGAGACGATACGGGGGGATATGGCTCTTATGGCTCCAAGCGGAAGGGTCCCATGAAAATAGCTCTCGGGAAAGGTATTTCTCACCAGCACAAAAGAGCCTTGTCCGCCGGCAAAAATTTCGCCGCCCAGGGCCTCCTCTCCAGGATCATGGGAGGGGCCGGTCTTCCTTGACGCCTCCACAGCCCTGCCGGCAATACGCTCAAGGCGCTCACGGAGCTCGCCCGGCCTATCCTGCGCGGGGTGATCCTTTGCCGCCCCGCCGAGAGCCCTGTCAAGCCTGGACCTGAGACTCATCCCTCAAAACCCTCCTTAAAAACTCAAGGGCTGTCTTCTTGCTCTCCTTGCCCATTTCCTCGGGGGGTCCCACGCAGGAAGGGCATCCCGCGCTGCAGGGGCAGCGGGAGACTATGGAGAGCGAGCGGGAGAGGAGCGTACCGTGGTAATCATAGAGGAGGGGCGAGAAGCCGATCCCTCCCGGATAATCATCATAGAGAAATATCGTGGGCTCGAAGCGCTCAAGTGAGTCCACGGGAAGCTCCATGCCGTCATCGGAATGGATTATCCCCGGCGCCGAGCGCCCCCGCTCCCTTGCGAGAGTCCCCACGAACCACTGGGCATTCCTGTCGCCGACGCTCCTCTGGATATCCCTGGTGTCGCACATGAGAAGAAAGGGGGCCGTGTGGTGGAGCAGGTATGCCACACCCATGAGCCCGTCTATGACCTGCGCCCTTGTGAAGCCCATCTCAAAGAGAAAGGCGGGCTTCACCGTGAACCAGTACGCCGTGGTGTGCATTTCCTGGTCGGGAAGGGATATGGGTCCGTATCCCACGTTCTCCCTGGTGCTGAACTTGATTTTCTTGAAGCCGCTCACTTTCCAGGCCACATGGACCTCTCCGTGCTCTCTTGTGAGCTCGGAGGTGTAGTTCTGTGCAAAGCTCTCCAGTATCCTCACCTTCGTGCTTGTGATGGCATCGGTGTAGTACTCCACGTCAACCTTCCTCACGAAAGCCTTGCGCTGGGCGTAATCGAGTTTCTTCACATGGTAGCTCTGGGCTTCGCAGAGGTAAATGGCATCCTCGTAAAGCGTCGAGGGAGCCGACGTGAAGTCAACTTCGGCAATGACCCTGTTCTCGGCATCCATGTCCATCACGACAAAGTTTTCATTGGATATGGTCCGAAGGCTTATCTCGTCGGCAGGGTAGGTCTCCTGGGTCCAGTGCCATGCGTCGCCGGCCCTGTGCAGAATCCCCTTCTCCTCGAGATACCTGAGTATCTCTCCCAGGTTTTCCCTGCCGAAGCGCTCGTCCTCCTTGAGGGGCAGCTCAAAGGCGGCGCACTTGATGTGGCTCACCAGGATCTGGAGGTTGTCGGCGTTGATGAGTCCGTGCTCGGGGCTTTTCCCGAAAAAATACTCGGGGTGATTCACGATGAACTGGTCAAGGGGGTCGCTCCGCGCCACGAAGACGGCCGCCGACACGCCGCGGTGCCTCCCGGCCCGCCCGGCCTGCTGCCATGTCGAGGCCACGCTCCCCGGGTAGCCTGCCATCACGCAGGCCTGGAGGGTCCCTATGTCAATGCCCAGCTCCAAGGCGTTGGTGCTCACCACTCCCAGGATCTCTCCTGTGCGGAGGCCTCTTTCTATCTCGCGCCTTGTCGTGGGAAGATAGCCGCCGCGGTAGCCCCTGATAAGGCCTTTCATGTCGGGGCGCCTCTCAAGGCGCTCCTTGAGGTACCTCGTGAGGACCTCCACATTGAGGCGCGATGAGGCAAATACAATTGTCTGCGCGCCGCTTCCGAGAAACTTCATTGCAATGGACCGCGCCGTGGTGAGATAGCTCTTCCTGATCCCGAGCTGCGCGTTGATGACGGGAGGGTTGTAGAAGATAAAGAACTTCTCTCCGGAGGGAGCCCCGTTCTCATCGATAAGGGACACCTCCTCCTCGATGAGCTTTGAGGCCAGCTCTCCGGGGTTGGCAATTGTCGCTGAGCAGAGGATGAAGACGGGCCGGGAGCCGTGGAAGGCCGCCAGGCGCTTGAGACGCCTGATGACATTGCAGAAATGGCTCCCGAATACGCCACGGTAGGTATGGAGCTCATCAATGACTACATATTTCAGGTTCCCGAAAAAATTGGCCCACTTGGCGTGATGGGGAAGGATTGCCGTGTGAAGCATATCGGGGTTGGAGACGACGACATGGGCTCTGGCCCTGATGGCGCGCCTTGCGTCGGCGGGTGTGTCGCCGTCATAGGTATAGGTGCATATCGATGAGCCCAGGTCATTGACGATCTCCTGGAGCTCGGCCACCTGGTCTTGCGAGAGGGCTTTCGTGGGGAAAAGATAGAGGTTCCGCGCCGAGGGATCGCCCAGGATTGCCTTAAGGACAGGTACATTATAACAGAGAGTCTTTCCCGAGGCAGTAGGCGTCACAATCACAGTATGGCGCCCCTCAAATATCGCATTCCAGGCCTTGTGCTGGTGAAGATAAGGCTCCTTGATCCCGCGGTTTTGGAAGACTCCGGCGAGATCTCCGGGCACCTCGGAAGGCCATGGGGCATGGCGTGCCTCGCGGGCTTTGATATGTTCAATATGAGTGATAATCTCTCTGCCGCGCCTTGCGCTTACGAAATCATCAATGACGCCTTCAACGCTCCGCGGGGAATTTCCCTGCATCCTCGCCACAGGCCGCTCCCTCCCTTCACTCCCGATTCTATGGGATACATTTGTAACTCTTTATTATCCCTGGACGGGGAAAACCCTCCTTTTCAGGCCACGATTTCAGAAACTTTTTTCCAGGCCTTCACAAGCCGATCCTTCTCCCGAAAGGACATTGAGCCCGGGCACTCGAAAAAGAGAGCACGGCCCTCTCTCCAGGCAGGGCCCTTACCAGAAGGAGGAACCTATGAGATATATCGCAGCAGCAGCTCTTCTTGTGGTGCTTATCAGCCCCCTGTATGCCGCAGAGCGCGTTGCAATAGAAGGAACGAGAGTGAGCCTCGTTCCCCCTGGAAAGTTTCAGAAGGCTGAAAACTTCCAGGGCTTTCAGCTCAAGGACAAAAATGCCTCCATATTGATCATGGAGATCACGGCGCCCTATGGCAAATTTGCCGAGGCTTTCACCAAAGAAGGGCTTGCCTCGAGGGGAATGAAGCTGCTGGCAAAAGAGGCCCTCCCTTTAAAAAGCGGCAGGGGGCTCCTCCTCAGCGTGTCCCAGAATGCTTACGGGACTGATTTCAGGAAGTGGATAGTCGTCACCGGCGACAATGACACCACGGTGATGATCACCGCAGTGTTCCCCGAATCCTTTGAAAAAGAGCTTTCAAAAACAATGAAGGCTTCAATACTCTCATTCAGGCTCTCTGAAAAGAAGGACTCGCAGGGCACCGAGGGGCTTCCCTTCAGCATTGAAATCCAGCCGCCTCTCAAGCTGGCAAGGCGGTTCGGCAATAACCTGCTCTTTTCGAAAAACGGGGAATTCCCCGCACAGAATGAAAAGGACCCTGTCTTTATAGTGGGCGCCTCAGTCTCCTCGGGACTTGTCGTTGATGACAAGAAGGAATATTCACTGCAGCGTGTCAAGAAAGTCGAGCAGGTAAAGGATATTGCCGTCGAGAGCACTGCCGAGGTAACCATAGACGGCATTACCGGTTACGAGATAGTGGCTTCCGGCATTGACAGGAAGGAAGGCTTCAAGACTCTCGTGTACCAGGTGATGCTCTTCAAGGAGACAGACTATTTCATCATCCAGGGCTTTTCCGACGAAGAAGAAAAGGGCACCTACCTTCCTCTCTTCAAGAAAATAGCCGAGAGCTTCAAAAAGAAGGCTCCTTCCAATAAATCCGGAAAAGGCGCGCTCGGTGACTGCAGCAGGGCAGCCCTCTGAGCGCGGGCGGCAGGCAGTCATGGAGAGATCTTGTAATAGGCTATCTCGCTCTTGCCCTTCAGCACAAGCCTTTTGCCGTCATCGGTAAAGAGCACCGAGCTTGCCTGGCCAAGAGAGAGCACCGGTGACGGCTTTTCTCCCTGTTTCACCAGATATATGGAGAGCTTGGGGCCGTTGAGCGCCGCAATTCCTATAAGTCCGTTTTTCAAGATCCTGCCTGCCAGCGCCTTTTCTTCAATGACCACGTGGCTCTTCCCCTCCTTAAAAAGAATCACCGATCCCTTTTTTTCCCCCATCAACGTGAAGAGTGCCTGGGAAGGCTCGCCGGCAAGGTCAAGGGGGAGCACGCCGCCCTCAGGCGTCTTGATCCATGAAACCTTGTCAGGGGCCGTGAATTCCAGCAGATAATCCCTCAGGATCCTGGCTTTCTTTCCCTTGCCTGTGACCGCCTTGAGGGTATAGAGCATCTTCTCCCCCTCGCCATAGCGGATGAGGCCCACCTGATAGCTCAGGTCTTTCCCGCTTTCAGGCTTCACGGCGGCAAGTGCCTTTTCCTTGAGCTTCCTGAGGGAAGTGACCTGTTCCACCTTGAGGGAAGAGAGGTTGACAAGCGAGACACAGGAGTCAATGACAAAGTGCCCGGCATCCCATAGATCCAGCAGCGTGTAGGCTTTCAATGGCTCCACGTAGGTGAGAGGAGAGAAGGTAAGTATGGCGAGCCCTTCCTTCTGAGGGTTCTGGTAGACCATGGTCCATTTTCCCGCGCTCACTGAGAGATGCCACAGCGCCGAGGGGTATTTGGTGAAGACAAGAGCAGAGGTACCGTCGGGCGATACGGCAGACTGTGTGAAGACCTTGAAGGGGCATGAGCCCGATTTGAGCACCTTATTCGCTGAGGGGTCCACCAGGTGCCATGAGAGGCCCCTGGTATCCGGGTCTCTTGTGAGAAAGAAGAGCTTCCCGTCACCGCGGGCAATGTCAATGGTGGAAAAATCCACCAGCTGCCTGCCCAGGATATTCTTCAGGACCGAGGAGCTGACGCGGCTCTCCTTTTCCACCGAAGCGCCGAATAAGGCTCCGGGCATCATGAAGGCGAAGACAAGCACAAGAACTGCAGGCACTCTTTTCATGGAAGGACCTCCCCACGTGAAATGATAAGAATTATTTCAAGAGAGCGGCGCCACTTCCCTTCACGGAAGAGGATCACCGCTCTGCCGGAAAAAGAGAAGAGGGAGCATGCTCCCTCTTCGTTACCTTCACTCCCCCGGGAATTCCTATCTTCTGAATTTCCTTGTTTCCTTCACGCAGGGCCACCAGTCCCACATGGTGCTGACTTTGCCGTCATCAGTCTTGTATGAGCTCACGTAATTTGTGTGCTTGGTGGATAACCTTGTGACGTTGAAGTCACTGAGGCTCTTGAGCTCATTGGGCTCGCATTTCGAGTTGTTGTTCCCGTCAACCCAGATGGCAAGACCTTCCAGCTCTTTTCCTTCCACCCAGCCGTTCTTGTCCTTGTCGCAGAGGATGGAAAGCTTTTCGTAGCCGTCAAGGTAGCCGCCGGCGGTCCCGAAGAGCTGGAGCGCCGTATCCACCTTGCCGTTCTCAGGTATGGCGAGGAGGCCATCACCGGGCTTCGCCGCCATCCATTCGGTGAGGTCTTCAACGCCGTCGCCGGTGATGTCGAACATTCTTGCATACTCGCCGTAAAACTTCGGTGCATGCTTCATCCAGTTGTTGCGGGCCACGTCAATTTTCGTGTCCTTGTTGAGATCGAGCGTGAGGGGCGAGGAGTCATAGTACTCGGCGACAAGCTGGAAGGCCACGTCCTGCTGCAGAATGGTGGTATAGTGGGTGGTGCTGGAGCCGATGCTGTGGCCTGAGCTGTCCTTGATGAACTCTTCCACCGAGGTGGTTTCCTGGCCTACGGTCTCGGTGTAGCCCTGGAACATCGAGGTGCCTATGGTCTGGCCTGTCGCATCGAGATACCAGTGCGTTCCCGCACCAAGATTCTGGGCGTTCACCCATGCCTGCTCCGCAGCGGTAAGGGAGCCGTACCATTCAATCCAGTCCCAGTCGTTGGAGGCCCAGCTTCCGAGGGCTGCCGCCGCATATCCTGTCACCACGTTATGCGTTTCGGTGCCGATGTTGGAATACTGCGTGGGGGCTGTCGTCTCACTGCTCTTGATCTTATAGCCCGTTGACGCGTCTGCCGGGAAGGCGAGGCCGACAATGAATAATGCCGCGATGATAAGCGTTACTGCTCTCTGTAGTTTCTTCTTCATGGCAATCCTCCTTTGATAGGTGTCCTGCTTTTATTATATTACAGATTTATTGCCATTTTGTTAATAATTTCTTACGATACCGACACAGATAAAAAGAATTTCCAGACCGTGCGGCGATTCTTACTTTTCCTGAGGGCGCTCGGGCTCAGCAGCGGCGAGGAGGGTGCGGGCCCTGGCAACAAATGATGCCGCCTGATCGGCAGTGTAGGATGCCAGGTCAAGGTGAAGGCGGTCACCGGTAGCTATATACTCCCTCAGGGCGTTTACCGTCTCCCTGTAGGCAGCCATGCCGTTCTCCACGTCATGGCGGGCGCCGATTACCGCTTCATGGGCCACAGGGATTTTTTCTCTCTCGCGGGAGACCCTTGAGGCGAGATAAAGCTCCACCTCGTCGAGAAGGGCAGAAGCCTGCTCCCCTGTGAGCTTCTTCTCCTGGAGGGCCCTTCTTATCGAGATAAGCTGTTCATGGACCCTTGGAAGCTTTGCACCCGTCATTTCGCGCAGGGCTTCTTCGATAAGACGGTTCCGCTCGGCCGTCCACTGGAAATATTCCGGTGCTTCGCCCTTCGCTTCAGATTCTCCAGCAGGCACGGCAGTGAATGTCGTCTGTACTGCTCCATGGGGCTGAGGCGGCGCACCGGGCTGACTCTCATGGGCAGATGCACCCGGAGGAGGCGGTGCCTCGTGGGAGACAGGCGGCGGAGCCGTTTCTGCCGGGGCAGCACCTCCGGGAGAGAGGGCGGTATTTTGCGGCAGAGTCTGCACCGAAGGGGATTCCGGGGCAGGCTCCTTTCGAAGGGGGGGCGCAAAAGCGATTCTGGGAGAGGATGGCGCTTCTTCCTCACTCACGCGCTCCCAGACCGGCGGCGCTTCCTCTTCCTGCTCCGTGATGGAAAGCATCGCGTGGGCTTCCCGTGAGCCATGAAAGTGATCATCTGAGCCCTCGTCCTGCCCTGTTACGGAAAGCATCGCACGGGCTTCCCGTGAGTCTTGGAAGTGATCATCTGAGCCCTCGTCCTGCTCCTGCCATTCCAGCATGAAATCGACAGCGCCGCCATGGGATTCCGCGGGAGGCTCCTCGTCGAAGACGGCTTCCTGCTCCTGGACTTCGGCGAAAAAGTCCTCGCTGTAAAAGGCGCCTCCCTCTTCCTCCTCTTCAAACCCGCCGCTCTCTCCCCCTTCAAGGTGGTCCATGGCTATGCAAGGGCCGTTTCCGGCATCGCCGCGGGGCCCGTTCCCGGGCCCTGCCTTATGCCGAAGTAATCGTTGAGGCTGGCCCACTTCATGGCCAGATCCTTCTGCTGCTGTGTGCCTCCAATCCACTGCTCAAAGGTGGGGCTCTGCTTCTCAGAGCCGAACTCGCAGATATACTCGCTGTATTTTACCATCATGGCGTATCTTCTCGTAAACTCTCTGGTCTTCTTCTCGTCCTCCGCGGCCTTGTTCTCCAGCTCCTTCGCCTTTTTTTCAAGGCTCAGGCGCGCTGTTTCGCTCTCCTCGGAAGCTGCCTTCTTTTTCAGCTCCTCAGCCTCTTTTCTCTCGCCCTCGGAGCGTTTCTTGTATTCATTGATGCATTCCCTGAGGTTCTGGACGTGGGCGTTCTGGTTGATGGTTCTTTCGGCACGGTTTTTCGGGTCATCGGTTTTGAAAAGGTCAAAGCCGAAAAGCTCCACCTTTCCCTTCCCGTCAAGGGTGATTCCCGCGGCCACCATGGCCGTCGTGGTCCTTCCCTTGCCCTGGTGGCAGTTGCAGACGAACTGCACCTCCCCGCCCGGGTGCTTCTTTTTCATCTCATTGACGTAATTCCTGATGGTGTCAAGATCCTTTTCATCAGGGCTTGACTCGTCGGTGACCGGTATCCTTTTGTACTCGACGGTGTAGCCTTTTCCCCGCATCTGGGCCACGACGTCCTGTGTGGTCTTCACCTGATCGGGGGTAAAGGCGATGGTCCTGACAACCCCGTCCTCACCCACGACGTCCATCTTCCCTTCCTTCTGCAGCTTTTCCTTGAGAGCCTCCTCGTATTTTTCGATATCGGCGGCCGTGGCATTTTTCCCAAGGTCCATGTTCACCTTGCTGTGGGCGATCTGCCGCATGTTGAGAGGCTTGCCGTTGATATATATCACAGGCTCTGCGCGCATGTTCATCCACACGATCGGTTTCTTCTTATCGGCGCCGGCCACGTGGGAGAGCACATCCTCGAAGCCCTTCTCGGTGGGCTGCCCTACTCCATGGACGGGCTTTCCGTCCATTTTCCGGTAGTTGGGCGCATTGCCGTGCTCCTCGTATTTTCTGAACTTTTCAATGTCCTTGGGATCAGTGAGCTTCCCGGCCCTCTTGAGGGCAAGAAGACGCTCCACCTCTTTCTTGCTTATCTTCTCATAGAGACCGCCCTCGGCATAAGTGGCCCTTCCCTCGAAATCATCGGCCTTGAGGGCAGCCTTCTGGGGGTCAAAAAGCCCTCTCTGGATCAGCTCATCGAGACTGCCGGCACCGGCAAGCTCCATGAGGCTTCCGGCCCTGGGCACCTCAGGGGCTTCCACCGCAGGGGCGGGGGCAGCAGCGACCTCAGCAGGCTCCGAGCGTACATGCCTGCGGAAGGTTCTGAGAGTGTCATCGGCAAGAAACTTGAAGTTTTTCCAGTGGGGAATTGTCTCCTCGGGGGTAAGCCTGAGGGAGAGAGGCGCCACGGAGAGCCCTTCTCCCGCGGCGCTCCCGGCGGTGGTGACGGGAGAAAAGGAGCCCTCATCTTTATCATAGAGGGACAGCACGTCAAGCGTCTCCTTCTGCCATACACCGGCCGTCATAGGGAGCACCTTCTCCCCGGGGGCTTCCTTTGTTTTTTCAGGCTGCGCAATATCCTGCATCACCGGTTTATAGATGATGTAATCAGGCTGTTTCTCCATGCATGTCTCCTCCTTGCATTTACTCAGGCCTTCTCACTGTTCCCTGCGCCCTTTTTCACGGCCTCAAGGCGCTCGGCCACTGCGGGATGGTTGTCGAATTTCCGGCTTTCCACGAGACGCCGGGCTACTTCCGCCTCATCGACATAACCAAGGGCCTGCTGCACCTGGTTGCGGATCACCTTGAGCTTCCCCTCTTCCTCTATCCTGCAGATGGCGGAAATAGCGGCACAGGCGTCTGCAGGGGAGAAGCCTCCCGCCACAAGGAGCTGGGCACCCCTCCTGTCGGCATTGAGCTCGTTCTCTCTCTCATGGGCTGTCGTGGCGTCATAATAGCCTTCCTTCAGGGCTTTCCTGATATCACCGACAGTCTTTTCGCTCCCCTCCACCTTGACCTTGCTCTTGAGCAGGGTGCTCGAGATGGCAAGATGCTCGAACATGTCCTGCCCGATGCCCTCGAGGGAGTCGCGGTCTTCGGCGTGGGCTATTTCATGGCCCATGAAAAGGGCGACCTGCCCGTCTTCAGGAAAGCTCCTGAGCATCCCCTCGGTGACAAAAAGATATCCTGGCAGTGAGTGGGCGTTTATCTCCTCCGTGGCAAGCACGAGGACCTTGTATGAGCTTCCGTCAAGCTTTGAATGGGTGAGCAGCTTTCCTGCAATGTCTGCAGCCCGGCCGTTCATTGCGGGATCCTTGGAAATGCCTGATTTCCCCACGATCTCGGCATAAGCCTTTCTCCCGCACTCCTTTTCCGTGTCGGGCCCTGCGAGCTCTCTGCCCAGTGCGCTTGCGATCCCCACGTAAAGTGGGCCCGCCAGGGGGCCCACTCCCGCCTGCACAGCGGCAGCCACGGCAGCAAGCAGCGAGAGCCCGAGGTACGAATTGATGACTCGCTCCGAAGCCCCTGCCTCCCTCAGCTTCCTGATATCCCTGTCAAAAGAGGTAAGTGACGGGGGCCTGCCCGGCACCGTCTTGCTCTCGCTGCCGTACCACATCATCTCATCGTGGGGAGGCGGGGTGTCAGGAGCCGCTTCGGGAGCCTGGAAGCTGCCGGGGCCGATAAGCTTTTCTATATAGCTTCTCGCGAACTGGACGGGGTCAATTGAATCCATGGCGCATCTTCTTTCCTGGTATATACTGAAGCGCTTCATACTTCGAGTATGATGATGCCGTCAGTTATGCTCTGTGAGCATACTTTTCCGTACTTATTATACCTTGATAACGGGGCCCTTTCAATGGGTCGGGTGTTAACTCTTTGTTACTTTCACGGGAGAAAGGCCCCCCATTCCAGAATTTCCCTTGCCATAGCCGCAGGTCCCTCGAGGCAGAATTGCCGAGAGCACAGACAAAAAAGGCGCCATCAGGCGCCTTTTGATCACTGGAGGTGATGGCGGTCAGTACCCGCGGCAGAACTGGAAATGCATGGGATCGTTGGGGAGCTGGTAGAAGCCGTGTTTCTTGAAAATGGCCGCGATCTTCTGCTGGTCTGCGGTCTGCCTGCTGCTCCCCATGGGGTTGGAGGAGGCATTCACGTCAAAGGCAATGCCCCAGGCATGGGTGCTTTTCGAGGAGCCTCCCCTCTTGTTGCGGTTGTTAAAGCAGCCGTCAAAGGAATTGATGCAGCCGGAGAGGCCCTGGGCCTTTATCTCCTCGAAGGCGGACTTCATCTTGTCGGCAATCTTGGCATTGCAGGTCACATTAATCATTTTTCCTCCGGGCCCCGCCGGCATTTTCACCGTAGTCTGGTTGGCGCCGGGGGCGCCGAAAGTCTTCTGGATCTCCGCGAGGCCGTTGGGGAGTCCGCCGGGAGGATTGTTGTCCACCTTGCCGCCGTTGTTGTTGGGCGTATTGTTGGGAGTGTTATTGGGAGTATTGTTGGCATTGTTGTTGTTCTGGTTGTTCCCCCCGTTCTGCCCCATCTGAGACATCATGACCTGCATCATCTGGGTCATCATCTGCATCATCTGGGTCATCATCTGCGTCATCATCTGCATCATGGCCTGCGGGCCCTGATTGATATTCGGCATGGTATTGGGCGTCATGTTCGGCATGGCGTTGGCCATCGCGTTCGGCATGCCTGCGGCGAGGCCCTGGGGAAAAGCTCCGTTCATTGACTCCCGACTCACGGTCAGGCCGTCCTGCGGCGCCCTTCAGCCGCCTGGAGCGCACCCCGATGATCGCACCGGGGTGAATTGCGGTGCCGTTGCCTGAGGGGTATATCCTGTGCTTGAATTTCCTTCGCCTACGGGTTGTATCACGATGTTCCGCCTCTCTCTCTCAGCTTTGCTCACCTTGATTATAGCATGCCGCAGGAGCCTTTATCAGAGAGGGGCTGTTGCAATTATGAACAATATGTAAACAATTGTGTCCGGGAGTTTACAACTCAGGAGGCCTCTTGGCTCTCACTTCTTTTCCGCGGTGAGGATCCTTCCCCATTGGGGCGGCACTTCCACGGTGATCTCATGCTTTTTCCCCGTGGAGAAAGCTTTTCCCCCGTTGAGGAGGTCCACAAACCTGCCGTCAATTCCGGGCTTAATAGTGACCTTCTGCGCCTTCCCGCTGTTGTTGAGAACCACGACGAGGCTCTGGCCCTTGAGGCTTCTCCTGAAGGCATAGACCTCCTTCGCGTCGTCGGACAGAAGCGTGGTGAAATCTCCGTTCTGGAGCGCCTCGTGGCGGTTCCTTATCTTTATGAGCTTCTTGTAGTGATCGTGGAGGTCCTTGTTGAAAGACACCTTGTCGGGCACCTTCCTCTTCTTGCCGTCGGGAAGATAGACCTCGTCACAGTATGACATATCGTCCCACACCATGGGTTTTCTGCAGCATGGATCATTGGCTCCCCACATCCCCGCCTCATCGCCGTAATAGACCATCGGGGCTCCCACGTAGGTCATCTGGAAAATAGCGATGAGCATCTGGCTTTTCAGCTCCTGGGGCGTGGGCTTTCTTGTGTCATAAGTGAAATTCCGGGCCTGGGAATGCTCATAATATTTCTTCCACTGCCTGATATCGTTCCTGTCCCTGTTCACAATTCTTGTCGCGATGCGATCGGTATCATGGCTGTCCACGAGGTTCTGCATCACGTAAGAGACAGCGGGATAGTAGGCCTCTCTCAGCTCCCTGAGGCGCCTGTCAAACTCGGAGGTCCTGATGCGGATCTTCCTGTCAGCAAAATACTCTGAGCAGGCAAAGGCAAAATTGTAGTTCATGACGGCCGTGAACTCGTCACCTTGAAGATAAGGCTTGTTGGCCTCCACGTCCTCAATGATCTCAGCCGTCATGTAGGCCTGGGGATTAAGCCCGCGGACAAAGGTGCACCAGTCTTTCCAGAAGGCATGCTTCACGCAGAACGCCACGTCAAGCCTCCAGCCGTCTATGCCGTCCTCTGTGTTTCCGTCGCCGTTGGGATCCATCCAGCGCCTTGTAATGTCAAAGATATATTTCTTGGGCCCCGCCACAATGCCTTTTTCGTCTTCCCTCCACTCGGGCAGCTCTTTTACACCGTACCATCCCTCATAATCAAATTTCGTGCCCTTCCCGGGATCATCCCAGCTCTTGACAATGAACCAGTCCTTGTAGGGCGACTTCTGCTGGTTCTTTACCACGTCCTGGAAAAAGGGATTGGCAAGGCCTATGTGGTTGAAGACACCGTCAAAGATAATGCGCATCTTGCGGCGGTGCACTTCCCTGATAAGCTCGAGCATGTACTTGTCAGCAGCGGTCCAGACCCATGTTGAGGGTTCTTCTATCTTTTCTGCGGCCATGAGCTTCCTGTCTCCTTCGGGATCGGGGCCGAAGTTCGGGTCGATGTGCTGATAGCGGATGGTGTCGTATTTATGGAGCGATGGGGCCTCGAAGACGGGATTCAGATAGATGGCCGTGATGCCCAGGTCCTGGAGGTAGTCAAGCTTGTCGCGGATACCCTTGAGATCGCCGCCGTACCGGCGCCGCTGGATGTTGAAAAATATGTCCTTGCCGTTTTTCTTCTCGTAGGGCTGCAGCTCATACCAGTCCGACGTCCAGGGATGGACCTCCCAGGGCGACGTATGGTCATGGGGCCAGGAGCCCTTGAGGCTCTCCACCTTCGGGTCATTGGAGGGATCGCCGTTTCTGAACCTGTCGGGGAAGACCTGGTACCAGACGACGTGCTTTGCCCACTCGGGGATCCAGCCCCTGGCAGTCTTTTTTGCACTTTTCATTGGCGACCCCCCCAGCTTCCCTTCCGTGGATGCTGCCGCGGCAAGCGCGCCAGCGACAAGACCGGCGCAGAGCATCAGAACAAGAATCCACCGTGCCATACTGCTCCCTCCATCTTTCCTTTATCACACCCAATAGAGAAGGGCGATATACTCGCCCTTGATTCGACATTTTCCCATGAAAAGCCTGTCTATTTTACCGGCACAAAAACCCTGGCGTGCTTGCCTGCCACCTCTGTCCTGATCTTCCCGCCCTGAATGGTCACTTTCTCGCCGGTGAGCAGGTCCTGCATCACTGTGCCGTTCTTGAGGGCGCTCTCTCCCCTCAGGGGTATCTCCCTCTGCTGCGTGCCATAGTCGTTATTGAGGATCACCACTGCTTCCTGGTCGGGGTGGAGGCGGGAATAGGCATATACCTTGTCATCCTGCCACATTTCCAGCAATTTGCCTTCCCTGAGGGCCACGTTGTTCTTGCGAGACACAGCCAGAGTCCTGAAGTACTCGCGCATAGCGGGATCATTGTCCCACTGCATATCCTTGCGGTTATCGACGGCGCCCATGATATCACAGTTGCCTTCCATGGCCGTTTCCGTGCCGTAATATATCGTGGGGATTCGGTTGACAGTCATCGCAAAGGCAAGAGCCAGCTTGAGCTTGTTCTTGTCGCCTCCGGCCTCGGTGAGGAACCGCGGCGTATCATGGTTGTCAAGAAAGACTGACATCACGCCGGGGTTGGGATACTCTCTTTCACAGGCGGCCATCTTGTCGGCCAGGCCCCTCATGCTCCCGTCCTTGGCAAAGGTGTCCTTGAGAGTCCAGTAGAGGGGATAATCGAAGAGGGAATCCATGTCCTCGCGCTGGTACTTGGCCACCTTGGCGGGGTTTCCGTCGAAGTATTCGCCTACAAGGAGAAAATCCTTGCCGGCATAGTCATGGATGGCCCTGTCAAACTTCGCCCAGAAGGAGAGGGGCACGTTTTTCACCGCGTCAAGGCGGAATCCGTCGATGCCCTTGTCTATCCAGAACTTGGCGATATCAGTGAGGTACTTCTCGACAGCGGGGTTTTCCTGGGCAAGGTCAGGAAGACCGAAAATGGAGCCGTTCTCCGCCCAGTAAGGGTCTTCCCAGTCCTTCACGTCGCCTATATGATGGAACCAGTCATGGGTTTTTGGATCCTTGTAGAGGGGATGCTCCCAGGCCGTGTGGTTCAGAGGGATGTCCAGGATGATCTTCATTCCCTTCTCATGGGCCTTGTCAATGAGCTCCTGGAACTTGGCCATGTCGCCCACGTGCTTGTCGGTATTGTAAAAATCTATGGGCCAGTATCCATGGTAGCTGTCAGTGTCGAAGAAGTGGGTCTGGTTGGTCATCACGGGAGTGAGCCATATGCTCGTGGCGCCTATGTCCTTGATGTAGTCCAGCTTGTCTATGATGCCCTGGATATCGCCGCCGTGATATTTTTTCATGTCGGTAGGGACCACGTCCTGGTTGTTGGTCGTGTCGCCGTCACGGAAGCGGTCGGTAAGCAAAAAGTAAATGAGATCGTTCTTCCACGTGTCGATGGGCTTGCGCTCGGCAGAGGGCTCGGCAGCAGGGCCTGCCGCCGGGGGAGGTGCGCTCTCCGCGCCGCCTGCGGTATCCAGGAATGCCTGGAGCTTCCCCGTGTCCCAGGGCTTCTGTCCCGCCTCATCGAGTGAATCGATGATTTTCTTGACAAAGTCCCTGGCGGTGAAAGGCTGGAGCTGCACGGGATCGCCGTCCTTCCAGCCATGGGAGCGCAGGGCCTCCTTGTCCAGGGAAAATTCCACGGCGCTCTTTTCCTTGTTGAATTTCATCTCCTTCAGGTATTTCCCGTCCACCTGGCCCTTTTCATCGTAGATGGAAAAATGGTCGGCATCATAGCCTCCCACGGCAAGGGTCCATGGCTTCGAGGTGATGCCGGGAATTCCATCGGGAAGCTCAACCTTGCCCTTGTTCCCCAGGCTGATAAGGAGATACATGTCCAGATTGCCCTGCTCGGCGTTATCTCTGAGCTTTGCGAGATCTATGGTGAAGCGGAAAGGCTCGCCGGGCTTCCCTTCCTCGGCTTTCACGCCCGTGATGTCACGACTCTCGTCAAAGCCGTCCCTGAGGAGGTACTGATCACTGGTCCGGCCCTGCTTGTAAGCGCTGCTGGCCACCATCCCCTCACCCTCGATGACGGAGAGAGTGGCAATATTGCCGCCTGAAGGGGGGGCCTTCTTTTCCCTGGGCAACTCTGCCTGAGCCTTTGCTTCTGTTGAAGACCCTTCAGCCGTTTTCTCGGGCGCTTTCTTCCCGGTCGCCGTCTTCTCGGCACCTGCGGCTTCCGCCTTTTTCTTCCCCCTGGACTTGCTCAGCTCGACGCTCTCCGTGGGGGCCTCTGCCATGAAGTCATTGCCGAAAATCTCCTTCATGAGGCCGTAATTGGTCGGCGACGCTATCTTCCGGTATATGTTTGACGGGTCGCTTGAGGGATCAATATACATGGCTCCACCTTCACTTCATAGAAATAATAGGACTATTCCGCACTTATTATAGCACATGCAATGGGGCAGAAAAAATAAATAATTTGTTAAAATCTTACCAGATATTTCCACATTTCCACAAAATGGTCCCCCCGGCGATTGACTTTTTCCCTCTTCAGGCCTATAGTTAAAGTGAAAGGGGAACTTCTGACCGGGAGAGAATATAAGGAGAGTAAGCTTCGTTCACTCTCAGAAGACCGGTTTCAAGAAAAGAGAGATGAAAAGAATCAAGGAGACAAGGTCATGGATGAAGTACTGAGCCGCGGCACCCTCTATCCCCAGCGTCACTTTTCCCCTTCCTCGCGGGAATCGGCGGGCACCACCCTCAAGGCTCCTCAGGAGCCTTACGCCGGCGATGATCAGCTCCTCAATCAGAAAAACTCCGCCAATCTGAAGCTCAAAACAGCGTGGTACGTCATCAATATTGATGACGAGACCCCTGCCCCCGAAGAAATGTCGGAGCGGCGGGATGCGCGGGAAAGCTCGTCACTATTCTCATATTCTCAGGGGACTCAGGGGATTTCATTCTCTTCTTATGAGACCATGGCACCATGCGGGGGCACCGATAACGCCCTCGCCTCGATAGCGCTCCAGAACTTCTCGCGCTCCCAGGTGCCGCCGGGAGACTCCGGCCCCGGGAATGCATCACCCGATCAGCAGCACCAGCCTTTCAACAGATTCATTGATTACGGCGATGAAGCCTCGGTGGACTGGGACTGAGCCTCTCGAGTGATTTTTCATCAAGAAAGCCTTCTGCAGCCCCGCTTTCCCCTATCTTGTAAGAGGCAAAGACCATCGCTTTGTCAAGTGCTGCATAAGGATCGCCATGCCTGCCGTAGAAGTGGATAAATGAAGAAAAAAGGGCGTCGCCTGCACCGATGGTGTTCACAATATCCCTCGTCTTCACCGCGGGGATGCGCTCCATAAAGTGGTCGTCTCTTACCGCCATGAGAGCCCCTTCAGCACCAAGCCCCACAACGACGATGGCCGGACCGAACCTTGAGAGGAGCCTCCGCACCCAGCTTTCCGGCCTTTCAGGGAGGGACTCGTCGCTCATGAAAAGGATATGAGCGCATGCCATGAACTCGCCGTTATAGTCGTCATCAACACTTGAGATGGCATGGACATCGGTGGCCACTGTCATCCCTCTTTCAATGGCTTTCCGGAGAAAAGGGCGGGAGAAATTGATATTGCAGAGCGCCGCCATTGAGCACCGTGACGCCGCCTCTTCGAAATGCTCCCCGGGGTAGGATGTCTCCTGGATATTCTTGAGATCGACATTGATCTGGCGCCTCCCATCGCGGTCAAAGAGGATCACCGAGTGGGGAGTCTTCTCAATGAGCGGCATTACGTGCCCTGTGCCGATCCCCTGGGTCTCAAGGGTTTCCATGGCGATTTTTCCCGAAAGATCCCTGCCGGTCATGGAAAGAAATTCCACATGATCGCCCAGCACGGTGAGAGCTTTCGCCACGTTGTACCCCACGCCCGAAACGGTGCTGTTCACGCCATGGAAGGGGTATCGCACGGGGAAGTAGGGGATGGGAAAGCCCTCGACCTGGAGCGTCACTTCAATGTTGATGAGTCCTGATACAAGTATGGATTTCATGGCACTGAAGAGTATTATCCCCCCGCCTGTCTTTTTCCTACAGCGGAAGAATTACGCCTCCTGCAGCAGGCCCCTCGCTATTCCCGTATTGCAGTCAATTCTGAAGGGAAAGCTTTCTTTGACAGGGAAGAGAATAAACGGGGAAGTATCGCCGTAACGTCTCCGGAGCCAAGGAAAAGAGGTGTTTCCCATGATCCGGTGTATTGGGATAATTCTTTTGCTCATCGTATTACAGGGATGTGGAGGGAGTGGCAGCCCGGTCTCTTCTCTGCCGTCGGGGACTGAAGGGGCTGATACCATGACGCCGCTTGTCATGAGTGTCGCACCGGCCCTTCTCTGCTCCGGTGATACATGCAGAATCACCGGGATGAACTTTGGAGAAGAACGGGCATGGAAAAACGGCGGGCAGAGTCAAGTGTGCTTTGAATCTGCAGATGGTAAGGAGAAGCTCACCGCAACAGAGTATACTTCGTGGAAGAATGATGAAATTGTGTGCACAGTGCCCTCCTCGGACTCTGTGAATGCTCAGCTTGCAGTGATGGTATACCGTATCACCTCTCAGGGCAGCTACACTTCATCAACTGTTCACACTTCGAAGAACTCGGTACTCATCTCACCCCGGCGGCAGTGGACAAAGCAATTGTGTCTTTATCTCTCCGGCATGGTCTTTTCCAACAGGAATAATGGCTGGGCGGTGGGCTCTGATGGCGTTATCCTGCACACCGCTGATGGAGGCTCCCGCTGGAATCAGCTCACATCCGGGAAGTGCCCCTCCCTGTATGATATCTGCTGCGTGGATGAGCGATACCTCTGGGTGGCAGGTGAGAACGGGACCATTCTTCATTCAGATGATGGCGGGGCACACTGGCAGGTTCAGGTGTCCGGCACGCAGCGCACGCTGGAAGCCGTGTGTTTCACCGACAGCTCTCATGGATGGGCGGTGGGATTGTCCGGGGCACTGCTCCATACCGATGACGGAGGTGCCACGTGGATCCCGGAGACGGTAAGCGGAGGATACGATCTTCACGATGTCTGCTTTGTGAACAGTCAGGCAGGATGGATCGTAGGGGGAAACGGAACCATCCTTCGAACTGCTGATGCCGGCAGAACCTGGCTCAAAATGGAGAACAGCCCTGAATCCCTCTTCGCGGTCTTTTTTATCGATACCAATCAGGGATGGGCCGCAGGGCTCGGGGGAATGCTTCTTCACACCACTGACGGAGGTGTTCATTGGGAGACTCAGAGCTCCACTACAGGTGAGCGGCTGGAGTGCCTGTTTTTCGTGAATGAAAGCACCGGATGGGCCGGGGGTGATAGAGGCACTCTGCTTCATACTGATGATGGGGGAATGAGCTGGTCCTCTCAGGTGTCGGGAACAACAGCCTCTGTCCGGGATATGTATTTTGCAGAGGGCGCCATCGGATGGACAGCCTGCGAGCACAACGTGATTCTTTTTACTGACAATGGGGGCGCCGCATGGAAGGCACAGTGCGAAGGCTCTTCCAGCGACTTCGTGAGCGTCCACTTTACCGATGAAAGCAATGGGTGGACAGCAGGGCTTGATGGCGCGATTCTACACACTTCAGACGGTGGAAAAATGTGGCACTCCCAGATTTCGGGAGTATCAGGCAACCTCAATTCGGTCTACTTCGTAAATGCTTCCGCCGGCTGGATCGCAGGAGCTTCTGATATCATACTCCACACTGACGATGGTGGAGCCACCTGGAGCAGACAGACCTCCGGAGTGACTGTTCCTGCCTCCTTTTATGCCGTTAAGTTCATCAATGCAGACTGTGGCTGGATCGTGGGATCCAACGGCACTGTCATTCATACCTCAGATGGTGGCGATCACTGGAATCAGCAGGTTTCAGGCACAGAAACCCTTCTCTTTGATCTGGCCTTCGTAGATGAGAAACAGGGATGGATCGCCGGATCAGGCACAATACTTCACACTGCAGACGGCGGCACTACCTGGATTGCCCAGAACTCACCGGTGGATTCCCACCTCAGGGGTATTACTTTTACGAGCCCGCAGGAGGGATGGATTGCCGGATATAATGGAACCATACTTCATACCTCGGACGGCGGAAGTAACTGGACGCGCCAGAATAGCGGCATGACAGGAACTCTGGAAGATATATTCTTTGCCGACAACCGAAATGGATGGGCAGTGGGACCTGATGGCATCATTCTGAATACGGAAGATGGCGGTGCTCACTGGGTCTCTCAGGATTCTGGAACTGATTTGTGGCTGCGTGGTGTGTTTTTTCTTGACTCTCTCCACGGGTGGGTTGCAGGAATGAATGGCACAATGCTTCACACAGAAAGCGGTGGAAAATGAGAACTACCATGTATTGCCTGTGTCTGCTGTTCCTGCTCATCCTCATCTCCGTGACTGTGATCTCGGGCTGCAGCAACGGTGGAAACTCGTTAGGAGACTCAGTGCTGCCCTCAGGGTCATCAGAAGAGAGCTCTGCATCGGGCTCCTGTGAAGGGTACTGCTATACCCTTTCTTCATCAGAAGAGGGCAGTAAGACAGAAGAGACGAAGGCGGTTATGCCGGGATACGGGCCTGCGGCAGACCTGTGCGTTACCCTGGATTATCCCTCGCAAAAGGTCTATACCGATAAGAGAGGATATTTCAAGCTCGAAGGGATCCCTGCCGGAAATGCCACACTGACCTTCACCGGCGAAGGGCTGAAAACCACAGCACTCACTGTCTCTGTCAGTGCAGATAAGGTTACCGCAGTAAACACGCCGGACTATGATGCGGTGCTGATACCGCCTGGAGATGATTCGCCCCTGAAAAAGGAATGGCTCTATATCTGTTATATCGCCTCAGACAACGACCTTGGTTCATCTCCCAGCTATATCTCACGAAAGGTGATAAAGTACATGGAGAAAGCCGGCTCTACGGCCGGTATGCACGCAGTTGCCTTCATTGATGAGGAGAAGACGAATACAAAGATGTATTATATAAGAAAAGATGCGGATTTGTCGTCTATTTCCTCTCCCTGTTTTGATTATGGCAGAAACGAGGATTCAGGAGATTACAGGGTCTTTGAGAAATTCGCGCAGCAATCGCTGGCGTATTATCCCGCCCGGCATCATATCGTTGATTTCTGGAACCACGGAAGCGGGCCGGCCTTGAAAGGCTCTTCCGGCAGGAAGAATATCCGGCGCGACATATGTTTGGATTATGCCACCTTTAATTTCATCTCAATGCCTCAGCTCAAGGAGTCACTCCTCTCCATTCGGACACAGCTTGGAAAAAACATAGAGATTCTGGTAATAAGCTGCTGTCTCATGGGAGGTTATGAAACGTTTTATCAGATCAGGGACTCAGTGGACTATTGTGTCGCCTCACCGCCTGCCGTGTGGGGTAAGAATTCCCTTCCATTCGAGCCTTATGCTGTCTTTCTGGAACGTATATCTTCAAATCCTTATGCATCATCCAATGCGATTGCCGAGGGGCTTGCATTCGACACTTTCAGAGAGCATAAAATCCAGTTTAACATTGAGCATTTTGCTTACACTGCCGTGGCGCTGGCGAAAATAGGCCCTGTGCATGAGCATTTCACCGTCTTTGCCAGGGAGTGCAACAACGCTCTTACTGACTCTGCGTATAAAAAAGAGCTTCGGGCACTCGTACAGAAACCCTATACAGAGGGCTATTCCGAACAGTTTACCGCTGACTATAACCTGCGTGATCTGGGACTTTTTGCAAAATCGGTGAGTGCGAGCACTGTGCTGAGTGAGAGCCTGAAAGATGCTGCTTCACTGGTGTCGTCTGATCTCGAGACGGGAACGCAGAACTTCAAGTTCTATGCTGAAAGGTACAACCCGGATGACAGATTTGACTGGAGTAAATGCTGTCTTGTGAGTATTTATCTGCCTGCGGATGATAAATTCGAAATCCCTCCCTCATATTCAACAGGGCTGGACACCTCGGCAACCACGGACTGGAATTCTTTTATTCATTCCCTGTGGAAGTGAGCCGGGACAGTTCTGCAGTGGCTTCCCTTCGCGCCGGCATGTTATTTTTCCAGCGTGAGGCTCTTGACCTCGTACTTGGTCCTCGCGTCTATCAGGAGGCTGAGCATTATGACGTTCTCGCCTTCCTTGAGGTATTTTCCGATGTCATATCCTGTGGTTTTATCTGCTGTCCACTTGATGTCAACATGTTCGGCAACGGGAACGCCGTTCACGGAGATCTTATAGGGAGAGAAGACTCCTCCCCCGTGCTCCGGTACAGACTCCATGTTCAGGATGGTCCCCCTGTCGGTCACTTTGAGGGAATAGCCCTTGTAGTCATCCTTGGCGAGGGTGAAATGGATGCTCAGCGAGCTGTCCTTGGTATACATGGTGAGGTAATTCGATCCATCCCAGCAGTAGTTCGTAGAGGTCTTCACCCCTTCAGGCCTGATATCGGAAGAGAAATCAATCTTCCACACCGCATTCGCCGATGCGGACCCCGCCTGAACAAGCAGCAAAGAGACAATCAGGAAGCTTGAAAAGAGAATCTCCCACCCCAGTTTTTTCACGCCGCTCACCCCTTTTCGATGGTAATAATTGAGTATTTCCACATTGTGGTTGGTATTCCTTCAATTATCAAGGCTGCCGCTTGAAGGCCGCGCTTATGAAGAGCATGGGGTGGAGACTCAGATTGTATCACCTGAAGGACAGAGAAAAGCCCCCGGCGGCGAGGAGCTTTACCAGGAGTCGGCCCGGATGGATGAAAATTCTGAGTGCGGGCCGGCAGAGTGATCTGCCCCTTGCCTGTCATCCTTGCCAGGCATTCGTCTTTCATGCTCTCAGCTCCATAAGTAATTGGATCCGGGGTGTACACCGGCGGGTAAAATAGGAGTCTCGCCCCGATTTATCGAAGTATGCTATTATGCTGTATCTGCTGCTCCTCCTCGCGCTCGGCACCGGTAAGGGTCATTCTGCGCCCCTGTGCGTCACTCCTGTTACTGAGCAGCAACTGAATATGGCAAGGGTTTTCATTAAGAAAGGAGATATAAACTATGTCAAAATTGCTGGTCACCATGCTTATTGTTTCATTCCTGTGCCTGGCGCTCGTGGTGCCGGCATGGGCTCAGAATGTGTCACTGGAGGGCCACCAGACCAGAGGCCGCGGGACTGACGGGACGCTGAAGTGCAGCGGTTTGAATCTGACAGCGGGCGGTACAATAGTCGGCGCAGCCGATTCAGGGGCAGGCTTCTGGCTCAAGGGACCGAATGGAAGAGTAATAAGGAACCTGAATGCTGGGAATTCTAAAGGCACTGTGCTCAGCGCCGGCAACTGGTACGCCTATCCCTACCTGCCCGAGAATAAAGATGATGCCGCGGTCGTAATCTTGATCAAGCCACTGGGTGGCGCTTCTGTTCCACCATCTCCCGGGAGCGGCTCCAGGTGCCTGGATACGGGCTGCGGGTCTTTCAACCAGCCTGTGCCGGCAAACCACCAGCACACTCACAGATGCCTGGATACGGGCTGCGGGTCTTTCAATACCTATGTGCCCATAAGCCACCAGCACAGTCACAAGTGCCTTGATACTGACTGCGGGGCTTTCAATACCTATGTGTCGATAAACCACCAGCACCGTTACATAGGGAACGCAGCCGCATCCACACCCCTCACGGTGACGCTTGATCCCCCCGTGCTGAGCGGCCCGACAGGGCTTAAGGTGAGCCTTGTGGCAAAGCCCAGCGGAGGTGTGCCGCCCTATACCTATGAGTGGTATGAGAACGGCAAGAGGGAGGAGGAATTCACTGCCTCTGCCATCCAGTGGAATCTGGGGAAGCCCCGGGAGTTCACCGAGTCGGTGATAGTGAGGGACAGCAGCGATACCGCCGCCCAGGCGAACACCAGGGTCATCGTCACCTCCCCTCAGACAGCCGCATCCTCACCGCTCTCAGTATCCATCACTGCATCAGCGACGACAGCCTCTGTCGGTGAGGAAACATCTTTTACCGCTATAGTTCAGGGCGGAACGCCTCCCTTTCAGTATGACTGGTACAAGGACGGAAAGAAGTGGGATAAGCTCTGTGCCAGCAGCTCTAAAAGTACAGACCTTGTATATGTGACTCACCGTCAGGTCGGGAGCAGGACCTATGCAGTACGTGTCACCGACAGCGAAGGAAATATCAAGGAAGGCTCCACCACAGTGAGTGTGAAAGGGACTCAAGACGACTCTCCCACTGCGGGTACTTCATCCACTGAGCCACCGGGTAAAAAGGTGGAGCTTTTTAACAACTATCACAGCTTTTCCCCCCGTGTGATTCGGGATGAGTCTGGCAAGTGGGTATTATCAGGGCCATCGCGCCCTACGTCACCCACGACCTTTGTTATCCAAACGCCGCACAAGATCACTAAAATAGTGACTTACCACTCTTTTAGCTCGAATCAGCCTATCACCCCCGGCACGATAGGGCTGCAATATGAAGATGGAACCATGTACGGACCATGGCAGGCCAAAAGCATATCGAGTGATAATACATGGTGGGAGGTATGTCCAAATATTACTCTAAAACCTGGTCGTTACAAAGTCATTGACTCAAACCCGGCCAGATGGCTGAATGATCCTGCGACTGACAGTCGCGGATTTGCCAAGGTAGAAGGGATTAAACAATAATCAACACACTCTATAGCTCTACCCGTTAGTAGTGTTTATACGAAAGAAGGGACAGCTAACGGGTTTCCAAAAATATCTCCTGTGCAAAGAAAGGAAAAACAATGCTCAAAAACATATTCGCTCTCTGTCTTTGCCTTATTCTTATCGCAGGTGCGCTCTCTGCCGTCCAGGCTGCCGAGAAGACACCGGAACAGGTCGTGGACGCCTGCTATGCATGGTATTTCAAAAATTCTCCCGTTGCTGACGGGAAGGGTCAAGATGCCGGCAAAAATGATTTCAGGAAAACTTTCTCCCAGGTCAAGGAGCTCTTTCAGCCTGATTTATATAGCATGTTATCAATAGTATTTGCCAAGGTAAATGCCATGAAGAGCTGGAAGGATAACGATATGGACCTGATCGACGCTCAGCCGTTCAACCCGACCCAGGTATTACTCAAGAAATATGCCATAGGAAATGCGGAAATAAAGGGCGTGAAAGCGACTGTGCCGGTGACTCTGACCTTGGAGAGAGGCAAAAAAGTGATAAGAATCGTGGAGCTGACAAAAAAGGACGGGGTCTGGCGCATCTCCGATTTCTTCTGGCCGGATCAAAAGGGGAGCGGATTTTCCACCGAGCTCAAGGAAATGCTCAAGAAAAAGAAATTGATCTAGAAACAGAGGGAGGCAAATAACAGGAGGCCTCTGAGAAGCCTCAGTTCTGTAAAGGCCTGAAGGAGAACCTTGCCATGAGGTATCTGCCGACATTGAGGAATAAGAGAGACGGATTCTTTGTCATACTGTGCCTTGCCGTTCTCATGGCGGTGAGGGCGGCATCCCCTGCCTCTGCAAACCCCGGATTTTTCGGGGGCGAAGGCGAGCACATCGTATTGACCGGTAAGGGAAACCTTGTCCTGAGAGAAGAGAAAGTGCTCATCAGGATCACCCCGCCTTTTGCCTTTGTTGAAGGAATATACTCTCTCTGCAACCCCGGCAGGGAGAATACCGTGGAAATAGGCTTCCCCCATGCCAGGCCGCACAAGCCCAACGAGAAGATGGGGCTCCGAAAACCCCGGGATTTCTCTGTCTCCGTCAATGATATCCCTGTGCAGTACCGTTCAGCCTTGATAAAAAAAGAAAAAAACACGTGGATACTGAAGGATGAAAAGGGAAAAGTGAAAAAACTGGGCCTTCCCTCGCAGAAAGCTGCGCCTCCCGGCTCTTCCGAGCATTTCTGGGAGAGCATTTACTCTTCGGAGTGGTACATGTGGAAGACCCATTTCAATGAAGGTGAGGAGAAAACAATCAGGTGCTCCTACGAGTATCTCCTGGGCGGGCTTGACCATTTCTGGAGTCTCTCTTACATGATGAAAACAGGATCGACGTGGAGCCAGTCAATAAAGAATGTCGATATGGAGGCCGATCTTTCCGAGAACACTTCCCTGGAGTACTACACACCTCCTTTCAAAGAAAAGCTCGCATCGTTTTATACCCGTGTAAAAGATGATATGGATGCCATGAAGGCAGATTGCACCTACAACTTTCTCGTAGGTGTGTCGCCTCCCGGCTTCACGATAAAGGGGAATACCATCGTCTGGCATTTTGAAAACTATAAGCCTGTTGATGATATTTGGCTCCGATGGGGTCACCCTCCCCTCAGTGCCACTTCGGTCCTGGAGAACTCTTTCCGCTACTCCGCGGACAAGGCGGTAGACGGCGACCCGGCCACCTGCTGGGCCGAGGGAGTGAAAGGGCCGGGATGCGGCCAGCGCCTCAGGATCCCAGTGAAGTCACGATTCTCCCTGCTCAAGGGGGGTCCCCTCTCCGGCGTGTCGATACTGGCAGGGTATGGAAAGAGTGAAGAGGCTTTCCAGGCCAACAACAGGCCGCGGAAGGTCCGGCTCGATTTCTGCAGGCTCAGCAACCGCGGGGTGACGCGGGGCTTCTGTGTCCTCAGGAAGTCAATGGAACTGAAAGACAGCATAAAATGGCATGATGTTGAGATCGGCCGTTTTCTCTGCGCTGACGGCATTGCCCTTCAAATCGATTCGGTGTACAAGGGAAAAAAGTATGATGACACCGCCATATCTGAAGTAAGGCCAGAGCTGCTGGACCTGCAGGTCACTGCTTCTTCAAGCGCCGGGAGCCAGTACCTCCCTGAAAATGTCTTTGACGCGTTTTCTGCATTTAACTCGAACGGAGATCTCAATACCGCCTGGGTGGAAGGGGTAAAAGGCCCCGGTAAGGGCGAATGGGTAAAAATAAGCTGGGGAAAAAAGAAAGAGGTCTCGGCAATCACTATTTACCCCGGTTACGGGAAGAATAGGGGAGGAATTCCTTCTGGCAGGCTTTTTTTTGAAAACAACCAGCTCAAGGTCGCGTACCTTGAGTTTTCAGACAATTCACGGAAGAAGATCGCCTTTCCTAAGAGAGGCAGTGCCTCCTATGAAGCCGACGCATTCTCATTCAAGCCGGTAATGACCTCTTCCGTGAAGCTCATCATCGGGGAGGTATATGCAGGGACAAAGTATGATGACACCTGTGTCTCTGACATGGAAATCAACCCCTTAAAACCAGGTGTCTATGAAACGGTAGATGAATGCTGGTAAGCGGACAGACTCTTTTGCCGAAAAGCAGGTGACCTTGCAGTGATTCGGCGGCCCGGTGCCGAATCAATTAGGAGAAAGAGGTTCTTCCGCCATGGTGTACATGCTCTTGCTTCTCGCTCTTTTTGCCGGCGATGGAACTCCCCCGCCCCCGGCGTGGCATGCTTTTCCTGCGGAGGTGCAGGGATGGAAGGTGAGTGGCACCGAAAGGGTTTTTGATCGCAGGACGATCTTCGACTATATCGACGGCGGCGGCGAGATCTATCTTGCCTACGGCTTCACCTCCGTTGCGGTGCGCACTTACGAGAAACAGGAAGAGCCTCCCCTGGAAGTGGCCGTATTTGACATGGGGAGCCCCGGGGACGCCTACGGCATCTATTCCTATGAGCTCGAAAAGGAGAATGTGAGCGCGGGGCAGGGGGGCGAATACATGGCCGGCCTCCTGCGCTTCTGGAAGAGCAGGTATTTTGTCTGCGTCATCGCCGACAAAGACACACCCTCCTCGAAAATGGGGGCCCTCGCCATGGGGGAGCGCATTGCGGCGGCTCTCCCGGCGCCGGAAAGAAAGCCCCGGCTCCTCGATCACCTTCCCTCTGAAGGCCTCAAGTCGTGCCGGTATTTCCATACCGTTGATTCGCTGAACCGCCTTTACTTCCTGGCAGATAAGAATATACTCTCTCTCAGCAGGGACACTGAGGCAGTGCTGGCCCGGTATGGCAGCGGCAATCCTCCCTGCTCCCTGCTGCTCATCGCATACAAAACGAGGAAAGATGCCGGGCAGGCTTTTCAATCCTTTACCAGGGCCTATCTTCCCGATGCCCCCACCGGCGGCCCTGTCAAAACGGAAAATGGCTGCTGGACCTGCGCCAGGACCACGAGAAACTTTGTCTTCTCGGTTTTTGACGCGCCGTCGCAGGCGGAGGCAGCCCGGCTGGCGGAGAAGGTACTGCAGCTTCTGAAGGAGGACCACTGTGAAAGATAAAAGCATCGTCACGCGCCGTGATTTTATGAAGGCTGCCGCTACCACGGCACTGCTGGCGGCGGCAGGGCTCCCGGCCCTGGCAGGCCAGGCTGTGGCCGGCAGTGAAAAGGCCCAGGAGAGACAGGGGAAAGCCCGGGTAGTCCTCGTAAGGAATGCCCGGGCCGTCAGGGATGATGGCACCCTGGACAGCAGGATCCTGGGAGAGATGCTCGATGAAGCGGTCACCCGGTTATTCCAGGCGCCCAATGCCGCCGGGGCATGGAAGAAAGTAGTCACCCCTTCTGACAGGGTGGGGATCAAGAGCAATGTGTGGAAATACCTGCCCACGCCCCCCGAGCTCGTGGAGATTATAAAAAGCCGCGTCGAGAGCGCCGGCGTCGATGAAAAGAATGTCCATGCTGATGACAGGGGCGCACGGGAGACCCTGGCGGCCTCGACTGCCCTCATCAACGTGAGGCCCCTCAGGAGCCATCACTGGGCGGGTATCGGGGGATGCATCAAGAATTACATCATGTTTGTTGATAACCCGTCGTCGTATCATGACAACTCATGTGCCTCCCTTGGAGCCATCTGGAATCTCCCCGTGGTGAAAGGAAAAACGAGGCTCAACATCCTGGTGCTGCTGACGCCTCAATTCTACGGCCGGGGCCCCCATCACTTCGACCCGCGCTATGTGTGGCCCTATAAAGGCATCATGGTCTCCACCGATCCCGTGGCCCTCGATGCCCTGGGAGCCCAGCTCCTGCTGAAAAAGAGGGTCGCCTCCTTCGGCGAGAACCGCCCGGTGACGCCTGTCAACCATATCCAGGCTGCCGACAGGGAGTATGGAATAGGGGTCAGTGACTTGAAGAGAATTGACCTGATAAAGCTCGGGTGGAGCGACGAAGCGTTACTATAAGGCCAGGTGGTATGATCATGGAACAGGAAGCACAGAAAGTCATTGCGGCATTGGAGAGCCTGGGCATTGCCTTCACCCTCCACGAGCACCCTCCCGTCTATACCGTCGAAGAGGCCGAGAAGCACTGGAGCTCCCTCACGGGAGCCCACCTGAAGAACCTCTTCCTCCGCAACAAGAAGGGGAGCCACCACTACCTTGTCACAGTGCTGAGCGCCAAGAGCCCCGATATGAAAACCCTTACTGCGGCACTGGGAGAGGACAGGCTGAGCTTCGGCTCTCCTGAACGCCTCTTGAACTGCCTGGGGCTCATGCCGGGTGCAGTCTCGCCCTTCGGTCTGATCAACGACCATGCCAGAGCGGTGAAAGTGGTCCTCGATGAAGACCTTAAAAAGGAAGCCACCGTCAACTTCCATCCCAACGTGAATACTGCCACGGTGGGTCTGAGCTTCAATGACTTCGAAAAATTCATTGCATGGTGCGGCAATGAGGTGGTGTACCTCCCAATCGGCAGCGGCAAGTAGCTTGTACAAGAGATGAGGCCGCCTCTTTCGAGACGGCCTCACCCCGGGTGGTCACCGGCCGGACCGCTAGACATATCGCCGCAAGGTTGTCCGCCTGATCCTGTACTTTCCATGAGCGGTCCTCACCTCCCTTTTCTCCCTGACTTTAGCCATTTTCTCCATGAACACCCTGATCCTGTTCTGAATCTGCTCCCTGGTCATCCTCATCGTGCTCACCTCCTTTCCCGGCATAATAAAAAGGGCCCTCATTCGAGGGCCCTGTGAAGAGCTGGCAAAATAGCGTTCTTTTACCCCGAGCTCACCATGACCCTCTTCAATGCAAAGACTGCACCGTCTCCGTATATGGAGAGATGCAGCGGGCTTTGCGTTGAAAATGTCATGGTCCTCATCATGAATATCCTCCGTCACCTTTTATTATAGCAGGCAGAAGTGCCTCTGTAAAGCCATTTTTGGCGATCCAGACGTTACAATAATGTAACATTTGTGAACTCTTCTGTGTCTTATAGTACAGACTCTCAGGGAAAAATATCATACAATGAAGGTGCGAAAGATATCAATGAGGAGGGAAGCGCAATGGTCACCAGCGAAAAGGAGAATGTCATAGCGAGGGCAGAATATATAGCAAGAAACGCAAAAACCACCGGCGAGGAGCGGACCCACCCTGTCATAGCGGCAATAGTGAAAGACGCGAGGACGTGCCCGGAAAAGTACGTCAATGACTTCAAGATCCCTGCGGAAGGGGAATAAAAGCCGTTCTGTCCCGGAGAAGTGAGCGCGGCGGTGAACGAGAGAATTTATGGCTACGAGACAGAATTCGCCCTCATCATCTCAGACGACAAGGGAGACTCCGGGAAGGTAAGACGGCTCAGGATATATGACGCCCTTGAGCGCCTCATCAGCCTGAGGCTCAAGGTGCTCCCGGGAGCTTACAGGAAAAAGGGAATCTTCATGCAGAATGGAGGGCTCTTCAACTATGAGGCCCTCCATTCCCGTTTTCTTGACGGCCTCGTCGAGATGGCTACCCCCGAATGCCGCACGGCCAGGGAGGCGGCGCGCTACCACGAGGCGCAGACCGAGCTGCTGAGGGACATGATAAAGAAAGTGAATGACGATCCCGGCGGCCTTGGCACCTCAGGAGAGCAGCTGTCCCTTGACGAGAGCAAATTCTCTTTCGGCCCACTCCTGATGGCCGCCTTCGTGATAGTGCTCTTTCATATGCTCTTTACAGGGCTTTCCTGGATGCACCTCTTCGCATTGCCTGCCCTTATGATGCTGATCATCCTTGACATGCTCAGAATGTTCACCCCTCTGAAAGAGGACTCTTCAGGCCCCTTCCAGGGAAAGATCATTATCGGCAAGAGTAACAGGGACGCCTCGGGAAAATATATCAGCTCCCACGAAAACTACCTTGTCGAAGATAACATGCCATTTGCCGGCAGGTTTGTCATCCTGCTGGCAGCGCCTCTCTTTTACGCCGCCTATGGAATTCTCACCCTTGTCTCCTACATCCCCCTCATCATCATGTTCCTCATCACGGCCGGCTTTTCATTCGGCTCGGGGCTCCTCGTGTCATTTTTCTCCGGCCTGAAGGGCATGGAGGAAAAGGGTGAGAAGCTCGCCGATTTTGCGCAGAAAATCCTGGGAAGCGAAGAGTGCTTTACAAGCTACTTTGTCAAGGTCCAGGGGGACTTCTCCTATATCCTTTTCTATCCCCTCGTGCAGCTCTATTCCCTTGTCATCTCGCCCTTTGTTTTCCACCGCTACCAGCAGGATCTCGTGCCTTTCCTCTGCACGAGGACCCTTTTCTCGGGATCAGGGAAAATAACCCTCCCTGAGGTAAAGGAGATTCCCTCGAAGGAGAGCGGGGAGTACCGCTCCCTCTTCCAGATCTCCCAGCGCGCCATGGCCATGAAGGCCGTGGCGAGAATATTTTTTGATGACGAGATAAGGCCCCTCATCGATCTCAGGGACTGCTTCCTGGAGCCTCTCTCGGCCTTCAGGCGCAAAAAGCGCATGCACCTCCTTTTCAGCGACACCAATATGTCATCCATCGGCGTCTATCTCAAGCTTGGCATCACGGGCCTCATCATCGAGATGATAGAGGATGGCGTCACCTTTGAGGAGGTCAGGCTCAGGGATCCCCTTGATGCCCTGAAGGTCGTGGCATGCGACACCTCTCTCAGGGAAAAGCTCGAGCTCGTCAGTGGAGAGAAAGCAACGGCCCTGGAAATCCAGAGGAAGTATCTCGCCAGGGCGAAAGAGCATTTTTCAGGCCCGGCGCTCCAGAATGACGCCCTGAGGGATCTCCTGGAGAAATGGGAATATGTGCTGTCATGCCTCGAGATTAATCCCCACCTTCTCTACAAGAAGATAGACTGGGTCACCAAGAAGGACCTTATCGAGGAAATCTGCCGGGGAAGGGGAACGCTTGGTGAAATCGGCGAGATAGCCCACTGGATCGCCTGGATCACCCTGAAGTGTCCCGACAAGTGGCCCGGCGAGCTCTATACCCTTGAGCTCCTCGAGAATGCCCTGGACGAAAAATCCTTCAGCGAGTTCAGGGGCTTTCTGGAGCTCAATGAGCTTTCTTACGAAGAGTTCGTGAAGCGCTGGCGCCTCTATTACGAAGTAGCCAAGGCTGACTTCAAGTTCCACCAGCTTGACGATGAAGGCTACTACTACCAGCTTGCACGGTCAGAGCTCGTTGAGGGGCTCTTTACGCCCGAGGAGATTGCCTGGGCCACGATTGATCCCCCGCTGGACACAAGGGCACTCATCAGGGGCGAGCTAATCAAGAGGTATGGCATGCACTTCGACGCCGAGAATCCCGAGGCATTCAGGCTGAAAGACCTCTCGAAGGTGAAGATTGGCTGGAACGTATTCTGCACCCTCTGGCCCCTCACGTTCCTTCCCTCGAGAACCCTCTCCTTCAACGATCCCTTCCAGAATGACTTCATTGAGCTCGAGAAGAAGCTGGAGCAGATGGAGAGCCTTATGGAAAATCCCCCTTCCTCCATTTCCTCCGGGGGAGACTATCCCTTTATCGACTCATGACTCCGTGATCCCTCACTCAAAAACCTGCTGCACCTTGAGGTACTCCTTGTGGACATTCTCAACGGCTTCGGTAATTTTCTTTTTATCGCCTGTCTTGATGGCTTCGGAGAGCCCGTCAACGGCCTTTGAGAGCCCCTCGCGCGCCGTCTCGAAGCTCTTTACCCTTGCGGGATAGGTACTTGATTCCCTGCGGGGCTTCGGGAGCGACGCCTTCATGAGGAGGTCCTTTTTTTCTGCAAGCTCTGGAACTGCTTTCTGGAGAGCTTTGTAGTTATAGTCGGGGATATACTTATGATAGATGTTGTAGAGCACGACATGGAAGTCATCTACTTCCTTGATGGTGGGCTTTATGACGCGCGCCATTTTTTCATACTGGCTGTGAAGGCTTTCCGCCGCGGCAAGCAGCTTTTCATTGTCATTTCCCGAGGCAGCCTCGCCGTACTTTTTCACGCATTCCTTGAGATTTTCCACCTGGGCATCCCAGGCCTTCTTCCTGTCTCTCAGGATGCCGGGGAGCTGCGCCTTGTAAACGAGGGCTGCGCGGGTCTTTATCTCGGGAAGGGCTTTCTTCAGATTTTCATAGTCTTTTTCCGGATAATACTTATGCCATATCTGGTAGATGATTATGTGAAAATCGTTGAGGGCCTGCACCTCGGACTTTGTCTCGGCATCATCACCGGCAGCGGCACATGGGCAGGGAGCAAGGAATGCCGCGAGAAGCAAAGCCGCTGCAAGGCAGAACAGATACTTTTTCATGAGCGCACCTCGTTTCATTGGATGTCTGTCCATACTACGACATCGCCGGTGCTCTCTCCTCCACCGGCGGAATCTACTCCTTTGCTCCCTGTTTCCTCAGGAACTCCGCAACCTCGAGATGATTCTGCTTTCCCGCAAGGTAGAGGGCAGTCTGCCCTTTCTTGTCCTTTGCCCCGATTTCGGCTCCCTTACCGACGAGAAATTCCACCATGGGGAGATTCCCTTTCTCTGCCGCCATGTGGAGGGGTGTGAGGCCCTCCGCGTCAGGTGAGTTGACGAGATCGGGGTTCTTCTCAATGATGGCTTTCACTTTGGCCATGTCGCCGCTCCGGACGGCATCATGAATATAGACCGGCTCGCATGAGGCGCAGAGAAAAAGCAGGGCTATGGCCATTGCGGCGAGGACACGGTACTTTCTGCTCATTGCTTTTCTCCTCCATTCTGACTGATGGGAAAGCGCCCCGCAAGGTAGCGGGTAAGCTCGGACAGCGGCGCGATTTCCCTTGAGGCATTTCCTGAGCGCACGAAAAATTTTTCCACCTTCTGGCCGCCCTTGTCCGATATCCTGGTAAAAAGGGGGCGCTCCCCTCTTTTTATCAGAATGGCGCATATCTCCCGACCCTGTATCATGGGGAAGCCGATGGCGAGGCACTTGGTCGCGTATTCTATGCCGTATTCTGTATTTATCAGATTCCTGAGGTGAAGCTCAAAGAAATCCTTTCCCGGCTCCTTCAGCGTGCCGTAATCGGCTTCAATACCCAGGATTCCGCCCTCGTCATTGACCCCGATGAGAAGGATGCCGCCCTCCGAGTTGTTGAAGGCCCCTATGGACTTCAGGATGACCTCCTCGAGTTTTGCCTCCTTGCAGGCATTCTTCACATCCCAGCGCAGTGAGGATTTGAACTCCAGGGACGAGCTCTCCCCCTTTTTAATAAGGGAGAGATATTCCTCCTCCCCTGCAGGAAGTGACTCCCTCTCCTTGTCAAGGTGCGCGAGGATCGCCCGGTACCTCCTCACCAGGACGATGACCGATCCTCCGCCGACCAGACAGACCGTGATGGATATGAATATAAGGAGCAATGTGCTGCTTTTCATCTCGGTGAAAAGAGGCCCCTCGGGAAGCACCACGGCAACCCAGTGGTCGTCCCTTCCATAAGATACTTTCCTTATATCATACCACCAGGTCTTTCCCTCCAGGGTGAGCTTTAAAGGCACCGAGAGGGGCATTGCCCTGGCCTTCCAGTCAGCCACCGTGGCAGTGATGACAGGGTCGGCCTTCCCCCGTAGAGAGAGAATTCTTTTGAGATCATCCCCTGAAGACTGAGTGGCTGCCCAGTCCGGGAGAAGATCGATAATCTCTCCCCTGCTGGCAAGGATGAATACTTTCTTTCCCACCGCGCTGTCGAGGGGGGAAAAGAGCGTGGCGATCTGGGAAATCGCCACGTTAAAGGCGGCGATTCCCCCTTTCTCCCCCTTTTTCCACCCCGACAGGCAGGTGATACCGGGCAGACTGGAGACCGGAACCACGCAGGGCGCCATCCAGTGATAGGCGCCGTCATAGTAATCCACCGCATGAGCGCTCTCTATGTTCATCATGGCCGCGAGGTCTCCCCCGTTTCCGGGGGCATTCTTTCCCGAGCCAATCACCTTGGATGTGCTGTCACGGTAAACCCATTCTGTCGAAGCATCCTTATTCACCCGCAGGCCCGAGACCCACTTTTCGCTGGCCCTGAAAAGCCCGTACCCTTTGCCGTCAGAATCGTCCACTATGAGGGCATTGATCTCCGGATACTGGATGAGTATGGGGATAAACCTTGCCGTGAGCGCCTTTTCATCGTTAAGAGGAAGGCCGCCTCCCTCACCCCACATCCTGGTGATGGCAAGACATGAAAGAAGAGGCCTGAAAAAAGCGTTGATTTTTCTTTCGGCGTTGTCAGCCTCAAGGCTCACCACCGAGCTGTGCATCTTGCTGCCTGACCGGGAAAGCCTCATTATGATAAAGAACAGGGCCACCGCCGTTATGAGAAGCACGACGGCAATAAGGAAAAGAAGCCTCTTGCTCTGCACCACTTCACGGCTCTTCAAGGACCGGTCATGGGAACTCATTCAGCCTCCCAGAAAAGAAATTTTTACCGAAAAAATCTATTATCCTTATAAACTTTATCCTCCCGGGAAGAGAACCCTCTTGAGGAATCAAGGATTTTTTGCTATACTGTGTTAAATGGAACAACCAGTTATCATTGGCGGCGCATCAGTCGATCTTAAAGGGAGGCCCTTCGCGAAACTCAAGCCCCGCACCTCAACCATCGGGCGCCTTGAGAGAAGCTTTGGCGGCGTGGGCTTCAACATTGCCCAGAACCTTGCTATGCTGGGCGTAATACCGCATTTCATCACCATAGTGGGCAATGATCCCGAAGGCCACAGCATTCTTGAAGAGTGCGGGAGAAATGGCATAGCCACAAAGCTCATTGAAATAAATGCCGATGAGCATACGGCCATATTCGAGGCAATCCTCGATGAAAATGGCGATCTCTACGGAGGAATCTCCGCAATGGCCATTTTTGACAGGATTACCCCCGAGGTCCTCGAGCCCTATGAAGCTCTCCTCGGCAAGGCTCCCCTCGTGGTGACCGATTGCAACATCCCGCAACACACCATTGAATATATCGCCGACTTCTGCTCAGCCCGGCGGGTCCCCCTCTGGGTTGAGCCCACCTCAACGGACAAAGCGCCCAAAATCCTTTCGCGAATCGCGCAAGTGACGTACCTCTCGCCGAATAAGGAGGAGCTTGAAACCCTGCTGGACATGCCCCTCTTCTCCTACCCTGAGATGACAGACGGTGCCAGGAGGCTCATAAGAAAGGGCCTTGAGCATCTTTTCATCACCCTTGGCTCTGACGGAGTCATGTGGCTTGCCGGCGAGAAGGCCCTTCACCGCCGTTCCAGGGAAGTGACTACCAAAGATGTGACCGGTGCAGGCGATGCCTTCGCTGCGGGAGTCATCTGGGCCATACTGGAGGGCATCCCGATTGACAGGGCAATATCATACGGCATGGCAGCGGCGATTGCCACGCTCCAGGTCTATAAATCAGTCCATCCCTCACTCAGCAGTTCCCTGCTTGAATCAATCATGAAAGACTTCTTCCCCAATGAGCAATGAGAACCACCCCCTCCTGGTCCACCCCGGAGTGGCGGAAGCGCTCCGTGAAGGGGCACCTGTCGTGGCCCTCGAATCCACTATTATCTCCCACGGCATGCCTTATCCCCACAACGTGGCGACAGCGCGGGCTGTAGAGGAAGAGGTCCGGCGGGGAGGGGCTCATCCGGCAACGATCGCCATTATCGGGGGAATGATCTGTGTCGGACTCAGCGATGAGCAGCTTGAGTTTCTTGCCGCGTGCCGCGAGGTAAGCAAGGCGAGCCGGCGGGACATCGCGATTCTCGTCTCACGGGGGGGGCATGGCTCCACGACCGTCTCGGCAACAATGTGCTGCGCCGCCATGGCAGGGATTTCCCTCTTTGTCACCGGAGGCATCGGCGGCGTACACCGCGGCGCCGCAATGAGCTTCGACATATCGGCCGATCTCACCGAGCTCTCCCTCACGCCCGTTGCGGTCGTATGTGCCGGGGCAAAATCCATCCTCGATCTGCCCCTTACCCTCGAGAGGCTCGAAACGCTGGGCGTACCGGTCATCGGCTTTGGCACCGACGAGTTCCCCTCATTCTATTCGCGCACAAGCGGCCTCCCTGTGGACTGCAGGGCCGACACCGCCGAAGAGGCCGCCAGAATCATCAAGACACAGTGGGATCTTGGCCTGAGAGGGGGAATAGTGATTGCCAACCCTATCCCCCCGGAGCACGAGATACCCTTCGGAGAGCTGCAGGATGCCACTGAAAAGGCTCTCATTGAGGCCTCACAGGGCGGGGTGAAAGGCAAGCAGTTGACACCATACCTTCTGGAAAGGCTTCATGCCCTCACGGGGGGGCGCTCTCTTGAAGCTAACAAAGCCCTCATACTGCACAATGCCGCCGTGGGAAGCGCTGTTGCCTGCGCCTTGTCCCGGCTCAGGAAGGGAGATCGCCATGGGGCGTGACACTGTTCTTAAGGATTCCAAGGCCATCATAGGCATGATCCACCTCGACGCACTCCCGGGGACGCCGCCGGCGCAGGCATCCCTTGGAGAGGTCCTGAAGAAAGCCCTCGAGGAGGCGAGCATTTACCGTGAAAGCGGCATTGACATGCTTGCCCTTGAAAACATGCACGACGTGCCTTACCTCAAGGGGGGCGTGGGACCGGAGATCGTAGCCGCCATGGCCGTCATTGCCTACGAGGTCCGGAAATCGACGGGACTCCCCTGCGGCATTCAGATTCTAGCCGCCGCCAACAGGGAGGCCCTGGCGTGCGCGATGGCGGCGGAGCTTGATTTTATCAGGGCCGAGGGATTTGTCTTCGCCCACGTGGCCGATGAAGGGATTATCGACGGGTGTGCCGGCGATCTGCTGAGGTACAGGCGGCAGATCGGGGCCTCTAAAGTGCTGGTCCTCACTGACATCAAAAAGAAGCACAGCTCCCATGCCCTCACCTCCGACGTGGACATAGCGGAAACCGCAAGAGCCGCGCAGTTTCAGCTCAGCGACGGCCTTATAGTGACTGGTGTCTCAACGGGTGCCGAGACCGACATGGAGGAGCTCGCTGCCGTCAAGGATGCCGTCACTATCCCTGTGCTTGTAGGATCGGGCATCACCCTGGAGAATATGGAGAGATATCTCGGCCGTGCTGACGCTCTTATCGTAGGCTCATACTTCAAATATGACGGACTGTGGCGAAACGGTGTTGATCCCGGCCGGGTGAAAGCCTTCATGAAAAAGGCCAGGGCAATAAGGAAATGGCTGGGAGCCAAGGCTTAGGAGCCGCGAGAGGGGCGGCATTATGAGGTGCAGGGATTCTGAGGAAAAGGAGAGCCCATGAGCATGGAACCGCATGGAAAAGAGGCCTGCCGCCAGGTAAAGGTCACGGTGGCAACGGTGAGTGACACGAGAACCCTGGAAGATGACGAATCAGGAAGGATAATCATTGATCTGCTCGGGGAAAAAGACCATATCATCACGAGCCGCCATCTCCTGAAGAATATAAGGGGCAGCATAGAGAGCTTCATTTTCAGCGTGGCCAGCGCAGAGAAGGCTGAAGTCCTCATCCTGACAGGAGGGACAGGCATCTCTCCCCGTGACGTGACCGTTGACATCGTCGAGAAGCTCCTGGAAAAGAAAATCGACGGCTTCGGCGAATTATTCAGGCACCTGAGCTTCCAGGAGATAGGCACCCGTGCCATGATGAGCAGGGCGACGGCAGGCCTCATAGGAAGGCTCATTGTCATTGCGATCCCCGGCTCACCCCATGCAGCAAGGCTCGCCATGGAAAGGCTCATCCTTCCCGAGCTTTCCCACATGGCCTTTGAAGCGTTAAAGGGGAGCCAGATGCAATGAAGCCGATTGGCACGCTCATATCACTGGAGGAAGCCCTCGGCATCTGCCGCGAGCACACCGCACCTGTCGCAGAGAAAGAGGAGATCTCTCTTGCCGGGGCTTCCGGGAGAGTCCTCGCTGCCGATATCACGGCACCCCTGCCCATACCCTCCTTCGACCGCGCCGCAATGGATGGCTATGCCGTAAGAAGCGAGGACACCTTCGGCGCGGGAGAATTCAACGCCGTGAGCCTCAGGTGCCTGGAGAAAATCCACGCCGGCTCAGCGCCTTCCAGGGAAATCGGCAGGGGAGAATGCTCCCAGATAGCCACAGGGGCCATGGTCCCCCGGGGCGCCGATGCTGTAGTCATGGTCGAGCACACTGAGTGCCGCGGTGACCTTATTCTGGTCCATAAGCCCGTGTATCCCCGCCAGCATATCTCGCCGGCAGGAGAGGACATAAAAGAGGGACAGGCGGTGCTCAGAAGGGGCGACTTCCTGTCACCGGCAAAAATTGGCGTGCTGGCGGCACTGGGCGCCCTCACAGCCTGCGTCTTCTGCCGCCCCCGCGTGGCGGTGATACCCACAGGCAACGAGGTGGTCCCGCCGGGAGGGCCCCTTGGTAAGGGGCAGATATACGATATCAACTCCTCGACCCTCAAGGCCCTGCTGGAAGCCCATGGCGCCGAGGTGATCCTCTCCGGGCACGTGGTGGAAGACGATGCCGGGAAACTTGAGGAGGCGATAAGGGCTTTCAGGGATTTCCATATCATCATCATAGCGGGAGGAAGCTCCGTGGGGGAGAAAGACCTGCTCGCCGAAGCGATGAGCAGGCTTGGAAAAGTCCTTTTCCACGGCATTGCCGTGAAGCCGGGGAAGCCGACGCTGCTGGGGAAAACCGGTGCCACCCTCATTTTCGGCATGCCGGGAAACCCTGCCTCGTGCCTCTCAAACGCCTACATCATGCTGATCCCCCTCGTGAGGGCCATGGCGGGCCTCCCTGCCTATGAGCCGCGGAAGGTGGCTCTTCCCCTCGCGAGGAGAGTAGTCTCCACCCTGGGGAGACACCAGTTCCTCACGGTGAAGACTGCCGGCGGCCAGGCGGAGCCGGCATTCAAGACCTCCTCGTCAATCACCAGCCTTGCCCTCGCTGACGGCTATATAGAGATCCCGCCCCTGGTGGAACTCCTCGAGGAGGGCACCATGGTGGAAGTGACATTATTTTAGATTTGTGTGCAGTGAGTCCAGCCATTTTCTGAGCGATGAGCCTCCAACTCTCTGAGTTTATAGGAAAATATCCTTTCATCGGGGACAAGATCAGAGGCGGTCTTTGAGCTGCACCACCTGTGAGAGATCGGCCGCAAACTCTGCCTGCTGATATTTCCCCTTTGCCACGTCGCGATGAGGCATAATCACTTCACGCCAAGGCTTGAGAGCCATAGAGAATCACTCCAATCCTGCGAATATCTTTTTGATCCTCTCCATGAAACTGCCTTATCCTGAGTATCCGCATACTCCCATGCGCGGCGAATTGACGACAGGCAGCATCATATCTTCGCCGCATTCGTGGTCTCCGGCACACTTGTCGCAGAACCACGCGTCTTCTGAACAGGAGCATTCAGAGCACAGGAGGTGGAAGGCTTTCCACAGGCTACGCAGTGAAACTTCAGTGGCTCATTCCTTGCCAGCAGAATGACGGGCATGCCTTTTATCTTGTCTTGCCAGTCGGCAAGAACTTCCAGGGTAAGCTCGGTTGTGGAGCCAAAATCATATTCATGATAGAATCTCAGTGCAGGACGAAGTACATCACCGATTCTCTCACCCAGCCTACTGCCAGATTCATACTGCTTCTTTCCTATGGTGAAGGCGCTTAAATGTCAGCAGCACTCAAGCCAGATATCTCTAAGATACTTGTCCAGTGCCTTCAGCTTTGCATCCTGAGAAATTTCCAGATGTAACCAGTATTCGGGAATATAACGATCCTCCACCATGATATGGAAACTCTCTGTCTTCTCCAGATTTTTCCTTTTTCTGCATTCCTTGAGATGTTCCAGAATTGCCGCATTACTGAAGGCGGATCCACATAATGCACACGTGCCCTGTGATACCGATTTGGATTTCTTTATGGAGCGTGCCATTTAATTCAACTTTCTTTCTGATTCATCCATACCGATAAAGCCGTTTATCTCCTGTTCCAGTTGATTCAGCACGTTTTCGCATTCCAAAACAAGATGCGCCATTTTAGTCCAGCAAAGATCAAAGGTATAGGCATGGCGAAATACATGGCGAAATTCGAGATACTCACGCAGTAATTCCCTGAGTGGTGCAGAGAGCACTGCGGGACGGTTCTGCGTCAGAGTGGCCATTGCATCAAGAAGTTGTCGATGCCACGCTTCACCGTGGGGCGGCCCCTCATCAATCTCTATAGCCACCCGCTTGAAAAGGTTCTCAATTCCGGTATAGAAAGAATGCAGCATCGCCGCCAGCGCTGATAGCTCTATTGCCGACGGTGGAGTCTCCCGGCATTTCTCTATGAGTGAACGGTGCGTTTCAATGAGATTATGCAATTGCTCAATCTCAATCCGTATCTGCTTCCTTAGCTTATCCCACACGTCTGAGCTCTCCTTCCTCCCTGAGATAGCGCGTGAAGGAATTTGTTTCATCAAGGTCAATTAAATCAAAAGGGTGGCGAAGGATATCACCGACTTCCCCCAGGACCTTGAAAAACTTTTCAGGGGGGATGCCCGACACGGCCAAGTCGATATCTGAATTATCACGATCTCTGCCGTGAGCCATCGAGCCAAACAGGTAAATCTCTTTCGCTCCGATCTTGATCAAATAACCCACCGCCTGCTCTATACGCATACGCAGTTCTTCATTGAGTCTTATGCTTTCCATGTTCCACCTCCCCTGTGCATCGAATCTTTTCCTCGAAGAGAGACGATTCTCTTCAGGGAAGCTTTGTATTTCCGGCCACCTTTTTTCATCATGGCCGGATTCATCAGAAAGCCATTCCTCAATTCACTGCAGGGCCGCCTTATTCTTTTCGGCCGGCATCCTGTTTTGAGACATTGAGCGGAGTTGCGCATCTTCCTTCAACAGATCAACCTCCCGAAAAATTAAATCAGCTCCATCTACTCATATCGTGTCTCAAGGGTCGCCTCCTTTCCCTGCACATCATTCCAGTTTGTGACAAACATCAAAGATCGGGAAATGGCCTTTTCGGGACTATCAGTCGGCTGTGCATTTATCGATCGGCCACCTCGTATTCAAACCTCCACTTCCCATCCCAGGATCGTGCCTCAAGTTTGTTTAATTCTTCGCATAATCCCCTTGCTGCCCTTTGATACGAGGGATTGCCAAACCTGCGCAGTGTCACTTTAATTACACCGCCCTTTGCTATTATATCACCCTTCTGTTGCAACATCATTGCAACACCGTCGTGGGATCGCGCCAGTCTTTGTAACAGGATTGCATCAGTTCCAGTAGCCACTCTTCGGCATTGTATACCACAAGCTTCATCGCGTCCAGAATAAGCTTGCCTTCGTGAGGAATGACTGTATGAGAATCCTTGCCGATTTCTGTGGGTAATATCTTCGCAGGACACTTCTTGTGTTCCTCTTTGAGTTTTTGAAGGCGGGTTTTCATTCTCTTCAATGCAGCTTTTTTCAGGATAAAGGGATTCTTTCTTTCATCTTTATAAGCTTTCCCACTTCCCCCATTGGCGACAAATTTTCCTATCCCTCGCTCCAATGCGGCTATCTTGTTTTTTGCACTCCGAATCTTCTTTTGCAGTATGTATGTCAGACTGTTTCTCAGAGAGTTCTCTTATCTCTACCGAAAAATGACACGTCATTTCAAGAGGGCGGGGGAAATTCTCCAAGACAGCGTTTGGATTTGTCCCTATCTGGCATTCGCGGCACAGGTAAATCCTGCTGGCCGGGAGATTTTCCCCCGTGCCATCACGGCCACCCGGTCGGCAAGCTCGAGGGCCTCATCCCTCTCGCGAGTCACATAAAGGGAGGTAATGCCTTTCTCTCTCATAATGCGCCTCAATTCACCCCGGAGCACCTCACAGGAGGGGGGATCAAGCGATAAGACCGGGCGGCCCTTCCAGAGAAGGCTCCCTTCACTCCATTGCTCCAGGGCTCCCGCCACCCTGAGAAGGCTGCTCTTTCCTGCGCCGTTGGCGCCGAGTATCACAAGGGTCTCCCCCCTGATGTCGCCCCCCACCATAAGCACGGCGCCTACCTCGGAAATTACCGCTCCGAAGGCGGCCATCACCGCTGCCATGTTGGAGAAGCGCCCTTCCCGGAGCAGGAGCAGGGCCACCTGGGGGGGAGAGGCGCCGAGGGCCTGGGCCATCCCGGTGCCGCTCGAGAGGCCCTGCGAGGGATTTTCCCCTGCTCCTCGAATATGACGGGAGTATGGATACTTCAGGCATCAGGTTCTTTCACTCCGGCGAGAGCGGAACCAATGTCGTTCTTGGCTCTGCCATTGATCCCGCTATAAACAGGAGGGTCCACCGCCTGGCGCAGTCGCTCTTAAGGAGAGACGACCTGCCCTCCCTTCAGCTTGTTCCTGCCTACTCGTCGCTGCTGGTCCATTTTAATCCCCTTGAGATCTCAAGGCGCTCCCTTGAAGCCGAAATCCTCTCCTCCATGGGTGCCCTGGGTGATGAAGGCCCCTGGGAGGAGCCGTCAAGGACCATCAAAGTTCCTGTTCTTTATGGAGGTGAAAGAGGGCCTGATCTCGGCCAGGTGGCAGAGATATGCGGCCTCAGCACAGAAGAGGTGATTGCGCTTCACTCCTCGGTGCCCTACCGGGTCTATATGCTTGGCTTCACGCCGGGATTTCCCTACCTGGGGACGGTGCCGGAAAAGATTGCCGTGCCCCGCCTGGAGAATCCCCGCACCGAGATAGCGGCCGGCACCATAGGCATCGCGGGGCAGCAGACAGGGATTTACCCCGTGAAAAGCCCTGGCGGGTGGCGTCTCATAGGCCATACGCCCCTTGCAATCTACGACCCGATAAGGATCTCTCCCTTCCTCTTCTCTCCCGGCGATGAGGTAAGGTTCATGGCCGTCACCCGCGAAGAATACCTTGAACTCACCTCAGGGGCAAGGGAAGGCTCTTCGATTGACTCATTCATTGAGATCGCTCAGGACAGAGGGGGAAAGCCTTGATATCAGTACTTCATGGCGGCACTTTCACTACCGTTCAGGACCGGGGCCGATGGGGGTACCGCGCCTTCGGCATGCCCGTGGCAGGGGCAATGGACCGTTTCGCATTTACGGCAGCCAACCTCCTTGTGGGAAACGACCGGAACGCTGCGGTGCTCGAGGCCGTCTTCCAGGGCCCCAGGCTCTCTTTCAACTGTGATAACCTTGTTTCTCTCTGCGGCGCAACGGCGGCCGTCACTCTCGACGGGAAGCCCATGCCCTGCTGGTCATCTTTTTTTGTCTCCTCCAGGAGCGAGGTCAGGATCGGCCGGGCTCAGCAGGGCCTGAGGCTCTACCTGGCCCTAAGGGGCGGCCTGGAGGTGCCTGTCGTGATGGGAAGCCGCTCCACCTATGCAAGGGGAGCCCTGGGGGGCCATGAGGGGAGAGCCCTGATACCGGGGGACAGGCTTTTTCTCGGCTCCCTTGTAAAAGGCGCCGCGGCACCTTCGGTGCTCCTCCCCGATCTTGTGCCGCCGATCCCCGAGGTCAAGACCGTGCGGGCCCTCGCAGGGCCTCACGAGGCCTCTTTCACCGATGAGGCTCTGCAGACTTTCTTCTCGGAGCCTTATGAGGTCTCTTCTGCATCGGACAGGATGGGATACCGCCTAAGGGGCCCCCGCCTTGCCCATAAAAATGGTGCCGATATCATCTCGGAGCCCTCAAGCATTGGCTCGGTCCAGGTTCCCGGCGACGGTATGCCCATCATCCTCATGGCAGACTGCCAGACTACGGGAGGCTACACAAAAATCGCCACCGTCATAGGCGCCGATCTCAGGATAATAGCCCAGGCAGCGCCGGGGGACACCATCCGGTTCCTGCAATGCAGCGAAGAAGAAGCTGTGGCTGCCCTCAGGGAAGAGCAGGAAGCCTATGATGAGATAGAACATCTTCTCTCGGGAGGAACACCTCATGGAAATTGATCTTAACTGTGACATGGGGGAAGGGTTTGGCGTCTATACTCTCGGCAGGGATGAAGAGCTCCTCCCTTATGTGACTTCCATTAACGTGGCCTGCGGTTTTCATGCCTCCGATCCACTCACCATGATGCGTATAGTGAAGCGTGCCCGCGAATTTTCCGTGGCCCTGGGAGCCCACCCCTCGTACCCTGACCTCGCAGGGTTCGGGCGCCGCGAGATATCTCTCTCGCCGGAAGAGATCAAGGCATCGGTGATATACCAGGTAGGGGCTCTCATGGGATTCTGCATGATCTCAGGCATCAGGCTCAGCCACGTGAAGCCCCATGGGGCACTCTACAACAGGGCTGCCATGGATATGGAGGCAGCAAGGGCAATCGCCGAAGCCGTTGCAGAGATTGACAGGAGCCTCTTTCTGATCTGCCAGGCAAAAAGCAAGATGACGGTCGCGGCCCGCGAGGCCGGTATCCCCTTTGTAGAGGAGTTCTTTGCCGACAGGGCTTACAGGGCCGACGGTCTCCTCCTCCCCCGCTCCCTTCCCGGCGCGGTGATACACGATCAGAAGGCACTCCGCGAGAGGGTGGTGCGTCTTGTCAGGGATAAGTTCGTGCTCTCATGCGAGGGGATTCCCGTGCCTCTTGAAGCCGGGACGATCTGCATCCATGGCGACACTCCTGATGCTCCGGCACTGGCGCATGCCGTGAGAGATGCCCTCGAGGCAGAAGGTATCGACGTGAAGCCCTTCTCGGCGGGGGGTCCCCCTATTCCCGGGCCCCATTGAGCCGGAGGTATTCGGCCATGGCCCTGTCACTCTGCTTCAGGACAAGGGCAAGAGGAGTGCATCCCGCCGAGTCCCTCGCATTGGTATCTGCCCCATGGGAGATCAGCAGCTCCGCCATTTCCCTGCTTCTGCCCTGGCCGATATAGTGAAGAGGCGTCCTCCCCTGCCGGTCCTTCAGGTTCACAAGCCGGGGATCACGGGCAATATATGCCCGCACCTTGTCAAGATCGCCTTTCATGACAGCTCTGTGCACCTCAGATCCTTCAAGGGACATGGTCTTCCCCGAAACGATCACCACCAGGGCAAGGAGCACGAAAAGGGCCGCCCTGAAAAGGTTCTCATGGTTTCGCTCGCCTTTGCGGGTGTCAGCCTGGCTGAGCTTCCGGATGTTCCTCATGAGCAGCTCCCGGGACGCGACACCAGGGAGGTTTCCATCATGGGGGACAAGGGATATGGAGGCACCGCTCTCGTGAAAAACTTTTTTTATATCCTCAATATCCTCGCGGCACACATTTTCGGCTATTATCGTGGGGCCGGGATCCGGGGCCCTGCTCTCATCGCCCGGGCATTCGGACAGCTCAACGTCATAGACGGTCCCGCCCGGCCCCGGCAACGCTCCGCACCTGCAGTAGTCCCCGCAGGTGTCACCCGCTTTTCGGCAGACAGGGCAGCACTTTTTCATTGCACCTCCGACTCCATTCCGGCAACAGGATTCCCCTTCTCTGCGCCAAAACCCGTTATCCAATTATTCCAGGCAAGGTGTCTTCCCTCCTGTCCCCTTGGGCAGTCCTGGGAAGAATCTGATTCCCCGGTTCATGGGAGGAACTCGCCTGGCCTTCCGGAAAATAATAGCACTATGGAAATAGTGCAGTGCGACAGCGAGCTGTTCCGGAAGCTCTTCCTCGGGGGAGTGCAATGGGTGGCATGCCACCGCGAGCACCTCAACAGGCTCAACGTTTACCCTGTCCCCGACGGTGACACGGGAACCAACATGTATCTGACGCTGAGAGGCGCCGTCTCGGCATTCAGGCTTGCAGGTGATGGCTCGCTGGGAAGCTTCCTGGCCGCAATTGCGAAGGGAGCCCTGCTGGGAGCCCGCGGCAATTCGGGCGTCATCCTCTCCCAGATACTTGGAGGCTTTGGAAAGTATTTCAAAGGCCAGGATTTCCTTACCGCCGGCGACCTGGCGCCTGCTTTCCGCAGCGCCGCGGACCGGGCATACAAGGCAGTCTCCGACCCCAAGGAGGGAACTATTCTCACGGTGATACGCGTCCTCGCCGAAGAGCTTGAAAACCGCCGGTTCGCCAGGGAGGAACTCCTCCCCGCCCTCGAGCAGGTCCACCAGATTGCAAGACATGCCCTTGTTGAATCGCGTGATCTGCTCCCCATCCTGAAAGAGAGCCAGGTCCTGGACGCCGGGGGACAGGGATTTGTATACCTGCTGGAGGGGATGCTGAGGGCTGCCCGCTTTGAAAACCATGAGCGCATGAAAAAAGACCGCATGGCTTCAGAGATAAGAACGGGATTCCGCATGGAGGACCTTGAATACCGTTATTGCACGGAGTTTATCGTTGAAACTCAGGAGGAAAGCTTTGAGGAGCTCACGGAAGCGCTGGAGGGTCTCGGGAACTCCCTTGCAGTGGCGTCATCTCCGGGCTTCCTGAAAATCCACCTTCACACTAACGCCCCCGATACCGTAAGGGGGCTTGTCGCCTCAGCAGGAGCTATCATAAGGGAAAAACGCGATGACATGCTTCGCCAGCATAAGAAAATGTTCCTGATGGATGAGATGAACGCCCACCGAGACATGATTTCTCCCCGATTTGAGAGCCTCAGGACGGCACTGGCGGCGATAGTGACGGGAAGCGGGCTTATTGACGTCTTTGAAAGCGCGGGAGCCTATGTGATCAATGGGGGCCGTACCATGAATCCCAGTGTCAAGGAAGTAGTGGAAGTGCTTGAACGGATCCCTTCAAGGGACATTCTCCTTCTTCCCAACAATGCAAACTGCATCTCATGCTGCGAAATTGCGGCAGGCATGCTGGACCGCACCGTCCTGGTCCTTCCTGTTAAAGACCTGGTGCAGGGACTTGCATTCCTTGACTTTTATGATCCGTCAATGGGAATTGACGATCTGAAGGCCTGCCATGAGGAGCACAAGGACCTCTGTCTTTCAGTGGAGATATTCAGAGCCCGCCAGGAAAGGACCATAGGGGCAACGATAATAAATCAGGGCGACTGGGTTGCCATGGCAGAGGGGGAGCCTCTTGTCATTGAAGGCAATATCAGGAGGCTTCTCGCCGGGATCGCCGCTCACCGCATCACAGGCACCAGGGAAAAGCTTACCGTGGTGACAGGAGCCGATGCCATCCCCGGTATTGATGACATCACAGGGCTCGTGAAGGACCTCTTTCCTCTTGAGACCACCATCATCTACGGCGGCCATCCCACCTTTCCCCTTCTCCTCGGGCTCTACTGAGGCCCGCTCCACATCACCACCAGGGATTTCGGGCCAATATATGACCCTATGACGGCATCCTTTCATTTTTTCCCCTTCTCCTCGGGCTCTACTGAGGCCCGCTCCACATCACCACCAGGGATT
>JAVHLM010000001.1:383930-460979 GCA_031082125.1 Candidatus Eremiobacterota bacterium
TCGGGCCAAGGTGCGCCCCTATGACGGCACCAAGGGTTCCCTTCATTATGGGGGAGCGGGGATGGCCGGCTTGCAGCATTTCCGCGAGCCTGTCTCTCTCCTCGATGAGCTCCCCCGTGACTAGGGCGAGCGAGGGAGGTGGAGAGCCGCTCCCCTTCTGCTGTATGTATTCCCCTATCTTCTTAAGGCCTGCCTGGACTCCCACGGCTTTCCCGAGAGGTTCAAGAACCCCCTGCTCCATCTTGATAAGAGGCACGACCTTAAGAAGGGACCCGAAGAAAGCCTGGCTCCCGGAAAGCCTTCCCCCCCGGGAGAGATGGTGAAGATCCTTCACAAGGCCCACGCCGTGATTCCGCGGTGCCATGCTGTTGAGGTCTGCCGCGATATGCTCCACGGGCATTCCCTGCCCTGCCAGGGCATGGGCCTTCAGCACCATCATCCCAAGGCCAAGCGTGGCAGTCAGCGAGTCAATGACGGTGACAGAGGCGCCGGGCTCATCTTCCATCAGCAGATCGCGTGCCATCCTTGCGGAATTTACCGTGCCCGATAACCGGCTCGAGAGATGAATGGAGAGTATGGAAGCACCTTCCCCGGCAAGCCGCCGGTATATTTCCAGAAAATCGCCTGGCGCAGGCTGGGAGGTAGTAGGGAGCTCGCTGTGGTCTGCCATCATCCTGTAAAACTCTCCATGCCCTATGTCAAGGCCATCGCGGTACGACCTGGCACCGAACCTCACCGAGAGGGGAACAAGGGTAATCCCCCGCTCTTCCAGGTCGGAAAGGGGAAGATCACATGTGGAATCCGTGACAATTCTTACCACATTGCACATCCATCACCATGCCTAGAGCACATGAATCTCGTTACTCGATGCCCCGCCGAACCTCGAGAGCATATGGGCGAATTTCCCGGCGATTTCACAGGCTTCCCATGAGGCCACCCCTTCGACAGGAGCATACACGACGGCCACGACATTCTTTGTCTCCGCGCCAAGCTTCGCCTCCATCGAGTCTTTTACAGGGTTCCCCAGGGGAGTGCCGTCTTCACGGCACGCGCATATGAGACCCTCAATATCGATGACCTGACCGGCACTGTTGAAAACAAACTGTTCGCCCGCACGGCCTGTCCTCAGCACTATCCTGTCTCCCGCCACATCGGCGTCCAGGAGGCTCATGGGAAGACCCGTAAGAAGGGAAAGGTAATTATTGCAGTCCACAAGGTTGTTGATGAAAGGGAACCTTCCCTCGCGGGCTGCCTGGGCAAGATATTCACTGGCGGGCTTGCTCCTCCCCGAAGGCTTGAAGCCGCCCCGCTTGAGGAGCTGCCTCACAGCCTGCCTGAGTGCCTCGTTGGATAGCTCCCCCGTGCTCCTCTCCTGGACAAGAAGCATCAATTCCCTCACCTGTTCTGCTTCTGAAGGATGGATCGAGATGGACTCCCCCGTAATGACCGCCACTCTCAGCCCTATATCAGCTGATTCATTGATTACAATCATGGCTCAACCTTTCCGGAATGCCCGCTGATATTCCAATGGCATTCCTAAAATCATTGAAAGCTTTTTCTGCAGGCCCGATGAGCGCCTTGAGCCTCTTAAGGTTGTTTTCCCTGCCTGCACGCTCCATCTGGCTTGCAAGCTCATTGAGGGCGCCAGCCTCCAAATTCGCCGAGGCGCCCTTCAGGGCATGGGCGCTCCGGGCAGCTTTCTCCCCCTCCGAGTTTTTGATGGCTTCCTTTATCTTCCCTAACTGCAGCGGAGCATCCTGAAGGTACACTTCCAGGATTTCCGCCAGAAGCTCCTCGTCATTTCCCAGGCGCGCCAGCAAGGCATTCCTGTCAAAAACCTGGTGTTCCTCCATGGAAGGGCTCTTCTGCAAGGGCATCGCAGTAGTCTCAAGAGGAAGATACTTTTTCATTTCCAGGGCAAGCTCCTCCAGGTGATAAGGCTTTGAGAGGTAGCCGTTCATTCCGGCGATGATGCAGCGCTCCCTGTCTCCCTTCATTGCCGCGGCGGTGACGGCAATTATCACCACATTATGGTTGAAAACCTTTGACTCGGGGCTCCTTATGACTTTTGTCGCCTCAATGCCATCCATTTCGGGCATCTGCACATCCATCAGCACAATGTCATAGGGGATATGCTCCAGGGCGGCAAGAGCCTCAAGGCCCGTAGCCGCCACGGAGGCCTCGTACCCCAGGCTTTCCAGGAGCTTGCAGGCTACCTTCTGGTTCACCAGGTTATCCTCTGCAACAAGCACCCGGAGCCTTCTCGCGCTCTCGATACGGCTTGCTCTCTCCACAGTCTCGCCGCATATGGCAGGAGAGACCTTTCCTCCTTCACCGGAGAGCAGGGTAAGGACCTGATGGATCTGGGAAAGCTTGAGAGGCTTGGTAAGGTAGGCGGAAAAGCCCTCATCAAAGAGATGGTGGACTTCGCCAAGCCTTCCGAAGGGGACAAGCATGACAGCCTTCATATCGTTGCAGGCGCCCTGTTCCTTCATAAGCCTGCCTGCCCCCACGCTGCCCTGCATATTCATCTCAATGAGGGCCATATGGAAGGGATGCCCTGCTGCATATGCCACGCGGGCCCTCTCAAGCGCATCAAGAACATCAGATGACTCCATGCATTGAAATCCCCATTTTGCAAGCAATTCGATGAGGAAGCCCCTCTCGGTGCCATTGCCGACGGTGACAAGAATCCTCTTTCCTTCCGTCCCGAAAGGCATGGTAAGATAAGCCGGCACTGAAGACAGGGACCGGGGAAATTCAAGGGTAAACCAGAAGAGGGAGCCGCGACCTTCGTCGGAAGCTCCATGGAGGGAGCCGCCCATGAGCTCTACAAGCTTTCTGGTAATTGACAGGCCCAGGCCTGTTCCGCCGTACTTCCTGGTGGTGGAAGCGTCAATCTGCGTGAAGGCGTCAAAAACCTGCGCAAGCCTGTCACGGGGTATGCCAATGCCTGTATCACTCACTGAGAACCTGATTCTGGACGAGGCGGCGTCCTCATGCTCAAGAATGAGCTGCACGATCACCTCTCCATGGACGGTGAACTTGATGGCATTGTCAACAAGATTGAGCAGAATCTGCCGCAGCCTCCCGGGATCGCCCCTGACAAGGGCCGGGAGGGCCGGGTCAATAGAGCAGAGGTACTCAATGTCACGCCCGAGGACCTTGAGGGCAAGGGTATCGTTGATATCCTCAACAAGCCTTACAGGGTCAAAATCAAGCAGCTCAAGCTCGAGCTTCCCTGCCTCTATCTTGGAAAAGTCCAGGATATCGTTGATTATGGTGAGGAGCGAATCGGCGCTGTTCCGTATTGTCTCCACATAATCGCTCTGCTCCGACGAGAGGGGGGAGTCAAGCAGAAGAGCCGTCATCCCCATGATACCGTTCATGGGTGTTCTTATCTCGTGGCTCATGGTGGCAAGAAAATCGTTTTTCGCCCTGCTGGCGCTTTCAGCCCGGGAGGCAAAGGTACGCAGTCTCTTTCCCTCGCTCCGCAAAGCGATCAGTGCCTGTTCCAGGCGGCGGCAGAAAAGCATCATCAGGCGGCTTTCACCGTCATCGGGAGGAGGGGCCTTCTCAATGAGAATCTCTGTATATTCCTCCCCTTCACCGAAGCGGTGAATAAACCGGCCGGGCAGAAGCTCCCCGGCTCCTGCGAGGGCCACCCGGGGATCACTGTATCCCCAGGAGGCAGTCACCTGCCGGGACTCACCCATGCCTGTAATAAGAGCAAAACAACGGGCAGAGAAGAGGCGGGAGCACTTCTCGATGGCTTCGCCTGCCAGTTCCTCTTCTGACTGAAAGGATGGCATCGATGCTATCTCATTGAGGACCGAGAGCTCAGAATCCATTTTCCCCCTGCCTCATAAAAAGCGATTTATTACTTATTTTCCCCTCGGCACTTACAAATCCTTTTGCATCGGCGAGGGATACACAGGATATCAGTTTTCTCTGAAGAAACTCCATGAGACAGGCAGGGGCTGCAGAATGGCTGATTGCTGCTGGACCATAAGAATTCACAGGAAAAAGGCTCTCATCGCCGCCGGGGTGTTTCTCGCCCTGGTATGCCTTCTCTTTTTCACCAGGCACCTTCTGGTGGGATGGCTTGCAGGGTGGCTCACCGTGCAGGATGGCGCACAGGCCTGCGACATAGTTTTCGTCCATGGCGGCAAGGCTGAGAGGAGAGTGCCCTATGGCGCCGAGCTCTTCAAGAAGGGGTATGGGAAAAAAATCGTCATCACCATCGGGCGCGACGATCAGTGGGTCACGGATTTTTCAAGAGAATACGGCATTGACAAGTTCGATGTCATGGTCGTCAAGGCCATCCTGAAAAACCGCGATATTCCCCCTTCATCGTCTGTGCTGCTGATGGATTCCCTGAGCACCCGCGATGATGCCCGGAAGCTCAGGGAATACTATGACAGAACCCCCTTCAGGGATGCCCTGGTCGTGACGGACTCAATCCATTCACGGCGCTCCATGCTCTGCCTCCACCGCGCCTTCAAAGGCACCGGCGTGAAGTTTTACTCCCACCCCCTCGTGCTGGAGGAGCAGCTCGGCAAGTTTTCCGACAGTGATGATTATGTGAATTATGTGATAGAGGAGGAGCTGAGGCTTCTCTTTTACACCTTCGGCTTCAAGAAGGGGAGGTAAGGAAGGCCACGAGGGCATCGGCGGCCCTTTGCACTTCTACGGTAAGGCCTTCGCCCATCGTGAAGGTAACGGCCTGGATGCCGAGAAAGATCACCGCAGATCCGCAGTCCTTCTGAAGGAGCGAGGCAAGCACCGGGAGAGGGAAGGTATGGGTCGAAAGCGTCGTGGCCGGTATCTCCTCTATAGAGAAGAGCCTCATCTCGCCGGCATGGCCTCCGAAATCCGCCGCATCAAGTATCACGGCCCTCGGCGCAGGCCTTCCGGCGGCTTCATAAAAGATCCTTTCGGGCTGCTGACCGGCGTCGAGCACAAAAAAACCTTCCCCCAGGGGGGGAAGGCGTGAGGCGATGTAGGGCCCCACCCCGTCATCACCGCGGAGGCTGTTCCCCACGGTGATGATCGTGACGGGATGTGAAGGGTCGGGCCTGAGGGCCTCCCTTATGTCAGCGGTCAACAAACTTCACGTCCAGGAAATGAGTTGAGCAGGAGATGCAGGGATCATAGGCCCTCACCAGGGCTTCGAGGGTGAAGGTGATCTCCTCCTCGCTCTTTGAGGGCAGCAGCTCTGGCACAATCTTCTCCATGTCCTCCTCGATATTGTTGAGGTTCTGGTTGGTCGGGATGATGCAGGTGGCATCTGTTATCATGCCCTTCTCGTCAATCTCGTAATTATGGAAGAGGATGCCCCTGGGCACCTCGACGGCGCCGACACCTTTCCCGGCCTTCACGGGGATTCTCCCGGCCTCGTCAATACCGACGACAAGCTCCTCATCGTAATTTATCCCTTTGTTTTTAAGATCTTGGAGAATATGGAGCGAATCCTCAAGGCAGTGGGCCCATTCCACGACCTGGGCCACGGTGTTCAGGAAGGGGTTGGTGCATTTCGCCTTGAGCCCCAGCACGGCTGCCACTTCCTTGGCAAGAGGATGGAGCTTCCCGTGGTTCAGGTTGAACCTGGCAAGTGCCCCCACGGCGTAAGCTGTCCTGTTCCACTTGGTGTGCTTTGCTGAAGAGTGGGGCACGACAAACTCATTGGTGATGGCTCTAAAGTCATGCCTGTCTTTTCTTGCGCCGTCGGTGGAGCCTACATCGCCCATGAGCATGGGGTATTCTGCCTCATCGCTCACCAGGGCCACGTACTCGGTGTCACGCTCAAACTCGGGGAACCGGAGCGTCTTCAGCAGCTCTATGGAAGCCTCCACGTCGGGCTTTGTGTCTATGAGTATCTTTTCCATGGCTTCAAGGTCCTTCTCGCGGGGAAGCTTGGTAAAGCCGCCCACAATGGCCGAGATGGGATGGACATGGCGGCCCACAAGGATGTCGCACACGTCATTACAGGCCTTCTTGAGGCGAAGCGCCCGGCGCACCACCTTTTCATGGGTGGTGATGAGGGGAACGAAGCTCTTCACCCCCAGCAGATCGGGCGCCGCGAGGAGGTAAATGTGAAGGATATGGCTGTCAAGCGTCTCCATATGGAGGAGCAGCTTCCTGAGGGCCACTGTCTGGGGCGAAGGCGTGAATCCCAGGGCATCCTCGGCTGCCTGGATTGAGGCAAGGGAATGGCCGCAGGAGCAGATGCCGCATATCCTGCTCGTGATATGCTGCGCTTCAAAAATGGAGCGCCCCCTCAGCATCCCCTCGAAGAACCGCGGGGATTCCACGATCTGGAGCTGGCAGGTCTCAAGCCTGCCCTCCTTCACGTTCACGACGATATTTCCATGACCCTCGACGCGGGTGAGATATTCTACTTTGATGTCAATGTTTTTTGTGCTCATGTGTTTCCAGCTCCCTGCATTTGTTGTACATATCCATTTTATTGAGAACCCAGTCCATAGGTATCTTGTATCGCTCAAGCACTTCCTTTGCCCCGTCCTTATTGGGATTGGTCACCATGCCGCGGCACCCGTAACAGATATTCCCGTTGTTGATGCACCAGGAGTTGCAGCCGGCGCGGGTGAGGGGTCCCATGCAGGTGATGCCCTTTTCATACATGCAGACGTTCTCGTTAAACTTGCACTCGACGCAGACTGAATGGTCGGGAACATGATAGGGGAGTCCCATGAGGGCCGTCTTGAAGATCTCCAGGAACTCCGGCTTATAGACAGGGCATCCGTTTACGAAATAGTCAACCTTCACCACCTGGTGAAGGGGCCTGGTGGGTAACGTGTCAAAGTACTTGTAATCCATCCCGTACACGTAGGTGCGTATGTCCCTGAGATTAAACGCGTTTTTCATGCCGTTCACCCCGCCGATGGTAGCGCAGGATCCATATGCGATAAGGATCTTTGAGCGCTCGCGGATCTTCTTGATCCGATCCTCGGCATGGTGATCGGTGATGCTCCCTTCCACCACTGCCGCGTCATACTCATCATCCCACTTTTCCGACATCACCTCGCGGAACTCCACTATATCAATATGATGCAGCATCTCCAGGAGCGTTTCACCAAGGTTTGCCACCTGGAGCTGGCACCCTTCACAGCACGCAAAATCAAAGAAAGCGACTTTTGGTTTTCTCATGTTATATTGCCTCTTCCAGATTCTTTATTTTATCGTAAGTGAAAACAGGGCCGTCCTGGCAGCAGTAATAGTTATGAATCTGGCAGTGGCCGCACTTGCCGATACCACACTTCATATGCCGCTCAAGGGAGACGATGATCTGGCGCTCAGGGATGCCCTTCTCCAGGAGCTTCGCGATGACGAACTTGTACATGATGGGCGGGCCACAGACTATGGCAAAGGTCCTGTCGGGTTCAAGAGTGATGCCGGGAATGAGGGAGGTGATGAGGCCTACGTTCCCGTCCCACTCGGCATCCCCCCTGTCAACGGTGCATTCAAACATCACGTCAAGGCGGTGGTTCCACTTGTCAGTCTCGTCGGAAAAGAGCAGGTCCTTGGGAGTGCGGCAGCCCAGCAGGATGGTGACCTTTCCGAAATCCCTCCTGTTGTCTATGGTATAATTGATGATGGAGCGGATGGGCACGATACCCAGCCCCCCTGCCACGATGAGGAGGTCATTCCCCTCAAGATACCTTATGGGGAAGCCGTTTCCAAAGGGCCCCCTGATGCCCACCTCGTCACCGGCCTCGAGGCGGTGAAGGGCCGTGGTGACTCTCCCGGCTTTTCTTACCACCAGCTCAAAGGATCTTCTCTTTGTCGGTGAAGATGATACTGAAATCGGCGCTTCACCAACGCCCAGGAGGGAGACCATTACAAACTGGCCCGGCAGGTGATCGAGGCTCTCGCCGCCGGGGAGGGCAATCTCAAAAAGCTTTTCCAGGGGGGTCATCTGCCTTGTGCGGAGAATCTTTCCCACTTTGGTTTTGAATTCTGATTCGAGCAGTGCTGTTTTTTTCATATCAGTTTAACTCCTTCACGAGCGAAGTCAGGGTCTCCTTGAGGTTGATCTTGGCCATGCAGGTACGGCTGCATCTGCCGCATCCCGTGCAGAAATAGCGAAAAAAGCGCTCCACGGGGTACTTGAACTTCCTGTAGTAGCGGTGGCGCTGCTTGGCACCGCGGTCTTCCCTGAAGCTCTCGCCGCCCGCCACCCTGGCGAAGGAGGCGCTCTGGCAGGAATCCCACTTCCTGCGGCGCCTTCCCGTGATAAGGTCGAGATCGGGCTCATCGACTACATCAAAGCAATAGCATGTGGGGCATACATTGGTGCAGTTGCTGCAGGCAAGGCAGCGCTTTGCAATGTCGCTCCACACAGGGCTTTTCCAGGCATTATCGAAAACCTCCTTGATTTTCTGGTGGGTGACAGGCACTTCATTTTTAAAGACTGAGCGCTTCTTTTCCCTGAACTTCATCAGCTCATCCCAGTGGCTCTCCGTTGAAGGCTCGATGAGCTTTGTCCTTCCAAGAACATCATCGCCCATCTGCGTGTTGAGATGGATGATGAAATAGTCACCAAGGTCCGTGAAGAACGCATCATAGCCGCCGTTGGGAAGATCATTTGCCATGAGATGGCAGCTCGCATACTCATCGCAATAATCCTCGCACTCAAGGCCTATGATGGCTATCTTGTTTTTCCGGGAAAGATAATTGATATCCTCTGGATGCTCCGAGAGGGCCATGTTCAGGCACTGGACGCCCATAAGGTCGCAGGTGTGGACGCCGAAAAGGATCATCTTCTCATACTCAACGACAGGGTGCACTGCCTCTCCCTCGCGGCGCGAGTATTCCAGTATGGTCTCCGAGGGGGGCATGAAATACTTTTTTGGGGGAAGGATGGTGGGGATGTGCTTGAGAGCAATCTGGCTGGCCCGGGTCACCGGTTCAAAGGCATAGTTATCATATCCCTTTGCCACAGGCGCCATCACCGACTGCTCCACTGCCAGCGCTGAAATGAAATCAGCAAAATGGCTCTTCTGTAAGATCGCATATTGCTTCATTGCCTTGTACCTTTCACTGGAATTTTATATCTCAAAGTGAGATTGTAACACTTCCACCCTTCATGGTCAAGAGGAATCTTTCCTACATCCAAGGTCTTAATACCCGCCATATTGACTTTCTGATGGCTTGTGGAGGCATTCTTTCAAATACAGGAAGGCTTTGAGAAAAAGAGGAACGAGACCATCCCAATCGGTTATGCCCCCTCTACCGGGCAAAAAGCTTGCATTGGCGAGGTTTTTTCAAAATTAACCTCACCAATGGCAGCAGCATCTCTATTTGTGTTGATTTTTTTTCAATGCCTGGATCCTGGCTAAAAAGCCCATGATATAAGGGAAAGTAAAGGGCAAAAAAATATTTTTGCATGCAAGGGAATTTAGCATGATTTTAAGAGGATCATGGAGAATTATCCTCCTGGAGATTCAGGGACGATCAGTGGATGATTTTTCAGGCACACCCTCACCGGTGTGCCTGAAAAATCTGGAGGACTCCCTGAAAAGAATTCCCGAGAGAGGCAGCGTGAAACACTATGGCGGAAAAGGTGATAATCCATACAGACAATGCGCCCAAGGCAATCGGCCCTTACTCGCAGGCAGTGAAAGCGGGGCAGTTCATCTACACGTCAGGCTCACTGGGCATTGATCCCACGACGGGGAAGCTCGTCGAGGGAGGCATTGAGGCCCAGACTGCCACTGCTCTCTCGAATATGAAAGCGATCCTCGAAGCGGCGGGGACCTCAGTGGCACATGTAGTCAAGACCACCGTCTTTGTCACCGATATCAGGGACTTCCCCAAGGTGAACACTCTCTACGGCGAGTTCTTCAAGGAGAGCCCCCCGGCACGCTCCACAGTTCAGGTTGCTGCCCTCCCCCTCGGAGGGGTGGTGGAAATCGAGGCCGTGGCTCTCGCTGACTAGCTTTCCTCGATAAACCTTGAAGCGATTTCGCTCTGCAGGAAGAAATGGCGGGGCGGGATGCGGATTGTTCCGCTGCTTTCCACGATGACAAGACCCCCGGCAGCGAGATCGTCAAGCTCTCTTCTGTAATGCTCAAGAGGATCAACTCCGAAGCGCTCCATGAAATCCTCTCTGCCTGCTCCTTTCTCAGTCCTGAGGGCCATCATCATATACTCTCCCATCTGGCGGCCCAGGGAAAGCCTCTCTGCAAACACAATGGGAGAAAGTCCCTCCTCGATGCGCCTCACGTATTCCCGGGGATCAGAGGTATTCGAGAAGCGCCAGCGGTTCATGAAAGAGCATGCCGAGCTCCCGAAGCCAAGATAGTCACCACCAAGCCAGTATCTCATGTTATGACGGCATTCATGGCCTGCCAGGGCGAAATTGGAAACCTCGTAATGGACGTAGCCGCAGCTTGTGAGCCTTTCATGGGCCGCCTCCATCATCATCGCCTGCTCGTCATCGCCGGGAACCTCTGCAAGGCCCCTTATGATGGCATCACCAAGGGGCGTGCCTTCTTCGGGGGTGAGCCCATAGGCTGAGAGATGGTGAAGCCCGAGAGAGAGGACCTCGTCAAGATCCCTTTCCCATTCCGCCAGGCCCTGGCCGGGGATGCCGTAGATCAGGTCCATGCCTATGGAGGGGAAGCCTGCTTTTACGGCGCCATCACGGGCCTCGAAGATCTCCCTCCTCCCATGGATTCTACCCAGGGCGGCAAGGCGGTCATCGCGGAGGCTCTGGGCCCCGATGCTCAGGCGGTTGAAGCCGCAGAACCTCAATGCCTTAAGGGTTCCCGCGTCAATGGTGCCAGGATTCGCTTCAATGGAGAGCTCGCATGACTCCGCTTCATGAAAGCAGTGCCTCAGCCTGGCGGTGATTTCCCGGAGAAATCTCAGGGGCAGAAGAGAGGGGGTCCCTCCCCCGAAAAATATGGAATCGACAGCCAGTTCTTCACCTGCAGCCTGAGCCGCTGACTCTATCTCACTCAACAGGGCCTCCACATAGCTCTCACAGAAAGCATCATCCCACTCTGTCCTCGGAATGGAAGGGAAATTACAGTACCGGCATTTTTTTTCACAGAAGGGGATATGGACATAAAGGCCCGTCATAAGGGCGCTATGGCGAGGATCGGAGGGCTTTAAGGGCGTCATGGAGCTTGGAGCCCAGCGAGGCCTGTTCATACTCGAGGCGAGCCTTCTTGACGGCATCAGCATCAGGGCCTGCCTGGCCCGGGGCCTTCGCGGCGCCGTGAGGCGCGGAAGCTCCCTGCATCGCTGTGTCGGAGCGTATTTCCATGCCTCTATTATATCCCCTGCCATGGCCTGTGTCAACAAAGCTGGCCATTCCATCGGATCGCTTTTTCCCGCTCAATTCCCTACCTGGTCGTTGTTATCCCGGCACTGCATTCAGCAAATTCTGCCGGCCGGCCCCCGGGGGAGAATGAAGCAGAGGCCCCGCTTTTTTACTCCACTTTCATAAACCAGGAAGGGCTCGCAACCTGGCCGGGAGCCGAAGGTGAAAGTGAGGTTATGAGGCGCCTGCCCCTTGAGAACGAGGGCCCTCAGAGTGTGGAGGATATGAATGTGATGGGCTTTGCAGAGCGTGATGAGGTTCCTGGGATCATCGGTGCCGCCCTGGGAGCGCCTGATGATATGATGGACCTCAAGGTTGTGGCGGCAGTGGCAGCCGGGGACCTGGCAGCGGAACCGGTCACGCTTGAGAATGTCGTGGTGGCGGGCCGCCTTGTGGAAGACCTTTTCGGCGGTGAGATAGTCGGCGAGGAGGGAGGCAAGGAATCTTTCTTCCCAGGGAGGGGTGGCTAAGTCTATCGCGGCTGAGTCCAAGGCGGCAGATTCCGAAGCGCCAGATTCATTGGCGGCTGATTCTTCTGATTGTGCGGCAAGGCGCAAGAAGGCCGTAGCGGCGGTATTCCAGAGATTATAGAGGTCCTCAGGAAGGAAGAACCTGATGGCTATGGTGCACCCTCCTGTGGCAATACCGCCTGCTGCCGAGGCAGCGCTTCCCCTGATGAGATCCATGAGGAAGATCTCTTCGGGATTTTCTCCATGGGGGATGGTGCAGGCCACACGGGTCTGCCTGTGCACCTCTCCGTCGGCCTGGCAGGCTGCCCCTGCACATGAGCATGGTGATGATTTCAGGTCATCCTGAGGCGCACGCAAGGCAATTCCGCCCTTTTCCATGGTGAATGCCTGACTCCCGTCAGCCGCACACAAGACGGTTTTACGACTCTCTTTCATAGCGGCTTCATAGGCCACCAACTCATCAACATCTTCAAAATACTTCCAGGGCTCTTCAAGACGTTTGTCACGGCTTACTGCAGATTCCCCGTCATTTTCTGCGAGAGGCCACGAAGGCCGAAGTGACGGCCCCTCATACCACGATCCCGTCCTGATGCACTCCCGCACCTCTTCAGGCAGCTCGGCAAACCGCTCGTCGGTGATATACCGGAAGCTTGGCAGGAGCCTGTATTTATGAAGCACAAGGCAGTCATACTCCACAATCCTGGCGCAGCGCTGAGCCTCCTCCCGGAGCGTAATCACCGGCACAGAGGCGGCATAGGCAATCCACTCGTCCTCATTGTTCTCGTTCACTATGGGAAGAATGAGACGCGCCTGCTCCCTGGTGATGATACCCGACTTGAAGGCTTCTTCGGTGAGCGAATGACGGTGAAAGTCTTTCGCTAGCCTTATGAAGCGGTATATTTGCGCCTTGGAGAAGCCGCACTTATCTGCCCCATATTCCTCCACTGAGTCATAGCCGAACACACGGTAAAGCTGTCGCATGTCCATCGCCCGCAGGAGCATCCCTATTCCCACCTCGAGCCTCTGGCGCATCCAGGCGGCCTTAATGAGCCTCCTGGCCAGCACTCTCACCTCTCTCCCTGTCACCTCCGTCACTTCCTCAAGCCACGATGGAAAGAAGATGCTCCAGGGATACTTCCAGGGATCGTGTGATTCGAGGTCGGACGCGCTCTGCATGTAACCCCGGCGCCTCCGGAAAGAGCGCCTCTCACGGGAGGAATGCCTATCGCAGCAGGATTGCTCCTCACAAGAGTGCTGCTCCCCATCGGAAGGCATCGGCTCAACGTTTCTCCTCCACCTGGAAAGAGGAACGCGGTAAAATACAGGCAAGCTTCCCCGGTCATCAAGGGGGACAGGCACTGTGCCGACACCCCTCTCAGAGAGCTTTCCCGAGGCCATCCAATTGGAAAGGAGGGCCTCGACGAACCCCGCCTGGGGCCCGCTGTAATGCTCCTTATCCCTGAAGTAGGAAAGGGCGAAATCCCAGGTGAGGGCTAAAGCGGGCGACACCCTGAAGCGCATCATCATGCCATTTTTTTTATCGCTGTCTGGCACCAGGTCGGCTGAAGTTTCCTCCACAGCCTGTGACGCAAGAGCCTCTTTCGCTTCCTTCTCAAGGGCCCTCACCGGGAGGCGCCCCGCCTTCTCGAGCCACTCCTCCTCGTTCTCAGGATTGATTACTCTCGAGAGAGGGCGGAGTGCGCTCTTGGAAACTCTGCCTTGAAGATAAGCCTCGCATGTTCGGGGAAGCCGCGAGAGAAGCTCATAATTGTGTATCAGCTCCGATGCTGTGCGCCCCGAGAGGGAGAGGTGCTCGACGGCGAAGGTCTCGAGGGAGCGGTAGCCCAGGTGGTCCACCCCCTTCTGTTTCAGGATCTCGAGAAGCCTGCCCAGGACAAGGTCCAGGGCCATGCGGCTGCGCACTGCCCTGCAAAGATCGGAGTCTATCTGCGAGGCCTTCTCTTCCCTGTCGAATGAGCTGAAGGCAAGGCACTCCACTAACCTCTCCGCCTCGGTGAGGAACGCATCTATATCGACCTTCACCAGGTGATCATAGCGGTGAATACCATCTTCTTCAACCTCATAGGGCTCAGGCAGGAGAAGAAAGTCTATGTCGCCCACAGGAAAAGATATCTCAGTGTCATGAGAGCGCGATTCATCTTCCTGGCGGGATCGCTCTTCTTCTGGATCAAAGCATGGCAAATCAGGGATAGTAATAGGGTGATTCATAATATCATTATAGCCGATATAGAAAGAGATATCAAATGCTGCGATCTCTAAAAAGCTTACTGTATAAAGATTATAAGGCCTTCGCCTGATGCCATGTGGAGGGCCTGGAAGGAGGCGGGATGGTAAAAATGACCTGGAGATCCATCAATGCCTTCTCCTCGGCCTGTTTGACGGGGCTGCGGCGATCTTTGCACGCGCTGTCCGCAGGATGCGGCTTATCAAATATATTTTGGATATTTTCCAGACAGATCATACCAGGGTGCCTTCCCCCCAGGCGCAGCAACAAATATGCGGACATCACTTTTCAAAAAAAAGAAGCGGCCTCTGAGGATTTCAGCCTGCCAGGCAGGTTTCGCCTTTTCCATTGCCATTCTCCCCGTTCAGCATGTCCTCGTCGCTTACCGGCATGAACCATCTCTGGGCGATGAAAGTGGGGATGACGGCGCTGGCTACGACCACACCGACAAGCACCGAATACTGGACCTGGGTGATGATCCCCGAATTAAGGCCGAAAAGGCTCGCGATGGTACCGAAGGTCAGGCCTGTGCTCATAAGGAGGGTAGTGTACATGCTCCCCTGGGGAAGGTACTTCTTTGCAAGAAAATAGACTCCCAGGAATTTCAAAGCCACTTTGATGAAAAAGAGCACTATGAAGAGGCCGAAAGCAGAAGCTATGAGAGGAATGGATATCCTCATGCCTCCCACGATAAAAAAGAACGGGGTAATCATGGTGTAGGCCACCGTTCTCAGCTTGTTCCTCAGGAGCTTTGTCTTCCGCTGCTCCTTGAAATGCTTCGACATCACAAGGCCCATTATAAAGGCGGGAAGCACTGCATGGCCCTCTCCGATGTTCGCAAAAAATATAAAGATGAGCAGCACCAGAAAGATCAGCTTGACCTCAGGCTCTATCACCTTATTGGAAAAATAGGTCCCCCTGAGGAACAGCAGCGAGAACCTGTCAACGAACACTATCACCACGAGGGAGACCGCTATGAAAAGAAAAGTGTAAAGAGTGGGCTTCAGAAACATGATGCTCAATGCCAAGGCAGTCCCCATATCGGTGACAAAGGTTGCTGCCATGATAGTCTTGCCAAGCTCAGAAGCGCAAAGGCCGGTCTCCACGAGAACCGAATAGACAACGGCAAGCGAGGTCGTCGAGAGGGCCGCGCCTGCAATAAGCGATGCTCCATAGGTCCAGTGAAGCATGAAATAGGTATAGAGAAAAACTCCTATAAAGGGGAGAAGAAAGGAAAATATACCAATGAGGAAACTTTCTTTAAACTTGTTTCTCATGAGCCGCGTATCTATCTCGGCTCCCGCCAGGAAGGTGAGAATGATGCCGCCGAAGCCCGCCAGATAAGTCATCCATTCTTCCGGCACAATTCCCAGGTTGCCTGCGATGGCTCCCGTGAGAATCTCCACAATGGCCACCGAAATGGCGAATCTTATGGAGACAAGGCTTGCAAGATATATGATGAGGCCTACAAGAAGGGGAGTGAAGTCTGCTTTCATGGTTATCTCCTTTTGGTAAATAGAGAGCATATGAGATTGGTGCTTTGTAGGAGTCATCAGCGTGAAAAGCAGTTAAAGGCGAACTCCATCGCCTTTTTTCAATCAGGCACTCACCTCCCCGGCAAGGAGGCTCTCCAGGTACGCCTTCTTCTCCCTGAGGGTGCCGATGAGAGGCTCCTGGGAGCCCGAAGTCTCTCCCTGGAGGGTGCGGGCCTGCTGGACAGCCTCCCTGATGTCGCGGAATCCCTGCTCCAGCTCGCTCGCCAGGGCAAAATTCAGGTTCCTTATCACGCGCTCGAGGCCGTCAAGGAGGGCGTAACGGAGCTTGCCCGCGTTTTTCAGGACAAGGCTTTCGGCCTCCTCCATCGCCTCCCTCCTCAGGACTTTTTTCAGCGTCGAGACAGGGACGGCATGGTAGAGCAGCTTTTTTGCCACCTCGAAAAGGCCGCATGAATAGACGATGTGCTCCCAGATGAAGCGGGGCCACTTCAGGGAAAAAGGCTCAAATACAAGCGGTGACGTGCGCACTTCAAAGATCGCAAGGGCATCACGCCTTACCGTCGCGATGAGATTCTCCGCCTTCGCAAGAACGGGGGAGAGCTTCTCTTCCGAGAGCCTGCAGGCATCGGCAATAAAGGAGTCCTTCCTTGCGATGAAAAAATCGGGGACCGCGCTGTCAAGAAACGTGCGGAGTCTTGAGGAGATCGTTCTGAAGCTCTCCTTTTTGTCATTGGTGCCTGTGATATCCCTGATTCCCTGGAAGATGGCCTCCATGGCTTCCTGTTCGAGACGCTCGGTCTTTCTCCTGATTTCCAGGGCGATTCTCTTCTCCTCGGCCTCAAGCGCGTCCCTGATCCAGAGCCTCTCTTCCTTCACATGGGCCTCCAGGGCCGAGAGCCTCAGAATTTTTTCATCAAGCTCCCTGAGGGGGGTCGCCAGAAGGTTGATTCTCAGGTCAATTGCCGCAAGGGATCCTTCGATGATCGCCCTGGTCTTCATCGCAAGGGCCCTGCAGAGGATCTGCTTCTTTTCATGCTCAAAGAATGCCGCCAGATGGCTCTCAAGCCTCTCCATGCCGCTCTGCTCCCAGGCATCCTCATTTCCTGCAAGCCGCCCTTCAAGACCTCTCAGGGCGGAGACAGGAAAGATTTCCAGGGGAGCCCTGAAGCCGGCTTTTTCCCTGAGATTTTTCTCCAGAAAGCTCAGCAGCTTCCTGAGTTCCTCTTCGCTCAGAATGTCCCTTTTGTTGAGCACAAAGAAGAGGTGCGCCGCATGCTTTGATATGAGAGAGAGAAATTCAAGCTCGGCCTGGGTGAGAGGCGGATCGGGCGAGGTGAGAAAGAGGGCCAGATCGCACTGGGGCAGGAACTCCACCGTCACCGCAGTATTATGGGTGAGTGTCGAGCCTATGCCGGGCGTGTCGATAATGACCACTCCTTGCCTCAGAAGCGGGGCATCGCAGAATATTTCCGCCCTTTCGACATTTTTCTCATTGCCCGGGTTCCCTTCCTCTGTCACAAAGAGCGGAAGATCTTCCATGGCAGCATTCCGGGACGACCCATCCCGGAAAAGAATTGTCACGATCCTCTCCTCTCCATACTTCAGGAGCGTCGGCACCGACGTGAGGGGGAGCATGGCCCGCGGAAGGATATCATGCCCCAGGAGTGAGTTGATGAGGGTGCTTTTTCCCCTCTTAAACTGTCCAAGGACTGCAATATGGAGCACGGAGTTATCGAGACGCCCGGCAAGTTTTTCAATATCATCGATGCACTGTTTCCAGGGACCTTCGATGGATGCAAGGGAAAGCATTGTTTCCCGCACTTTCTCCATCTGGGACCTGAGGTCCGGGATAGAGGTCCCGGCCTGCCTTTCCGCTTTCTTCGGCTCTTTCATGGGATGCTCTCCAAGCTCTCCTGGCGTAAAAATAAAAACTCCCACTCTCTGCAGGAGTCATCAGCCTTTCGGCACCGGGCGAACTCCATCGCCATCACCACATAGTATAGCAGATTCAGCCGGCTCCTGTAAATATGGCAGCCACTCATTTTTCCTGCAGCTCTCACGGCTTTTTGGACGCCCTGGGCGCCTGTGAGGGCCTGGGCGCATAAGGAGTCTTCGTGGGATGCAGCACTGACTTCTGGCTCTTCTGACAGCCGGATCAAGAATCAAGTTCTGATGAGAGATCGGGTCCAGGATGCTCGTGGGCCCGGGAGGTGCCGAAGTGCCCGGGAACGGGCAGTGCACAGGCCGCCGTGGAAAAGGGTGGAACTCTGTCTAAATTTTTTCCTCAGGGGAATATCATTGCCAGGGGTGATTCGATGAGACTGACCAGGGTAGTGATGATAGCCTGCATGGCAATTATCCTGTGCATTGCGGTCGCGGCACTCATTTTCAATCAGCGGCACCATGAAAAGCCTGCAGAGACAGAATTTCCCGCTCTTGCCGCCGCCCGCGAGATTACCATGTGGGAATATGAATGCCACTGCAGACGGATCTCGAAGATGCTCTGTTCCGTGGAGAGGGAATCGCTCCTTCTGAAGATCTCCCTTCATCTGCAGGATGATCCCGAAAGAGAGAGCCATGAAAAAAGGATTCTGAGAGAGCTTTACGGCGGTGACGATTTTACCCAGGTCCTCTCCCCTGAGGAATGTCCCCGCTGCTGCAGCAGGGATACTTTCGGCGAGCGGGATGAGCTCTTTAATTCTTACCAATATTGCCGTAAGTGCGGAGAAGTGACTATCTTTCAGGGGCTGTAAGGGGCATTCAGCAGGGCAGCAGTTTTCGGAGCGTCGCAAGATTTATCACGTCAAGATCAACACCTTTGCGATCCTTTCCCTTGGGTGTCTCTATAATGAAAGGCACCGCGGCAAGACGATCGTCAGCCAGGAGATTTCTGAAGGTATTGAGCCCAAGAAATCCTTTTCCGATGTGGGCATGGCGGTCAAGACGGGAGCCGAGATCGCCCTTGGAGTCGTTACAGTGAAGGAGCATGAGGTTTCCAAGGCCGAGAGTATCGTCAAACCGCTTCAAGGTGTCCCTGCAGGCCCGGGATGTTCTCATGTCATAGCCTGCGGCAAAGACATGGCAGGTGTCAAGGCAGAAGCCTATCCGAGGGGCCAGAGCCCTCATCCTGCCGAGGCTCTCGAAAGTGGCGCCAAGGCCTGTTCCCTGCCCTGCCGTGGTCTCAAGAAGCACCATGCCCCGCCATGAAGGCATCGTCTCAAGCAGCATATGGAGCGCTTCCGCCACGAGGCGCTCTCCCTCCTCCTCGCCCGCTCCCATGTGGTTTCCCGGGTGAATCACAAGATATGCTATTGCCAGTGATTCCGCCCTTGTGAGCTCAACCTTCATGGCCCTGAGAGAGCGTTCGCGAAGCGGAGGGCTTGGCGATGCCAGGTTGATGAGATAGTTGCTGTGGGCAACTACTGTTTCAATGCCGGTTCTTTTCCGTTCAGCGGAAAACAATGCTGAGGCCCCGCCGGCAAGGGGAGGGGTTTCCCACTGCATGTTGTTCCTTGTGAATATCTGGAGAGCTGTGCAGCCGGCCTTTTCTGCACGCTGAAAAGCGGTATGCACTCCCCCCGCGATGGACATATGGGCTCCAAGGAGCCTGGTGGCGCCCCGGCGGCTCAGGGAATCTTCAGCTTTCATTGCCATCTCATTAATTCGGGATTTTATCTGTGTGTGTGGCGATTTCAAGCACGGTCTTTCGCTTGATTTACCTGCACCATCAGCATAAAGGCTCTTCTCTGCTTCGAAGGCCATTCCCTGCTCTGATACCGGAGCTTCACCATGCATGCCTATGGAGAAGGCACTTTAATTCCTCTATACAAGAGCGCTTTAATAGGCTATAATGAAGGTTATGATTCCCCTTTCATCCGATAATTCCACCCCTGATTACCCCCCCTTCGATGAACAGAGAGCCTTCAGGCTCATCTGCACCCAGGCTTCTATGGGACCCCGCCCCCCGGGATGCGGCGCCCACAGGACCCTTATCGAGTTCATCAAGCAGGAGCTTGGGAAATATGCCCCCGACAGCCGCACCCAGCCTTTCGAGGTGATCCTCGGGGGTGAAAAGGTGCCCTGTGAGAACGTGCTTGGCCTTTTCAAATCCCATTCACCTCACCGTAAGATACTTATAGGCACCCACTTTGACACGCGCCTCACTGCCGACAATGAGCGCGATGCCGCGGAGCAGGCGAAGCCCATCATCGGAGCAAACGACGGCGGGTCCGGCACGGCGGTGATGCTTGAGCTTGCCAGGCTCTTCTCCCTCAGGCCTCCCCCATGCGATATCGTCCTTGCCTTCTTTGACGCCGAGGACGTAGGCAACATCGACGGCAACGACTTTTACATGGGCTCCCTTTACTTCTCCCGGCACATGGGAGATTTCAGGCCCGACGAGGTCATTATCCTCGACATGGTGGGAGGAAAATGCATGAGCCTCGATATTGACATGAACGGCCTGTATTATGACCAGTGCTACAATCTGGGATGGAAAGCCATGCTGCAGAAATTTGTCATCATTTCAAAGACTCTTTCTTACAGGCAGCTTGCGGCCCCGAAGAAAAGAAAGTTCAAGTACATCGGATGTGATCATATCCCCTTCCTCCAGGTCCTCATTCCGGCCTTCATCCTCATCGACATAGACTATCCCCAGTGGCACACCCACAAGGATCTCCCCGAGCACTGCTCCCCCGATTCCCTCAAGGCCATAGGCCATATCCTCCTGGAATATATCTACCACTACCCTTGCTATGAGGAACTTGTGGCGGAAATCAACCGAAAAGCGGAACAGGAAAAGGCAAAAAAAGATGAGCCCCCGCAGCCTGCACCCGAGGGCTCACCAGTAAAAAGCTGAGAGAATCCTACTTCACGAAGTGCCCCTTGTTCTGCTCTATCTCCTGGAGCTTCTGCTGCACTGTCTTGCCATCGGCGGGGCTGGGCTGCTGCATTTCCTCGGCCTTTTTCTTGAGGTTCTTCGGAACGGCGATCCCGTCGTAGATCACCTTGGCCACCGGGAGAGCGAAGCTGAGCAGTCCTGCCGTGGTCTTGATTCCCGCCGAGGCTCCCATCAGAAGGGCCGCATTCACCGCCACAAGCGCCGCGCCCTCCGCGGTATTGAGGCTTGCATTGACCATCTTGGTTTTCTTGTCAAAAAGCACATCGGTGATGCCTTCAGGAGGCCGGTCCTGCGAGGCTTTGTAGAGATCGCTCACGCCTTGGAAGGCCTTGTAGGCGCCACCGAGCATGCCAAGCTGCGTCGAGAGCTCGCTCCCGAGCCATAGGTAGCTCTTGGGCATGCCATGACGGAGTGCCTGGTATGCCTCGTAATGGGCGCCCAGTTTCCCTGCCCCCAGGATGGTCTTGGAAATGCCGATAGCCGTATTGCCTACCGTGGAAAGCCTCCTGTCAAGGGTATCAATGCCTTCCTTGGACATCCCGAAGGTCCTGAGAAGGTTGTGCCATGAAGAGTCCCTGGCAATATCCTTCACCATATCGTCCCAGCCCGTCTCCTTGGCATAGGGGATTCCTTCATAGTTGTGCGTCGAGCTGAAATTGACGGAATCGGTCTTGGGCGCCGGGTCGAAGCCGTAATTCGTGGGAAGATAGGTCGAGAGGCCTGTTGACTCGGTATAGCCCTTGCCCTGGTGCTCCACGGCGATGACAGCGCTCCCAAGCGCATCAAGCAGCTCCCGGGCCGCTTTTTTCACGTTCTCATCCTGGATCTTCGCGTCCTGCTGGAGAATCTTCGCGAAATGCCCCACGTCGTGGTAGTCGTTGTAAAGCTTGTAATTGAGGCCCTGGCAGTAGTTCTCGCTCTTTGCGGCATCCTTCCTTATCTGCTTATGCTCATCTTTGTCGCCCATGATTGCCTTTGCAAGGGCGTCGGTCGATGCCGTCACCTTGTCAATCTTTGCGAGATCGACCGCTGACAGGGTTGTGGTAAACATCTCGCTGCCTGTCTGGTAAAAAGACTCATACACAAAGAGCTTCGCAAGGTCCTCTGGCGACATGGGGAGGTCCTTGCTCCCTTCCTGGAGGACTTTCATTACCTTGGCGAGAGGCTGGGCCGAGCCTCGCTCGGTCTCCTCTGAGGCCACCATGTAGCTGGCGCCGTCTTTCAATGCGTGGGCCACCTCTACCTGCGCCATCAGGCATGCGTCAAAATCCACAAGGTCTATCTTCTTGCCTGCCGCCTGGGCAGCCTTGTCAACGACCTCTTTCATTTCAGCGGTATCCACGAGGTTCCCTGACTTCTCGTCGCTCAGGGACCCGGCGAACCCGGCGCCATGGTTGAAGAATATGATGGCGTAATGCTCGGCGGGGAACTTCTTGATGCCCCATTCCAGGAAGTCGGAGACCACCTTGGGGTCCCCCATGTCCTGCTCACCAAGGTCGGCGAGCTTGGGTGACTTGATCTGGGGGGATTCGCTGTTATCCTTGGTGACATAATACCTTCTTACCGTCTCGATCTTCTTGTCCTTCATCGTGGTATTCATGATAGTCTCAAGAATGCCGCCGTGGCCCTTGTCACCGGGATTGCCCCCGATCTCGGCGACAATATTGACGTCGTTGTTGGATCCTACGCCTTCAAGGCTCTTCAGGGCGTCAAACATGGGGACAAAGAGGTTGTTATTGCCGTCCATATAGAGAAGGACTGTCCACTTCTTTTTGTCAGGCACCGCATCAAGCGCCCCTGAGAGGTCGAGCCTGTCAGTGGCGGCATGGAGCACTGCCTTCTGTTCGTCATGCTCCTTCTCTTTCTTCTTGAAAAAATTCTGCAGCAGCTTGTCGGCCTGATCAACCGAGCCTCTTCCGAAATCGGGTATCCTGTTATCCATGGCTTTCATCTCCTGAAAACAGCAGTAATGCATCTTCATGCCTGATCCTATTATAAGGACCGGACAGGGTGAAAATCAACGGATTTTTGTTACAGGACCGTTAACTTATTTACAGGAGGGATATAAGGGGAGCGGATACCTGCCCTAAAAAAGAAGCCGGCTGCGAAAACCGGTTTCTGGAGAAGTCGAATCTTTATCGGAGAGCGCTAGTTAATCATGCAGGAGAGCTTTTCATAGGCTTTCTTGTCATCAAGATGATGACGCTCCTTCACCAGCGTGAAGATATCCCTGAAATACCCGCACTCGCACACGAGGATCACTCCTGTCTTGTAAATACGTGCCGTGCGCATGCCACACTGGGGGCAGGTCATAAGGAACCTGTTCTCCGCCTCCACGGGATCGAGGTCCCTGAGGGCCTGGGCCCTGTCCAGAGTAGGATAGATCTGTTGTTGCAGCATTTCCTCCACAAATTTCATGAAACCGTTCACTCCTTCCACTTTTTACTCCACCGAACAAGAGAAGAGTATTCTACGGATCCCCCTCCAAACCATGCAATTTTCTTCCCTCTTTCATTTTTTTTTTCCACCTGAAGGGGAGGGCTTTTTTGAAGCATCCTGCCGAAAAACTATTTTATATATGGCTCTTTTCTGATGAGGTGCCTTCTATTCCCATGAGAACAACATATTTATCAGTTGCGAAAAGAGGAGAAGATCACTTCCCGATCCCCTCAGGCATGATCCCGAGCCTCTTATATACCGGGAAAAGCGTCTCCCTGAGGACTGGCAGTTTTTGCGCAAAGGCAAGGGCTCCCGCAATGCAGAATGAGCCACCCAGCAGCACGGTGAGCGGCGCCCCTATAATGGTGGCAAGTCCTCCTGCGATTAAGGCTCCAATCGGCGAGGCTCCCATGAAAGAGGTCGTGTAGAGGCTCATTGTGCGGCCGCGCTTGTCTTCATCGACAACGGTCTGGATGAGAGTATTGCAGGAAGCGAACTGGACCATCATGCCGAATCCTGTTATCATAATAAGGATTAATGAGAGCCAGAGGTGCCTGGACAGAGCAAAGGCAACGATGCCCCCGCCGTACAGCAGTGTGGCAACTACTATGATGCGGCCGAATCCCAGGACGCTCCTCCGCGATGCAAGGAAAAAGCCGCCGGCAAGAGCCCCCACTCCCGAAGCTCCCAGCAGAAATCCCAGTGTTTCGGGACCGCCATGCAGTATGGTGGAGCTGAAGATCGGCATGAGCACCACGGCCGGGACGCCCATCAGGCTTGTGAGGAAAATGAGGGAGAGAAGAGATTTAATGGGAAGAAAGCCGAACACATAGGAAAATCCTTCCTTGAGAGCGCTGAGAAGAAAGGTGCGCTCCCCCTTTTTCACCGCTGAGAAGGTCCTGATAGCCAGAAGTGCTGCCAGTATGGCGGTAAAGCTGAGAGCGTTGACAAGGAAACACATCCCCTCCCCCACGCGGGCCACTATGATCCCCGCGATGGAAGGGCCCAGCATGCGCGCCGCGTTAAAAAGAGATGAGTTGAGTGCAATGGCATTCCCGAGATCTTCTTTTCTCTCGACTATATCATAGACAAAACTCTGGCGTCCCGGCATGTCGAAGGCCGTGATAAGTCCCATCACCACGTTCAGAGTAATGATCTCCCAGACGGTAATGAGGCCTGACAGGGTGAGAAAGGCGAGCACATATGCCTGGATCATCATAAGGGTCTGGGTCACGATGAGAATTCTCCGCCTGTTCCAGCGGTCAAGCAGTACGCCGGCAAGGGGGGAGAATATGAAGGCCGGTATCTGGCTCGAGAAGGCCACAAGGCCAAGGTAGAACGGGGAGCCGGTGAGACGGTACACGAGCCAGCTCGTGGCAACCATCTGCATCCAGTTGCCAATCTGGGAGACACTCTGGCCCATGAAAAAAAGGCGGTAATTTCGGGAGCGCAGGGCTCTTACCAGGAGCGCCGGGCCCTTGACTTCGGATTCATTACTGTGATGAAGACGGGATCCCTTGCGAGATTCTGCGATGGCCATATAGTAAATTATAGCACTTATTTCTGCCATGTAAAGGGAAAAAGAAGTAAAACGAAGAAAAACGAAACAGAGCAACCGGGGACTGAAATTTTTGAAAAAGAGCCTGTCCCTGTCACCTGGTAAGGAGGAAAAAACGATGAAAATTCTAGTGGTCTTTTATTCCATGTACGGCCATGTCTACAGGATGGCTGAAGCCGTTGCTGAAGGCGCGCGCGAGGTGCAAGGCGCCGAGGCGGTCCTGCGGCGAGTGCCCGAGACTCTCACGGAAGAGATCCTTGGGAAGATGGGCGCCCTGGAAGCCCAGAAGAGCTTCGCCCATGTCCCTCTCTGCACCGTCGATGAGCTTGCCGGGGCAGATGCCATCATATTCGGTACTCCAACGCGCTTCGGGAACATGTGCGGGCAGATGCGCCAGTTTCTTGATGCCACAGGGCAGCTCTGGGCTAAAGGGGCGCTTGTGGGCAAGGTGGGGAGCGTTTTTGCCAGCACGGCGACTCAGCATGGCGGCCAGGAATCTACCATTCTCTCGTTCCATACCACGCTTCTCCACCAGGGCATGGTGCTCGTGGGGCTCCCTTACAGCTTCCAGGGCCAGTCGGGTGTCGAAGAAGTGAAGGGAGGAGCGCCTTATGGCGCCACAACCATTGCAGGTACCAAGGGTGAGCGCATGCCATCCGATACGGAGCTTGCAGGGGCCCGCTTCCAGGGAAAGCATGTGGCGGAAATCGCAGCAAAACTGAGCCGCTGAGAGCTCCGGGGCTTCAGATTACCGTGTCTTCAGGCCGGTACAACAAAAAGGAGGGGCACCGCGGTGACCCTCCCTGAGTGCTCCCTGCCTTACTCCCGGGGCTTCTTGTTCCGGTCTTTCTCCTCTTCAGGCTCCTGGGGCTCCTCGAGGCTGAAGTCCATGACACCCGAAGCCCGCTGCTTCTCGAGCTTCTCAATCCTCTTTTTCACTTCTTCGGCATCGGGGGCATCGGGGTTATCCCTGAGGTACTGCTGCGCCTTCTGGAGCTCGTCGCCGCCTTCTTCCTTCATAAGGGTCTTGAAAGGCTCATTCCCGTCAAGCCCCTGGACAGAGAGGACACGCTGCCCTCCCTCGAGCTTGCCCTGGCCCGCGATGAAAAGGATCTTCATCAGGGAGTCGGCCTTCAGGTTCCCGTCGCCGGGGATGCCCATGGATTTCCCGCTGTTCTTCTCCATGAGCCTCATTGCCGATTGTTTTATCGCCTGCTGATCGACCTTGTCGGCGTCCTTGCCCTTTATCTGCACGTCAAAATGGGCGATATTTCTTCCCGGCGTCGCCACGTCGCCTGCCCTTATGAGGGGGGTGAAGATGAGATCGACCTCGATGTCGAGCTTCTTCTTTTCCTTTGCCTTGCCGGTCTTTTTCACGTCCTTGGGGGCATTTGCCTCAACGCCAGGCCGCGTCTCGCCTGCTTCGACATTATTCTGCACGGCGCCCGTGGGATCGGTATCGAGAGATTCCTCGGCCCCGCTGTTTTCTTCACCCTGTCCCTGCTGCGGAACTGCCTTTTCGTCAAGATTGGGAAAAGCGCCAGGATAGCGGATCTGATCGATGGCATCAAGAGTTTTGTTGTAATAGGCCTGGAGATCCTGCACATTCCCCGGGGTGATCTGCTCCACGGGCATCAGGGAGCCCGAAGCGGCATCATCGGTACGCCTCTCTCTCTCCACCTGCCTCTGTCGGATCTCCGCGAGGTCCTGGGGGGATATCTGCCCTGTCGAGGAGGACAGAGCGGGATTGAAAGCGATAGGATCGTTCATGGAACTCACCTCTCCCGTGCCTGCAGATCTGATCACAACCTACTGGCAACAGTAATTTATATTATCATTATTATAGCGTACCGCAGCGGCATAGTCAATATTTTTCCTCATGCCTTGACAGCATGGAAAAAATCTGTTTTAATGTGAGTCCACAGAGACAAACTTATCAGGGAGATGAATACCGTGAATTACGCCGACCAGATCAGCTCCAGGGACTTCCTGGAGAACAAGAACGCACTGAAACAGAAGCTCATCATGGCTTTCGGGAATACCTGCAAGGATTCCGGCGAGCTCGAGGAATACATCAACAAGGTGAACGAGATCCTCAGGGCTTGACGAGGTGCATTACCGCCACCCTGTCCAGAATTTAACCAAATGTTAATAAGAAATAATTGACTTTCCAGGCACCGGGATGTTACAATTTCTGTAAGAGATAAAAAAGCGGAGACCTGATGAACGAGATATCGCCTGGCGGTCTTTCACCATACTTCAGCGGCCAGCTTGAAAAAATACCCGCCGGCCCTCTCGGCAGTGAGCAGCAGACTCCCCTGCCTTCCGATACTTTCGAGCGTCTCTGCCATCACAATAATGGCCACGCGGAGGCTCCGCACGGCGGGATAACACCGGCGACCCAGCCATCGATCAAGCCTGAAGACCCGAAAACCGAAGAGATCCCCCCGCCCCTTCTCCCCGTCCCCGATACAAGGCAGGCCTTTGACTACACATGCGGGGCGTCATCACTTCAGGCCGTCCTGATGTATTACGGCGAGGAGTACCTCGAGAGCGACCTCATGAAGATGCTCGGCACGACGCAGAACGGAACCACCCCCCAGGATATCGTCCGAGTGGCCCGCGAGCTTGGCTTTGACGTGGAGATGAAAGAGAACATGACAGTAGATGACCTGGCGAAGCTCACCAGGGAGAAGGTCCCCGTCATTGTTGACGGACAGGCATGGCGTGAAGGCGAAGATCTCAAGAAGCCCTGGAGCGAGGTCTGGGAATCAGGCCATTACATGGTGGCCGTGGGCGTGGGCGAAAAGAATGTCTACCTTGAGGACCCCTCCATCCTGGGGAGCAAAGGAATCATACCGCGCGGCGAGTTTGAAGAGCGCTGGCATGACTACGATGACAGGAAGTATTATAACCTCGGCATCATCATCAAGGGCAAAAAGCCCATGCCCCCGCCGCCCTTTATCTCCGTCCTCTCGGCATAGTCTTCAGGCTACTTCACGTCTGCTTCCTGCAGGTCAAAGGTGGAGACTTTCCTGATCTTCTCTATGACATGCCACCTGCATTTCAGCCCCTTGGGGAAGAAGATGATATCCCCGGTGTTTATCTCCACTTCCTGGTCATCGGTGGTGACTTTCACTTTTCCTTACCTTTCTTTCCCGGTGAAATCCCCGTTGATCACACCTTCCGTCTGTGATATACTCAAGAGCATGAAAAAGGAGCATATCGAAGCAGCAGAGGGAGCACCAATGAGACTCACAAAAGACAACGTCAATCAAGCACGGATCAACACAAGGCTGCACCACAGAGATTACGGGGATTTGAGCGCTCCAGGGGCCGTGATGATGAAAAAATGGGGCAGAAACGGCGCCCCCTGCAGGGAATATGCCCCTCTTTTCATCCATCTCACCGTGACAGGAAGATGCAATGCCCGCTGCAAGGGGTGCATCAACACCTATGTGACTCTTGGACAAGAGGGATCAAGAAAAGGCATTTTTCAGGAATCAGAGGCCCTTCCCCGCAGAGATGCGAGGGCCGTGATAAACCTTGCCCACCTTCACCCCGATGATGAGGTCACCGTGTGCCTTTACGGCGGGGAACCCCTCCTTGTGGCCGACAAGGTGGCGGAAATCATGGGTATCATCAGGGATTCCGATATAAGCAGCAGGATCCGCTACCTCCTGTATACGAACGGGGAGCTGCTTGCAGTCTCCATCAGGGAGCACCCCGAGGTAATGAAGCAGATATGGCTCTATGCCGTCGGCATTGACGGGGGGCCGCAGCAGCATAACTCCATCAGGAGGGGCACCGATCTGGCCCGTATCCGCGGGAACCTTGAGGAGCTGAGAGCGCAATGCCCCGGGAAGGTCCTCATGTGGTCCACCCTCCGGGAGGAGCAGTCCCTCCTTGACTGCTTCGAGGAATTCCTTTCCCTTCAGAAGAGGGGCCTGGCCGACCACCTCTTCTGGCACTGGGTGGAGACCGACGAGCGCTTCGAGAATTTTCCAGGCTACGCGGCCCGCTATGAAGACCATCTCAGAAAGATAATGGACTCCTTCCTTGAATTCCTGAGGAAAGGCGTCATACTCCCCATCGCCCACGTGAACGAGCTCATCCTTTTCCTTCTCGAGGGGAAAGTAAGGGGGAGCTCGGCCTGCGGGGTGGAAGTGGCAAAGAACTATGATCTCATGGGAGGAAAAATCCACGCATGCGCCGATCTCCCTCCCGAGCTTGCCATAGGGGATATCGGCGACGACGGCGAGCTCCATATCAGGGAGCACCGGCTTGCTGACCTGGTAAGATACCAGCAGGTGCTGGAATGCCCCACATGCGGTGTCGTGGCATACTGCGGGGGACGCTGCCCCGTGCAGGCGCTCACCAGCACGCCGGAGCGGCTTGTGCAGTACTGCGAGCTCATGAGGCTCCACGTGGCGGTCATACAGGATTTCATGCCCCGGATCACGGCATTGATGGAAGAGCAGGCTCTCGCGCCCCAGGACCTTTATGACCAGTCAGCCATGATCGCCCAGTTCACCGATGTCGCCCCCTGAAGGTGCCTACCCCTTCCTGCATTCCGGGAGCTCCAGCTCAACGATCACGCCGGGTATGCCCGCCCGGTTATAAAGACGGCATGTCCCCCCGGCCTGCCATACCAGCGAGGACACGACAGGAAGACCGAGCCCTTTCCCCTGCTGCTCGCCTGAAGCCCCCGCCTGGTAATAAGGAGTCCAGACCCGGGCAAGCACACCGGCAGGAAGAGTAAGGCCGTTATCGCTCACCGTGATCCTCACTTTCCCCGCTTCGCTCTGCCATGCCTTGATTTCCAGCGCCGGCGCCTTGTCGGGGTGGAACTTCCTCGCATTTCCCGAGACCTCCCAGAGAATGAGCTCCATCGCCGGGGGCATGAGGTTCACCAGAACCCCTTCGAGCCCAGGATCCAGTGAGACCGCCAGAGAGCCCAGATTGAAGCGGGCTCTTATCTCTTCACCGAGAGAGGCAAGGCGCGAGAGCGGAAAGCCTTCGCCGGGCAAAGGGATTACCCTGGGCTCAAGAGACTGCTGCACCGAGGCGGAAGCGCCAAGAGCCCTTTCAAGAAGGGCAGAAACCTTCTCTGCACGTGCTTCAGGAGGGGAAGCATCATTCTTCCTGAGAATCCTCAGAGCTTCCTGAAGGGGCGGGATAAGGCGGTGCTCAACAATCTTCCCCAGGGTCCAGAGGGCGCGGTTCATCGCTATCTCTGTGCTTACCTCCTGGAGCCTCAGAAGCCACTGCGAATCCCTGCCCACGGTCTTCTCGAAGGTGCTCACCTGGAGCCACCGCGATGCCGTCGAGGGGCCCTCGCTCCTCACGAGATATCGCCTGGCTCCCGAGTTCTTCACCGCCCTCTCATCCCATTTCTCCCAGGCCTCGGCAGGCTCGCAGCGGTAATGCTCCCTGGCCAGGTCCAGAAATTTCTCGTCGATGGGTTCATTGACCTCTCCGATAATCCCCAGGTAGAGGCGGGCTTTTAAATTGGCATAGACAATCCCGTCGCTGCTGTCTATCAGCAGGTATCCCTCGCCTGACTGCTCAAGCATCCAGTCCGCCTGGGCCCGCTCCATCATGAGATGGCGGTAACGGTTGAGCCTGGTGATGGTGCGGATCCTTGCCCTCAGCTCCATGCGGTTATATGGCTTTGAGATGAAATCATCGGCGCCTGCCTGAATGCCGGCGAGCCTTGAGTCCTGGTCATCAAGGGCCGTCAGCATCAGCACGGGCACCTCGCTGAGTATTGGATTGGCCCTTAGATGGCGGCACACTTCAAAGCCGTTCATCTCCGGCATCATCACATCAAGGAGAATGAGATCGGGCAGGTACAGTTCTGCCTTCTCGAGGGCCTCCCGGCCGTCTGCGGCTGAAATCAGCTCGTAGCCCTGGCCGGTGAGGAGGCCCTGGAGGGCCTCCCGGCCCCTCTGGTCATCATCAACGATAAGAATAGTGCAGGCACGCGGCATCTGGCTCCCCCTTTTCTATTTGGTTATTCTTGCAATGAAAGATCTCCATGGCTTTTTCCACGGTGCGCTTCTATGACGGCCTTGAGTTTCTTAAGGCTCACCGGCTTGCTCAGATAGTAATCGGCACCTGCTTCAAGGCAGCGCTCCCTGTCGCCTGGCATGGCAAGGGCGGTGAGGGCTATGACGGGAATATCCCTTATGGCGGCCTCATTCCTGATGCGGCGCGTGGCTTCGAGCCCGTCCACGCCAGGCATCTGGACATCCATCAGGATGACCTCGGGGTGCCATTCACGGGCCGCCGTCACGGCCTCCCCGCCGTTGCGGGCCACGACGACACGGTATCCCTTCGCCTGGAGGTAATCAGTCACCATGCCTATGATGGTCTCATTATCTTCAGCAAGAAGGATAAGTGACTCTGACGGCGGAGACGGGGGGACCACCATGAGGACCTTGCTTCCCGCCTCAGGCTTCTTGAGAGCCGCGCCGAGCACTCTCCTGAGCTCTCCCCGCGAAATGGGCTTCACGATGTAATCAAGGGCCCCTTTCTTCACGCCCTCGGCTTTTTCATCAATAACCGAGGTGATTATCACAGGAATTGACGCCGTCTGCTCATCGGCCTTGAGCATCGAGAGGACTGCCCAGCCATCAATCCCCGGAAGCATGAGGTCCAGAATCACTATGTCCGGCTTGATCTCCATGGCCTTCTGAAGCACGTCCTCCCCTTTCGGGTGCACTACGGTGCTGATACCGAGCTCCCCGAGGTATCTTGAGACCTGCTCGGCATCTCCCAGGGAATCTTCCACGACAAGCGCCTGCTTTAAAGGTGCGGCGACTGGAAAAGAGTCTGTCTCATGCCCCGTCTCCCCGGGCGCCTCAGTCTCCGTGGGCTCCCAGGGAAGATTTATCGTGAAGCGGCTCCCCTTGTCCGGGGCGCTCTCAAGTGATACACTCCCCCTGTGAAGCTCTGCCAGGCGGGCTACAAGCGCAAGCCCGAGGCCGGTGCCTCCATACTGACGGGAAAGACTGCTGTCAAGCTGCGTAAAAGGCTTGAAGAGAAGGGCGATCTTATCGGGAGGTATGCCTATGCCGGTATCCCATACGGCAAATCTTGCCACCTGGTGCTCGCCGTCACCCTGGACCTCCATTCCTATCTTTCCTCCCTCGGGCGTGAACTTCACCGCGTTGCTGAGAAGGTTCACCAGCATCTGCTTGAGATAGCGCTCATCGGCGTTGATGAACGACACATTGCTGTCAACGGTGAGAGAGAGCGTAAGCTGCTTCTTGTATGCCTGGGCCTTGGCAAGCCTCATGCTTGCCTGGCAGACCGCTTCGACATCGGTGCTCTTCAGATCAAGAGTGATCTTGCCGGCTTCTATCTTTGAGAGATCAAGGATGTCATTGATAAGGGAGAGAAGGTGCTGCCCGCTCTCGCTGATATTCTTGAGGGCCTTTTTCTGGCTCTCGACCAGGTCACCGTACACCCCTTCGTCAAGCGATTCAGAGATGCTGAGAATGGCGGAGAGGGGGGTGCGGAGCTCATGGCTCATGCTCGCCAGGAACTCATCCTTGGCCCTCACCGCCCTGGAGAGCTCGGCATTGGCAGCCGAGAGCTCCGAGGTCCTCCCGGCAACCCGCTCTGACAGCAGGGAGCGCTCATGGCGGAGCTCCTCCTCGACCTTGTTCCTCTCCAGTATCTCTTCGCTGAGGGCCTTTGTCCTCTCGGCCACGCGGTGATCAAGCTCCTCGTTGAGGCGCTTGAGCTCTTCCGTGGCCCTCTTCCTCTCGGTGATATCGCGCATCACGCCGTCTTCCTGGAGAAAGTCGCCATTGCGGAGGTACCTGCTGTGGGAGTTGAGCTCAATCCACATTATGGAGCCGTCCTTCTTCACTATCCTGAACTGCATGCCGCGGTTGTAATCTCTCTTGATCCGCATCCCTTCAAGAAAACTGTCAAGGACCCTTTCGCGGTCATCCTCGTGGATATACCTGAGAAAGGGAGTGCCGACGATTTCTTTCTCGCCGTACCCCGTGAGGTCGCTTGAGATCTCGTTCACGGCAATAATCTTGCCCTGCTTGTCGATTGATACGATTATATCGGGGATGCTGTGGGCCAGGCCCCTGTATTTCATCTCGCTTTCGCGGAGAGCATCTTCGGCGAGCTTGCGCTCCGTGATATCCCGCACGACAGTGGCTACCATGATTACCTTGTCGCCCTCCATGAGAGGGATGCGCCTGATCTCCGAGATATACTCGTTCTCCATGATGAAAGTGGTATCTTCCGTCACAAGGGTCTGGGCCGTGTCGAAGACTTTCCTGTAATCAGCCATCTGCCTGTCAGTGATAAAGGGGAAAAGCTCCGTGAGAGGCCTCCCGATGAACTGCTGGGGGTCAATTTTAAGGACTTCCATTGACTTCTCACGGAAGATCCTGTTGAAAAGAACGATCCTGAGGTCCCTGTCAATCACCGAGACGGAGTCACCCATCGAGTTGATGGTGTCACGGTACTGCTTTTCAGAGTTGCGCAGGGCCTCCTCGGCGTGCTTCCTGCCGGTGATGTCAATTATGAAGCCCAGGAGGCCGCTCAGGGAGCCGTCGTAATTGATGAAAGGCGCATTGTTGACTATGGCGTATCGTGTGGTGCCCTCCTTATCCTGAAAGGAAATCTCGTAATTCTGGGTGGCCTGGTCCTCCATCAGGATACGGTCCATTTCCATGAACTTCTCCGAGAGGGGCGGGGGGAAAATGTCGGAAGCAGTTCTCCCTATCAGATCCTGGCGGGGCTTCCCGGTAAAGGCCTCGAATTCCCTGTTGCAGCCTTCATAGACCCCGTTCCTGTTCTTGAAATAAAAAGGATTGGGGATGCCGTCAATGACCTTCTGCATGAAGTCAATATTGGTCATGATAAGGTCTTCCGCTTTGATGCCCCTGGCCTCCAGGGCTGCCGCCTTCTCTGGTCTTTCTTCATCCACAGGCGCCGCCCCCTCCCGTCATAGAGAATTGCCCTCTTTCCACTTCAACGGGAAGGAGGTGATTCCTGGTATTTTTTTAACAAATTGTCAATATGCTGGTACCCCTGTCTGTGTTATGATTGTTCTGAAGAGTCATGGTCATGCGAAAGGATGAGTGCTATGGACGGAATCCAGAGAACTCCACAGGGCTATTCAGGGTCAGGCGTTCCCCAGTTATATACGGGAGAGAGGCCGGCACAGGAGCCCTCTTACAGAGGCCCTTCAGATGGTTTTGATCGGGGCATGGCGCTCGAGGGTGCTTCAATGCCGTATTACGGTGCTGAAACCGGCGAGGTGGCAGGGAAGTGCCCCTGCGATGAGCCGCCGCCCTCTCCCACCCTCGGGTGGGAAAGCTCCACAGGCGTTCACAACGGCACCAACTTCTCGGTCATGCACCCGCCGGGATGGAAGCTGATCACTCTTCCCAACACGGCACTTCTGGTGTCACCGGACGACAAGAACACCGTCGTGAGCTTTATGTGGTTTACCGGCCTAGGCACCATGGATCCCGGGAGCCTTACCAACAACACCATTGCCTATAACAACCTGCAGAATTACGAGGTCCTGGGCCAGACTCCCATCCAGACGGTCAACACACCCGGAGGGAGCTACCGCTTCATGGAGCAGGACGGCTCATATGATTACCGCGGCGAGAGATGCCGGCACCACCTCACCTCGATAGTCAACGACAGCGGCAACCCTTACCTGGCTTTCTGGAGCGGGAGCATGATCTGGAGCCAGGCGCCTGAGGATAAGTTTGACGACTCCAGGCAGACCCTCGATCTCATTGCCAACAGCATCAAGATTGTGCCTCCGGAGCCGGCACCGCTCCCGCCGCCAGGGCCTCCAGGAATACCTCCGGGCCCGCCGGCTCCTGAGCCGCCACCGGGCGGGGGCGGCGTGGGAATCGCTTCAAGGAGTCCCTACGGCTCGGGGTTCTAGAAATACAGGCCAGTTTGAAAATCGTCATGCGTGAAAAGGCATGGCGATTTTTTGTCATGCCCGGGTGAGGGCAGGAATGGCCTGCCGAGCTTCCCGAAAGAGAGACAGGAGAGGCATTCGGCCCTGAAGCCCCGAAGAAAGGTATTCCCCAGTGAAAACTCGAGATGAGGACGGCAGCCCCCCCAAGATCCAGGCCGCCGCCAGAGAGCCCGTAATTCCCGCCCTTATTTCATGGGGCGCTCTCGCCGTGCTCCTCCTCTCGTTTCTCATTCCCTCCGGGTTCTTCAAGCATACCCTCTGCACTTTCAAAGTCCTTACCGGCCTTCCCTGTCCTGGCTGCGGCATAAGCAGGAGCATCCTCCAGATCTCCCACGGCCACTTCATCAAGGCATTCCGCTTCAATCCCATGGGGTTTCCCGTGTACCTCTTCCTCATATTCTGCTCTTTTTACAATTTTATCCCACAGGAGATCCGGGATCGTGTGGATTCATTTCTGCTGAGGCACAAGAAAGCCTGTGCCCTGGCATCGGCGCTCTTCGTGGCCCTCCTTCTTGCCCTCTGGACGATCCGCCTTGTCATGCAGAGCTCGGGAAGCCTTATCTTTCTCGATGCCATATGAGCGGCAGGCACGGGCCTTGCTCCACCTCGATATTTCAGGGCTTCCCCTCCCTGAAGGATCTTTTTCCCGGCCGCTTTTCATGGTGAAATATATTTCTGAGGTGACGCCGGATTTTTCTCCCCGCCTCAATAAGGCCGTGGCTTGCAAAAAACAGGTAAAGGAAGCTCACAAGCTTATAGAGACTGCTTACGGCATAGAACCGGTAATTACACTTCCTGCAGTAAACCATCTTTGAAAAGTACAGGAGGCTCACCGGAACTATGGAGAGCACAATGAAATTTTTCTTCGTCACATCATAGTTCCTGTACTCATTGAGCTTTCGGCAATGGGGGCAGCGGACCGTCATATGGTCCGGGCCCACAGAGAGCGGGATCGCGTGGTAATAGTGGCTGAGAAATATCTTCTTCATCACGACATCGAGTTTCTCAAATTCCGCGTCAGAGAGTGCGGTCATATTGAATTTGTCAAAAATATGATGCTCAATATAATCAAGCCTGTCCCTGATGATTCCCCTCTGCAGGCAGTAACGGTAAAGCTCGCTGTCGGGGCAGGGCATGACATAGCCAAGCTGAATTCCTGCGAAACTATGCTCTTTCCAGAACGACATCGTCTCGTGAAAGGTCTCCCAGGTCTCGGCGGGATCACCGAAAATAAAATTCGCCTGGATGGCCATGTTTCTCTCCAGGGAAAGGTGCACTGCCCTGTCAATCTGCTCGGGCGTGATGTGTTTTTTCATGCTCTTGAGGACGAGGGGACTGTAGCTCTCGAAACCATAGGCAATGCCGGTGCAGCCCGAGGCTTTCATGGTATCCAGCAGCTCCTCGTCAAGCTTATCCACCCTGAGCTGGCATCCCCATCTCAGCTCCCAGGGTATCTCTTTTCTGAGCTCACTGAATCTTGTGCAGAACTCAAAAACTCTCTCCCTGTTCTGCGAAAACAGTTCATCAGAGATTGCCACATTGTTGATTCTGAATTTCGGGACCATTTGGCGCAGCTCGTCAAACAGAGCCCCGATTGAGCGCTGACGGTACTTATTCCCAAGCGGATGATAGCAGAAAGTGCATTGAAAAGGACAGGAGCGGGATGCTAAAAGGTGATATATCCGGGGATGGTCAGAAAAATCAAAATAATATTGATCGGAAGGCTTTGCAGCTTCAAGATGCCTTTCAAAGTCCAGAGAATCCCAGTCCGGGAAGGGGAGGCTGTCGAGATCATTTATCGGTGGTCTCCTTTTTGTCAATATGAACTGATCACCGCTGAAGAAGCCTATCCCTGCGACAGCCTGCAGATCACCGCCCTTTTCAAGTGTGGCAAGGAGCTCAAGGATCGTCTCTTCACCCTCACCAATCACTGAGTAGTCTATCTGTAAAACCCTGCTGATCAGCTCCGGCTCCGACGTAACGATCCCGCCGCCAAGAATCACCTTTGCCCCGCCTTCATGGGCCTGGGAGACGATTTCCTCTATGAGGTGGTAATTGCACGACATGCCTCCTGTTGCCACAAATTCATGCTTTTTTTCCGCAAGGACAAGAGGGAGCAACGGGGTATCCTGCTTATTGAGTATGTCCACTTGATATCCGGCCCTTTTCAGAACTGCAGAGATGATTGCTATCCCGAAGGGCTCAAGCTCATAATTGGGAACAACCATTAACAATCTCATAATGGTCAGTCCCTTTCAGGAGCCGAAAACTCTCTCACTCTCGAATGGGTCAATTATCTTCTCCTCCGCGACGTGGCTACACATCCTCGGCGCCGGCAGGCTCAATGTCTGCCCGATACCATAGGCTCTCTCCCTGCAATGACTTCTGCAAAGGTCTTCCGCATTAAGAAAAGAATTTGTAGAGACAATTGTACACAATCTCTATTCTTATGTCAAACCGGAGAAAATGAGGCCACTTGCAGCGGCCAGCGGATTTTGCTATAATTCCTTTAATGATGAAGGTAATGTTCGGAAATGTATACTCCGTAGGGCACTTTCATGGAGTCACCACTTATAACAAGCGATTCATAAAAAGCATCTGCGACAAGGTGGATCTGCACCTGCTCTGTGCCGATTCCGGCGATGAGCAGAACCCCGGCCTCCCCGGCATACGTTGGGGTGAATATAACGGCCTGCCTTCTCTCTTTGCCCAGAGGGACGAGCGATACGTGACGAGGTTCAGCGTTCCAGGCGAAACCAGGGAGTTTGACCGCTTCGTGGAGGAACTCGCCGCCCATATCCGCGAGCGAGACATAGCACTGATCCACCTCGCTGACTGGGAGGATTCCATCGGCATCGCATCATTTGCAGCAGCGGGAAAAGCGGGAATTCCCTGGATCCTCTCGCCTGTTGACTACAGGCTCATCTGCGGGCAGGTACATCTTTTCGAGAAGGGGATAAGGCCGTGCACCGGCCCGGACAGCAGCTTCAACAAATGTGCCCGCTGCATTGCGACAAGCAGAGTAGCCTGGGGAAACGCCTACACGAAGTCAAGAGCCCTGCTGAGGGAAATCCTCTATGCTCTGGGCCTCAGAAAGCTCCTTCACTGTTACCACCGCCCTGAATCATGGCGCAAAAGGTATGAAGCGATAAAAAGCTTTCTGCCCGACTGCTCATCCATTGTCTGCATGAGCCGGTTCCATGCACACAAGCTCCAGCAGTTCACAGGCCTCGATCCATCAAAGTTCAAGACCATATACTATGCTGCCGAGGAACCCGGGGCCCGGTACAGCCCTGATCCCGAAAGGTTCACCCCCCCTCTCCGCATAGGCTGGATGAACAGCCTGCTGAGAGAATGGGGCTTCACCTTCCTGCTCGAAGCCTGGAAACGATCAGGGGTTCCAAGCGAGAAGGCCCAGCTTGTACTCTATCTGTACCCTGGCACGGGAAGGGCAGTAAAAGTCGAGGGCTATGAGTCACTCGTGAGAGAAAAAAAGGTCGTCATCATGGAAGAGAGAGTGCTTGGCCAGGAAGATAAAGTGTTTTCCAGGCTCTCCGCATTCATCATTGCATCGCTCTGGCATGAAAATGGAACCACCTATGATCCGTTTATCAGGAAAGTTCCCTTTATCGCCCCTGACATCGGACCCCACAGGGAAATCATAGAGCACGGCATAAACGGCTTCCTCTACAGGAAAGCTGATATAAATTCCCTTGCCTCTCTTATCAGGAGCCTGGCTGATGATCCGGCCATTCTGAAAAAAGCCTCCGAGGGCTGCCTCTTTTCCAGGGAATATGGACACCATGCCTGGGGGGAGAACTACCTGGAGCTTTACACTCAGATTCTGGCGCCCCACGGCAAGAATCAAAACGGGTGAGAGACAGATTGAAAAAGCTCTATCACACTCTGACAAAAGTTGCGGGGCTGCTGGGAATAGACCCCGCGGTGGCTTATGCGGTCATCGCCAGGGGATGGGGGCTGCTGGCCGGCCCTGTCACCATTCTCCTTATCACCACGAGGTTCAGCCCGGAGCTCCAGGGGTATTACTACACCTTCAACAGCATCATAGGCTTCAATATTCTCTTCGAGCTCGGGCTCAGCAACGTGCTCATCCAGTTTGCAAGCCACGAGTGGGCCCTCCTCCGCCTGGAGAGAGATGGAACCATAACCGGCGACAGCAATGCGCTCTCGAGACTTGCAAGCCTCACCCGCCTCTCCCTTCTCTGGTACCTGGTCATGTGCTCTCTGCTTGCCGTCGGCCTCTGCGCCGCAGGCAGCATATTCTTTGCCCGGTCTTCCCAAGGCGCCATATCGTGGCAGGGCCCCTGGTTCACGCTCTGTATCCTCTCTTCACTGAGCCTTTCCGCCACTCCCCTTACCGCTATTCTCACCGGCTGCAACCATGTGAAAGAGATCAGCCTCTTCAGGGTCTACCAGGCGATTTTCTTCAACGCCGCAATCTGGATTGCAATCCTGGCAGGAGCGGAACTATGGACAGGGCCCATTGCGAGCGCCGTGATTATCCTGTGGACGGCGGCTTTTCTCACTGCACACTACAGGAAATTCTATCATCAGCTTCTCCAGCCTTTCAATGGAGAGGTGATTTCCTGGAGGGAGGAGATTCTTCCTTTCCAATGGAGGATGGCGACGAGCTGGCTCTTCGGCTTCCTGAACACTAATCTCTATATCCCTGTGCTCTTTTATTACAAGGGCGCCGTTGCCGCAGGGCAGATGGGAATCACCTGGGCCCTCATCAATGCCGTGTCCGAGGTGTCGTTCAACTGGGTCACCACCAAGATCCCGCAGTTTGGCATCTATATCGCCCAGAAAAGCTACAGCGCCCTCGACAGCCTCTATTACCGCGCGAGCAGGCTCTCCTTTTTCGTCCTTGTCGCAGGCAACCTGCTCATAGCGGGAGGAGTGTGGATACTCAACGCGCTGCATAATCCTCTCGCGGCGCGTTTCCTCCCCTTTCTTCCCACGGTTTTGTTCCTTGTTGTCTCGACAGGCAACAATATCGTGGGAAACATGGCGAATTATCTGCGGGCTCACAAGAAGGAGCCCTACCTGGTGACCTCAATCCTTGGCGGCATTGCCTCAGCGATAATCACCTTCACCCTCGGGAGCCGGTACGGGGCCCCCGGCATAGCAGCGGGGAGCCTGGTCCTCGCATGCCTATTCTTTGTTCCCAATGTCCTGATCTTTCTCCGCTGTAAAGCGGTGTGGCACAGGGACGCCCAGAGTGAAAAGCTTCCTGATCAAAGCATCGTGCCGCAGGGAGGAGCAGGCACCCATGGACAGAGCAGAGAGCCCGCTGGTGAAGAATTTCTGCCATAACAGGCTTTTCACTCTCCCGGACCTTTGGAAGATAAGTCCTCTTTCCCGCCAAAGACCCAGTCGTAGTCCTCCACTTCCACCACTTTCTCCTGATCGTTGATGAAATGCTTCGGATCATCTATCTTTTCTCCACACCTCATGGGCCTCGCTTCCCCGCCGCCGAAGATTTCGATGTAATCGCGGTAAAAGCCGTCACAGATTTCCTTGACGTCACATTCGCTGCAGCTTTCAGCATAGGAAAATTCCTGGCGGCGCCTCATAAAAGCGTTTTTCCGGTAAAGCTCCTCGATGCTCACCCAGTCTGTTTTCCCTTTGAGCTTTCTGTTCCTGAAAGCGTTCAGCTTCCGGTACACGGTAAAAATCGGCTCCTTGAGAGCGGGGAAATTGCATATGGCAGTCTTTCCCACTTCGGCGAGATGCTTCACTATCCCCCTGTGGGGAGGAGAAGAGGTCTCCTCGATCTCTATGAGCTTTGAAACATCGCCATCCTTGATCCTCTGGGGAAGCCACCATGTCCATGACCATGAGGCAAAGTCCCATTCATGAATATCATAGGAAAGCTGCTGAAAGTTATAGAACGATTTCAGGTGGCGCCCGGGAGCGATGCAGAGGGGCAGGTAGCGCACATTTACCTCTACCCCATGATCTTCAAGCAGATCCATGGCCGGCGAAAGCGCCTCTTTCACTTCACGGTAACGGGGCACATTCTCGCTTGAGCGCTTGCCCTCAATTTTCTGGTCCTCGAAAGGGTTGAAGGAGATGAAGTTGACTACCCTGGCTCCTGAATCTATGGCAATCCGTGCGATCCTGGACAGGTCCGGCAGCGCCCATTTCGAGAGGACTGTGTTAAAGCGGAAGGGCACTCCCAGTTCCCCGAGGTTTTCCAGCGCCTTCATCTGGCGTGTATGGGCCCCTGCGAGGCCCACAACGCCATCATACCCTTCTCCAAGCCCATGGACACTTATCAGAAAATCGCGGACTCCCGCGTCCATGAATTTCCTGCAGACATCCTTCTTTGCAAGCACGATGGCGTTCGTGATGAGGGTGGGAAGGAGGCCCACCGTGCTGCAATGCTCACAAAGCTCATAAATCCAGGGGTATATGGTAGGCTCGCCGCCCTGGATGTCAACAGAATTGTTATGGTAGTGGCTGACAAGAACCGAGCATATTTTTTTTGCCTTTTCAATGGCCATGAAAGGATGTTCCGGATGGCTCCTTGCCTTTACCCTGTCCACGAAATAACAGAAACGGCACCGGAGATTGCATGTCTGCCCAAGCCATATGCACCCCCGGCGGGTGATCACCTTTTTCTTTGTCTTGCGGTATTCGGGGAAGGTGCCCATCACGAGATACATTGTAATGGAATTTGCTTTCCCTGTCAACGCGAAAGAGGATTTTCGCGGCACCGGAGGAGAGCATCCTTCTTTGAAGAATATTGCCATTTATAACCACCTATGCTCAGGGAAGGAGAGCGGGCACCCCCGGGGTGAATCCTGTCAATTGAACTCATGAAAACCGTCATACTCGCCGGAGGCATGGGAAGCCGCATCAGCGAAGAATCATACCTGCGGCCCAAGCCAATGGTGGAGATCGGGGAAAAACCCATTCTGTGGCATATCCTGAAGATTTACTCCCATTTTGGATTCCGGGAGTTTGTCATCTGCCTGGGCTACAAAGGGTATGTCATCAAGGAGTATTTTGCCCATTTTTTTCTCCATTCAAGCGATGTCACCTTTGATTTCAGCAACAACAGGGAGACGATATGCTATCAAAGTCCCGCCGCGGAGCCCTGGAGAGTCACCCTCGCCGACACAGGCATTGAAACGGCAACAGGTGGCCGCATAAAGCGCGTTGCTTCCTATATCGGCAATGAGCCCTTTATGCTCACCTACGGTGACGGCGTCGCCGATATCGATATCGGCAGACTCCTGGCCTTTCACCGATCCCATGGGAAAAAAGCCACCGTTACCGCCGTGCAGCCCGGGGGGAGGTTCGGCGCCATTGAGCTGGGAGACAATGATACCGTGACAGGCTTCAAGGAAAAGCCAAAGGGGGACAGATCCTTGATAAACGGAGGCTTTTTTGTGCTTGAGCCGGAGGTTTTCGATTATATCAGCGATGACAGCACCTATTTCGAGAAAGAGCCCATTGAAAAGCTCGCTGCTGAGGGCGAGCTGAAAGCATACCTTCATAAGGGATACTGGCAGCCCATGGATACCCTGAGAGACCGGCAGGTCCTTGAGCAGCAGTGGCAGTCGGGCAGGGCGCCCTGGAAAATATGGAGCGCACCATGAATGACCATTGCTTCTGGAGAGGGAAAAAAGTCTTTCTTACGGGCCACACGGGCTTCAAGGGAGCATGGCTTGCCCTTGTCCTCACTCACCTTGGCGCCACTGTCGCCGGGTATGCCCTCCCCCCTCCCACGGAACCATCCCTTTTCGCACTCGCCGGCCTGGACAGCTGCATGGTCTCCACTATTTCCGATATCAGGAAGGGCGAAGACCTGGCCAGGGCCGTAGGTGACTTTTCCCCCGGGGTGGTCATCCATATGGCGGCACAGGCCCTCGTGAGAGAGTCATACCGCAGGGCTTTCGAGACTTACGAAGTGAACGTGATGGGCACGGTGAACCTTCTGGAGGCCGTGAGGAAATGCCCCTCCGTCAAGGCGCTCGTCATCGTGACCACCGACAAGGTCTATGAGAACAGGGAATGGTTCTGGCCTTACAGGGAAAGCGAGCCCCTGGGGGGATACGATCCTTACTCGGCAAGCAAGGCCTGTGCGGAGATCATCACCTCATCTTACAGGAACTCCTTCTTCAACCCCGAAGCCTTCAATGACCACGGCGTGGCGCTTGCCACAGTCCGCTCGGGAAACGTAATCGGCGGGGGGGATTGGGCAGCTGAAAGGCTTGTCCCCGACTGCATCAACTCCTTTCTGGCGGGAGAGCCTGTCATGATAAGGTATCCTGAGGCCACAAGGCCGTGGCAGCACGTGCTTGAGCCCCTCCTGGGGTACCTCATGCTTGCAGAAAAGCTTTACCATGAGGGATACGCATGGGGAGGGCCCTGGAATTTCGGGCCTGCCTATGATGATGCAAGGACGGTCCTCTCAATTGTTGACTATCTCTCCTCCCGGTGGGAAGGCGGGGCGCGCTACCTCGTGAAAAAAGGCGAAAAGCCCCATGAGGCGGGCTTCCTCAGGCTTGACAGCTCAAAGGCTCTCACGCTTCTCGGGTGGGCGCCCCGCTGGAACCTTGACTATGCCCTCGACATGGTTCTCTCCTGGACCCATGCCTGGAGAGAGAAAAAGGATATGCAGAAAGTATCTCTGGAACAGGTAGAAGCCTATCTCGCCCCCTTGATGCCATGAGCACCCCCAGGGCGACAATCTGCATGGTCACCGGTGATATGCGGCGATGGTTCGCGAAGAAAAGTATCTCCCTGGTGAAAAGGCACACCGATGCCTGCGAGCTCATCATAATGGACAACGGCAGAAGCCCGGATTTCAACCATGCGCGCGAGATGAACAGGGCTCTGGAAATGACCTCATCAGATTTTCTCGTGCTCATGGACGATGATGTCTTCGTCGGGGAAGGCTGGCTCGAGGGGCTCATTGCTTCGCTGGACAGCGATACGGCCGTCGTATCGCCCTCCCACATCGACAGGTACGGCGTCTTCACCCATTCGGGTATCTACCTCCTCGGTGACGGCCTGGGAACCCACGCCCACTTCACCGACACCCCTGCGGAGCCCAGAGAATGCCAGTGCCTCTGCAGCGCGCTCCTCCTCATCGATATGAGGAAAATCAGGCACCTGCGCTTCAGCCCGTCATACAGAAAATACTATCATGATCTTTGTCACAGCCTCCAGGTATGGGAGGCAGGCTTCAAGGTGCGCTGTACGCCCCATGTGGCCGTCACCCATCTTGGCGGTGCCACCATCCAGGAACTGCCTTCGAAGCTCCCGCTGCTGTGGAACACGGACAGGGAGACCTTCGTCGAGGAATGGGTCGCTTCGGGCCGCCTGGGAACTCTGGAAGAGGGGATATGGGCAGGATCGCCGTTCATAAGCCCCCTGGGCGCCGTCGTGAGAAGGATAAGAAATCTCCCCTCGCTTTATGCGAGCCAGGAAGCGCTTGAGAAGGAAGTGGATTCCCTCGCTCTCGACAAGTATTTCCCCCTCTTCAAGAGCTTCCTTGTGAGCACGCTCCGCCAGGGATGCCTCCAGGAGCACAGCCCTTTATCTCGAAGCTTCGTGGACTCTGTGCAGCGCAGGCTTATGAGCCTTGTCTCCTCCCCGGGCTGCCCCCGGGGAGGGTACCTCTCCGGCTGCCTCCCTGTGGAGCGCGAATCCCGGGGGTCTTACAGGATAGTAGAGTATAAGGGGCATTTCACGGCCTTTCCCTTCACTTTCACGGCAGGGGACATGGTGAAGGATGAGGCCCTTCTTCTTCCCGATATTGTTGAAAAAAAATCAATGGAAGACATTGACAAGGTCCTCAAGAGGGAAAAAAACGGCACCGCCGCCGCGGGCAATTCCCGGGAGTCTCTCTGGCTTCTTCTGCGGGCGGCTGCAATGGCGGCCGCGTCGCTTGCCCCTTCGCTCTGGACAGTTTTCTCTGAGCCTGTGCCCCTTTACCAGAGCCTTTCTTTCTGGGGACGCCTCAGGGGAGCCCTCTGGGTGCTTGCAGTGAAGCTCAGGAAGCTGGCGGCGAGAGGGCGTCTTCTCTTCAACTACCACCGCTGGGCGCTGGCCTTAAAACCGGAGCCCCTGCCGGAAGAGCCGGCGGCTCGATGAAACGAATATATTGAGACACTATGAGAAGGAGGGACTCCTATGAGCAAAAGTATTCTTGTCACCGGTGGCGCCGGCTACCTCGGCTCGGTGCTCTGCGAGCATCTTCTGGCTGCAGGTTTCTCCGTCAGGGTGCTGGATAGCCTCATGCACGGCCAGGGGAGCCTCTTTCACCTCTGCGCCCATAAGAACTTCGACTTTGTGCATGGTGATGCGCGCAACGAGAAGATCCTTGCCGAATGCCTCAGGCATGCCGATGTGATCATTCCCCTCGCGGCCCTCGTGGGTGCCCCCGCATGCGACAGGGATCCTTTCTTTGCCCGCAGCGTCAATTACGAGGCGATCTGCCTCATCAACAGGCTCCGCTCGCCGCAGCAGCTCGTCGTCTATCCCACGACCAACAGCGGCTACGGCACGAAAACAGGCGATACCTTCTGCACCGAGGAGACTCCCCTCGAGCCCATCTCCCTTTACGGGCAGACAAAAGTCGATGCCGAGAAGGAGCTCCTCTCGAGCAGCAACGTCATCACCCTCAGGCTTGCCACCGTGTTCGGCATGTCAGCGCGCATGAGGCTCGATCTGCTGGTGAACGATTTTGTGTACCGGGCCCTCACGGACCGTTACCTTGTCATCTTTGAAAAGGATTTCAAGCGCAACTATATCCATATCAGGGATGTGGCCGACTGCTTCATCCACTGCATCACCCATTTCGAGAAGATGGCAGGACGGCCTTACAACGCGGGGCTTGAAGAGGCCAACCTCTCAAAGGAGGAGCTGGCTCTCAGGATAAAAGAGGTGCTCCCCGGGCTTTACCTCCACTTCTCAGAAGTGGGAAGCGACCCCGACAAGAGAAACTACGTGGTGAGCAACAGGAGGCTCAGGGAGGCGGGCTTTGAGGCGAAGCGCTCCCTTGAGGATGGCATCAGGGAGCTTGTCAAGGGCTACAGGATGATGAAGGCCGGCCCTTACCGGAACGCGTGAAGAAAGGGCGTATCATGGAAGGCTTTGAGGACCTTACGGCGGTAATTCTGGCAGGGGGCCTCGGCACAAGACTCAGGTCAGTCCTTCCCGACAGGCCGAAGACCCTGGCGCCGGTGAACGGCAGGCCTTTCCTGGCCTACCTGCTTTATTTCCTCGGGCGTGCGGGGATAAGGCACGCCGTCCTCTCCACCGGCTACAAGGGGGAAGAGGTCGAGTCGGTCTTCGGAGACCATTACAGCGGAATGGAACTTGCCTATTCAAGGGAATCATCACCCCTTGGGACAGGAGGGGCACTCCGTCTCGCCCTCTCCCGCGTACGGTCGCCGCTGATGCTTGTCATTAACGGGGACTCTTTCTGCTCCTTCTCACCGCGGGAATTCCTTGAGTTCCACGGAAGGCACGGGGAGTCAACGTCAATGGTGCTCATCGAGGTCGCCGACACAAGCCGTTTCGGCTGTGTTGACGTGGACAATGAAGGAATCATTCACCGTTTCATCGAAAAGGACTCAAGCGGCGGGCCCGGTTTCATCAATGCGGGGATATATCTCATCACGGGCGGGACTGTCGCCGGCATACCGGAAGGAAAGCCCCTCTCGCTTGAGCGCGATCTCTTTCCCGCCCTGGCCGGCAGGGGGCTTTTCGGGTACCGGAGCCCCGGCCCCTTTCTGGATATAGGCACACCGGAAACTTTCAGAGAGGCTCAAGAGTTTTTCAACAATGACGAGTGGGAAAAGATCCCCCCCTTTCGTGGTGCTTGACAGGGACGGCACTCTTATCGAGGAGCGGCATTACCTTTCTGATCCGGGGCAGGTGGCGCTGCTGCCTGGTGCGGCGGAGGCTATGAGGCAGATGAAAGAGAAAGGCCTTGGCATTATCGTCGTGAGCAACCAGTCTGCCGTGGGGAGGGGCTTCATAGACGAAATGCGCCTCGGCGAGATCCATGAAAGGCTTGTGACACTGCTTGCCGGCGAGGGGGTTACCCTTGACGGGATATTTTACTGTCCCCACGTGCCGGAAGACAACTGCCGCTGCAGGAAGCCGAAGGACGGGCTCATAAGGCAGGCGGCGGAACAGCTTGGATTAGATCCTGCCAGGTCCTTCGTGATTGGCGACAAGAAATGCGATATCGACCTGGGCATTGCCGTCGGAGCAGTGCCTCTCCTGGTGAGAACAGGCTATGGCAAGAGAACGGAAGAAGAGCTCGGGAGCGCCTATCCCGGGCTTATAGTGGTCAATGACCTCATGGAGGCGTCGGAATATATGGCGAAATCAAGCATGGTACTCGAGGAGCACCGGTAATTATGATAATAAGCAGGACACCTTTTCGAATCTCCTTCTTCGGCGGCGGAACCGATTACCCGGAGTGGTACCGCCAGCACGGCGGCGCCGTCCTCGCCACGACGATAAACAAGTACTGCTATATCACCTGCCGCTACCTGCCGCCTTTCTTCGAGCACAGGATAAGGGTAGTCTATTCAAAGATCGAAGACTGCCAGACCGTGGGCGAGATAGGCCACCCCGCCGCCAGGGAGATACTCCGCTTCCTCAGCTTCGAGCGGGGCGTCGAGATCCACCATGACGGCGATCTTCCCGCAAGGAGCGGCATGGGCTCAAGCTCTTCGTTCACCGTGGGCCTCCTCAACGCCCTTTATGCCCTTAAAGGGGAGATGCTCAGCACCCACAGGCTTGCCATGGAGAGCATCCACATTGAACAGGAGGTCCTCAGGGAGAACGTGGGCTCCCAGGACCAGGTCCTTGCGGCATACGGCGGCTTCAACCATGTGACCTTCATGCAGAACGGCGAGATCAGCGTGCGGCCCATCACCGTGGGAAGCGACCGCATAAGGGAGCTGAACTCCCACCTGATGCTTTTCTATACCGGCGTAAAGCGCACCGCCTCGGAGATAGCAGGATCCTACGTGCAGGACATGGCGGCAAAAAAAAGGCAGCTCAGGCTCATGAGGGAGCTCATCGATGAAGGGCTCTCTATTCTCAACAGCAAAGGAGACATCCGCTCCTTCGGTGAGCTGATGGCTGAAGCCTGGCAGGCCAAGAGAAGCCTCAGCACCAGCGTGTCAAACCCTTACGTGGACGAAATTTACGAGGCGGCATGCCATTCTGGCGCTCTCGGGGGAAAGCTCACGGGAGCGGGAGGCGGGGGGTTCATGCTCCTCTTCGTGCCGCCAGGGTGCCAGGCCGCAGTGAGGGAAAAGCTCGGCAGGCTTATCTATGTGCCTTTCAAATTTGAATATTCGGGAAGCCAGATAATCTTCTGCGAGCACGAGGAAGACTACCGAGATATAGAGGAAGCGCGGCTCTCCCAGAATATAGAGGCCTTCAGGGAGCTTGGCTGCCCGACCCGGGAAAGCCCCCGGCACGGGACCAGGGGAAAGGGAAAGAAAGTGCCCCATGGATAGGAATTCGCGGGTTTTCGTCGCAGGCGCCGATAAGCCCCTTGGCGCCGCTATCGCGAGAGCTCTCATTGAGAGAGGGTACCGGCTTGTCCCCGGGGAAGGCGGGAGGAGAGCCGATCTCACCAGTCTCCCCGAGGTCCGCTCCCTTTTCAGGGAGGCCTCGCCGACTCATGTGGTGATGGCGGCAGGAAAATCAGGTGGTATCGGAATGAACCGGAAGCATCCGGCAGACCTGATGCTCGACAATCTGGTCATCGAGTCGAATATCATAGGCGAGGCCCACCGTGCCGGCGTGGAAAAACTCCTCTACCTTGCAAGCTCATGCTGCTACCCCCGCCTGTGCCCTCAGCCGATGAAGGAGGAATATCTTTTTACAGGCCCCCTGGAGCCCACCAATGAGGCCTATGCCATGGCCAAGCTCGCAGGGCTCATGCTCTGCCGCGCCTTCTCGTCGCAGTATGGCTCACCCTTTATCTCCGCCATTCCCACCAATTATTTCGGCCCCGGTGACGACCTCGACGAAGAGAACTCCCACGTGGTGACAGCCCTTATGGTGAGAACAGAGAGGGCCATGGAAGAAAAGGCCTCCTCCCTGGAAGTGTGGGGCACGGGGAAAGCCCGGAGGGAATTCATGTTTATTGACGACGTGGCCGACGCAGTCATTTTTCTCCTGGAGCGCTATGATTCCGCTGATCCGGTCAACATCGGGTCAGGCGAGGCTTTATCCATAGCTGATCTCGCAGAGATGATAAAGGAAATTGCGGGCTTCGGCGGTGAGATCCTCTTTGACCCCACGAAGCCCGACGGCATGCCCGTCAAGATACTTGACAGGGGAAGGCTCGATTCTCTTGGATGGAAAGGGCGTACCACCATGAGGCAGGGCCTCGGGCTGACCTATGAGTGGCTCAGAGGCCTCAGAACCGGGAATTTTCACAAGGGGAGGACAAGTGTGTGAGCACCGGGAGAAAAGTCCCTTTCGGCACCATCACCATTCCGGAAAAGTCAAAGAGGCTCATCAGGGAAATACTCGATTCGGCAAGGGTTTCGGGCGGTAAGTACGTGCGGCTCTTCGAGGAGCGCTTCGCAGCCCTCATGGGCTCCCGGGAGGCCGTGGCCGTGTCGAGCGGCACCGATGCCGACGTGCTTGCCCTGGCGGTCCTCCACGATTTCGGCGCCAAAAGAGGCGACGAGGTGATAGTCCCTGCTCTCTCATTCGTGGCAACAGGAAATGCCGTGATCCATGGAGGCTTCACGCCCGTCTTTGTTGATATAGACCCGGAAACTCTCAACATCGATCCCTCCCTCATTGAGAGGGCCGTCACGGAGAAAACCAGGGCCATCATGCCGGTGCACCTCATGGGAAAGCCGGCCGCCATGGATGCCATAGGAGAAATCGCCAAAAAGCATGATCTGCGGGTAATAGAGGACGCCGCCGAGGCAATCGGGGCACTTTACAGGGGAAAGCCCGTGGGCACTCTCTCCGATATGGGGGCCTTCAGCCTCTATCTTGCCCATATCATCTCTACAGTAGAAGGCGGAATCATCATCACCGATAACGAGGAATACGCCGGGATCCTGAGGTCCCTCAGGGCCCATGGGAGGGGATGCACATGCCGCCAGTGCTCCCTCAACACGGCGTCGGCCTTCTGCCGGAAGCGCTTCAGCGGTGATGACGGCGAGGACATAAGGTTCCGCTTCGACAGGATAGGCTACTCCTGCAAGATGAACGAGCTTGAAGCCGCAGTGGGCCTCGGCAACATGGATCTTTATGACGAGATACTGGCAAAGCGCCATGGGAATCTCCTTTATCTGATGGAGCACTTCCGGCAGTTCTGTCCATACCTGACGACTTTCCGCGAGGAGCCCCATGAAAAGATAGGCCCCATGGCCTTTCCCTTCATTGTGGGCAAAGAAGCCACCTTCACCCGCGCCAGCCTTTCTTACTTCCTTGAGACCAGAGGTGTCGAGACAAGGAGCCTCTTCGCCTCGATGCCCACGCAGTGCCCCGGATTCGCCTTCCTGGGCAGGACGCCGGGTGAGTTTCCCGGCGCGGAATACGTGGGGACACACGGGATTCACATCGGCGTTCATCAGGACCTGGAGCGCGAAGATCTTGAGTATTTTATAGAGGTGGTAAAGGAGTTTCTTGAGATACACCAGAAATGAACAGATTTCCATAGAGGCAAAAGGCGCCCCCCTGTCAAATAAAACAAGGTGCACGCCATGACAGACATAGTCTTTATAAACCCTGGCGACAGGAAATCGTTGTACCAGTCACTGGGCTCGACGCTCTCAGCCATCGAGCCTCCCATATGGACAGGGCTCTTGGCTGAATTTGCCCGCCTGAAAGGGAAAAGGGTGCTTATCATAGACGCAAATGCTGAAGGGCTTGAGCCCGGGGAGGCGGCAGACCGCGCTGCCGCTTCAGGGGCTCCCCTGGCAGTGATTGTCGCATACGGGCAGAACCCCTCGGCGTCTACCCAGGTCATGCCTTCTGCAGGCGCTTTCGCCCGGGCGCTCCGGGAAAGGGCACCAGGTGTCAGGAGCCTCATGGTGGGCGGCCATGTGGCTGCCCTGCCGGAACGGACGCTCATGGAGGAAGAGGTGGACTACATCTGCGGCGGCGAAGGCCCTCACACCATAGTTGCCCTGCAGGAAGCCCTGGAGACGCCGTCACCGGACTTCCGCAAAGTGCCCGATCTCTGGTTCCGTGAAGAGGGAAAGGCAGCTTTTACCTCGCCTTCGCCTCTCATCAGCGACCTGGACCGTGAAATGCCCTCCCTCGCCTGGGATCTCCTCCCGATGGAGCTTTACAGGGCCCATAACTGGCACTGTTTCGGCGATATTCCCCGGAAGCCCTACGCATCCCTGTATACTACCCTGGGCTGCCCCTTTCACTGCACGTACTGCTGTATCCAGGCCCCCTTCAGGAACGGGGAGCGGGCACAGGGCATGCGCCGGGGGATCAACAGCTATCGCTACTGGAGCCCCGAGGCGGTAATCGCACAGATTGACATGCTCGTAAAGCGCTATGGCGTGAAAAACATCAAGATCGCCGACGAGATGTTCGTCTTCAACAGGAAGCACGTCACGGGGCTCTGCGATCTTATCCTGGAGAGGGGCTACGATCTTAATATCTGGGCCTATGCGCGTATCGATACCATGAAGGGAATGGCCCCCCTTCTCAAGAAGGCCGGAGTGAACTGGCTCTGTTTCGGCATCGAGTCGGGAAGCGCCGCCGTCCGCGATGACGTGAAAAAGAAGCTTGACCAGGAGCAGATCATCAGGACCATTGAATATGTCCGCAGCGAGGGGATAAGCGTGATTGCCAACTATCTCTTCGGCCTCCCCGAGGACAACCTGGAGCGCATGGAGGAGACGCTGGCCCTGGCACTGGACCTTAACTGCGAGTTCGCCAACTTTTACTGCGCCATGGCATACCCCGGCTCGCAGCTCTACGAGACCGCCCGGCACGAGGGATGGCCTCTCCCCTCTGAATGGAGCGGTTACTCGCAGCATGCGAAGGGAACCCTTCCCCTCCCCACCCGTTACCTGACGGGCGCCGAGGTCCTCGCTTTCCGCGACGAGGCCTTTCACCGCTACCACACGAATCCCCGCTATCTCTCGATGATCACGGCAAAATTCGGCGCCGCCACGGCGGAGCAGATAATGGAAATGGCATCGCACAGACTTGAACGAGACCATGTGAAGGAGGAGCCTCTATGGAAGAAAAGTTGAAAGCCCTCATGGAGAAGGCAATGGACCTCAGGCGCGGCGTCCTTGAGATGTGCGTGAAGGCCAGGACGGGCCACGTCACCTCTTCATTCTCCTGCGCCGAGATCCTGGCAGCCCTCTATTATGGCGGCGTCATGCGTTACAAGGTTGATGAGCCCCGGTGGCCGGGCCGCGACAGGTTCATCCTGAGCAAGGGGCAGGCAAGCCCCATACTCTACGTGCTCCTTGCAGACCTGGGCTTCTTTCCTCATTGCAGACTGGGGCAGTTCTGCGAAGCCGAGGGCATGTTCGGCGTCCACCTCCAGCATGACGTGCCCGGCGTGGAAGTGACGACGGGATCGCTCGGCCACGGCCTGGGAATCGCCGCGGGGATGGCTTTCAAGGCAAGATATGACGGCGAGAGCCACCTCGTGTTCACCCTGCTGGGCGACGGCGAGCTTTACGAGGGCTCCATCTGGGAGGGAGCCCTCTTTGCAGCCCACCACAGGCTCAGCAACATGGTGGCGATCGTGGACAGGAACTGGCTTTGTGTCACCGACTTCACCGAGAACATCGTGAAGCTCGAGCCCCTCACGGAGAAATGGCAGGCTTTCGGCTGGGACGCCGTGAACGTTGAAGGCCACTCAATGGAGGCCCTTCTCGGGGTCCTCGAGGGCGTCCGGGAGAGAAAGTCCGAGAAGCCTCTGGCCATCATCGCCAACACCGTGAAAGGGAAAGGTGTCTCTTTCCTGGAAAGCCAGATCCTCTGGCACGGTGTGGCGCCCTCAGGCGAAGAGGCGGAAAAGGCACTGGCCGAGCTGAGAAAGGAGCTGAAGGCATGAGTCACCTTTCAATGAGAGACGCATTTTTCAACAAGCTTTACGACATAGCGAAAAGCAACAGGGATATCTTCGTGGTGAGCGCCGACATGGGAGCTCCCAGCCTCGACCGGTTCCGGAGCGACCTGGGGCCGCAGTTCATCAATGTGGGCATTGCCGAGCACAACATGGTGACCGTGGCGACGGGCCTTGCCCTTGAAGGGAAGAAGTGCTACCTTTACGCCATCATGCCCTTTGTGACATCACGCTGCTATGAAATGATCAAGGTGGACATGAGCCTCATGAACCTTCCCATCACGGCAGTGGGCGTGGGCTCGGGCTTCAGCTACGATGACTCGGGGCCTACCCACCACTCCACCGAGGACGTTTCCATCATGCGTGTGCTGCCCCATATGACAATCCTCAACTCCTCTGACAGTGTCATGGCTTCCCGATTCGCCGAGATGACTGTCACCCTCGAGGGGCCCTCTTATGTGCGGCTTGACAGGGAGGCCGTCCCTCCCCTTTATCCTCCCGGGGAGACCTTCCAGGAGGGGCACTTTGTGCACCACGAGGGACGCGATCTCCTTATCATCGCCACTGGCACCATAATCAGGAGGGCCCTGGTGGTCCGCGAGGATCTCAGGGAAAAAGGAGTGGACGCGGGAGTCATTGATCTTTACAGGCTCAAGCCCCTCAACGAGGAAGCTCTGGTGAAGCTCATAGCCGCGGTGCCTGCCGTAGTGACCCTGGAAGAGCATCTCCTTGCAGGGGGCCTGGGAAGCATTCTGGCGGAGCTGATGGCTGACAGCGGCATCCTGAAGCCTCTTGTGCGCGTGGGGATAAAAGACCGCTATTACTATGCCTACGGCGGCAGGAACAATATCCATGGGATCTGCGGAATTGACAGGGAGGCCGTCGTTGATAAGATCTGCTCCTCCCTCCCCGCAGGAAGGCATTGACCATGAGCGATAATGGGCAGAAGCTTTTAACCCTTGTGGTGACAGGGAGAAATGACACCTATTACGGCAATTTCATTTACCGTATAAGCACCTGCATTAATTTTCTCGCCTATAACCTTGCAAAGCTTGATAAACTCGACGATCTCGAGGTGATGGTCACCGACTGGGGAAGCGATGTGCCCCTCTCCAGGGCACTTACCCTCACTGCCGAGGGGGCCCGTCTTGCCCGCTTTGTCTACGTGCCCCGCGAGATAACGCGGCGCAAGAGGCCTGACGGCGATTTCTACCCTTCATGCGCCATCAATACGAGCATAAGAAGGGGACAGGGAAAATATCTGATGATCTTTGATGCCGACAGCCTCTTTCCCCTCTACTCTGTCAAGGGCGTCATCGATCTGCTCGAGGGAAGGCTCTCCCTTCCTCTTGACGTCGAAAAAGCCTTCTTCTTCTTCTCGCGCCACCAGGTCCCATGGGAGCTCGTGCAGCGCGAGCCAAGCATTGCCGAGTGGGAGCGCTACCTCGCCCTCAACATCGGCCTCCTGCCGAGAGATCAGGGGCCCTCGGGGCTTGGAGGGAGAGGAGCGGGGCAGCTCATGCACCGCTCAATCTGGCATGAATGCCGCGGCTACAATGAATCGCTCATCGGGCAGGGATGGATTGACGTGGAGTACACCCTCCGCGTGACACAGCGCTATCCCTGGATGGATCTCTCGGGGATAGGCGTGGCACTCTTCCATATGAAGCACTGGCGGGGATCCATCCAGGGACTCTGGCCCAATGCCGTGCAGAATCCCACAGTGGTGAGCCCGGCCCCTTGTGCAAACGACGAAGACTGGGGCCTCGGAGAGGAGAAGCTTGAGGCGGTCACTTTGCAGGCCGAGGCGAAAGCACATCCGGTGGCACCATTCCAGGGGATGCTCACAAAAAGCGGAAAGACGGCGAAAGAGTTCAGCGAAGAGATGAGGCACCGGGATGTGGCACGGCACGTGAGGAGATACCTCCATGCCCCTGCCCGGAGCACCGCCGAATGGGAAGTACTCTGCGCCCTCGCCTGGTTCAGCCTTTCCTATTATCCTGCCAGGTTCATCGATACCTTTGCTCGCATGGTCAACCCTGCCTGCATTGTGGGGGCAGCCAACCCGGGTGTCGAATTTTACGGCATCGATACATGGAAAGGGGTGCAATGGCCCCGCGAAGCCCTCACCCCTGAGCACGTGACGATGATCCTCGGGGAAGTGGGCTATGAAGGCTATACAAGGTTCGTGAGCGGCGATGCTGAAACGGCGCTTGAGCGCCTCAAAGGCTCATTCAGCGGCGAGTGCCTCTTTGATCTCCTGCTTCTCCGCGATAATCTTATAGAGATCGGCACCGGCTCCCTGGAGGCCCTTCTCTCCCTCCTTGCCCCCGGCGGGATGGCGGTAATATCCATGGGGAGCCGTGACAGGCTCCGCGTCCTCCTTGACGGCCTGAAGCCATTGAGGAAGGACCTTGCCCTCATCACGGGCCATTCCGGCAAGACGGCCTTTTGCCTCTCCCTGGGAGAGGAACAGAATCGCGGTGAAATCCTTAAAGTGGTCTTTGGCACGCCAAAAAAGCCCCTTGTGGCAAGACAGGTGAAAAGGGGCATCAGAACCCTTGCAAGGGGGCTCCGCAAGCCCCAGAAAGCCCTGGACTACCTGAAGCGCGCCTGCCGCTCAATTATTGCGCCTTCAGGCGAGAAGGAAAAAACACCTTGATGGAAAAGAGTATTGGAGAGCCTGTCACTAAAAAAAAGTATCCGCCACCAGAGCAAAAAACGAGGAGGACCCATGGAAGTCAAGAAAATCAAGATCTTTGCGTCGTACGACTGGAGCATGCGCATGGCATTGACGGAATTTCTCACGTTCCTCAATCCCACCATCCAGTGGAAAAAGAAGAAATATGACATCGAGCTCGGGAGGGTAATTGCAAAGCCCATAGTATGCGGGGAGTCCCTCAATGACGAGGCCGATTTCATCATCGACCGCACGGTGCACTGGAACGCCTATTTCAAGTGCTGGGCCCAGCAGGCCATCAACTCGCAGATGAACATCATCAACCACAGCAACACCTTTGGGAACCACGACAAGCACAGCACCTATGACCTCATCGCGAGGGCCATGCATCCCAAGGACCGCCTCCCTACGACGGTGCTCCTCCCTCAGTTCGGCCCCTACACCGAGGACCAGCGCAACCAGGAGAAGTGGGAATACTACCAGAGCCTCATCATAAAATATACCAAGCATGGCTTCGACGACCAGAGGAGAACGACAGACTGGGAAAAGGTAAACCATGACTTCCAGCGCATGCTCAACTTCGAGGAGAAGAACAAGATCATGCGCGAGCTCTTCTACTGCCAGGGGAACTACATCCTGGATACTGTGGAAAAGAAGTTCCACAACAAGTTCCCCCTCTACCTGAAAAAGGCCTTCGGCGGAGGCGGGAGCGATGTGTTCAAGATTAACTCCCTGGAAGAGCTTTATGAGAAATACGACGAGACCGGCGGGAAGGTCTTCCACCTCCAGGAGGGCATTGACGATTTTGACATCTTCATCCGCTGCATGTCCATAGGCCCCCAGGTGCTCCCGATGCGCTACATGCCTGACAAGCCTCTTCACGAGCATTACAGCCCGGAAAAAGTCCGCATGGACCCTGATATTTTTGACAGGATCGCGAGCTACTCCCTCTTCATCAACGGCTACCACCGGTGGACGTACAATTCATTCGAGGCCGTCGTCAAGGACGGCGTCATCTATCCCATAGACTTCGCGAACGCCTGCCCCGACTCGAACCTCACCTCGCTCCATGTCCATTTCCCCTGGGTCATCTGTGCCCTCGCGAAATGGACCACCTTCTGCGCCGTCACCGGGAAAGACATGCGCATCGACATGGAGCAGAACAAGTACCTCGATGTCCTCAACAATCCCAGGAAATCGGCGCTGGAGAAATACCAGCATGCCAGGGAGCTGAGCCGCGAGTACTTTGACATGGAGCTCTTCCAGGAGTTCTGCGACCAGAACTTCAAGAACATCGACGACAAGATGATCGAGTTTTACGACGAGCATTTTGATCCCATCATCAGGCATGCCATCGCGATGAGCGACTTCCCCAAGGACGAGAAGGAGAACTTCTACATGGAATACAGGGGGATGATGGACAACATATTCAGAAAGAATGCCAAGGAATACCTCACGTCGGTAATCTTTGCCGATGACAAGGTAAAGGCATAGCAGGGAGAATAAAAAAGAGAGGCCCGAGCCTCTCTTTTTTTATTCCGCCGAGCCTGCCGGCGATATCGGCAGGTCCTATTTCTTGTCGCCCGCGATGAAGCTCTCAAGTATCTGCTTCTGCTTCTTGATGGCGCCCTCAAGCCTGTCTATCTTCTTTTTCGCGCTCTGGAGCTCCTGGGGAATTTCATCCCTGATATCGCCGATATCCTTGAGGGCATCTTCAAGAGCTTTCCGGAACGTGCCCGCCACTGTGGAAAAATCCTTTGCCTTCTCTTCCATGGTTCCTCCTCGTCATCGTTTCTCCCTGAAGTATTCTCAAAGGCATCTCCTTTTCCTGCATTGCCGGCCTTCGCTTCATGGGCAGGAGGGCGAGTCTTGACAGGCGCCCCCCTTGTGGTACGATACAAAGAGGAAAAAGAGAGAAAATGCTTAACTTTTCTGATATGGGAAAGAAAAAGCCTGAAGCACGCGAGGACCTGCACAAAGGGGCAGAAGATCCCGATGAGCCCATTGATTTCCTGGCCGTCGATCTCACGTCATTCAAAGAGCAGTCACAGTCCGAGCTTGAGAAAAAGCTCCTGGAGCTGAGGGCTCACTTTCACCACCTCACGGGAAAGCTCCAGAGATTTCTTTCCACGCGCACCTGATAGAAAGGCGCCAGAAGAGATACCATGCCCCATGATTCCGCACTCACTGCTGCAGGTGTAATGGAGATAAGCAACGCTTACCGCCAGTCGGCTGTCCTTTTCGCCGGCCACTCCATGGGAGTTTTCGACCTCATTGAAAAGGCCCCCGGGAACTCTGAGCTGCTGGCGGAAGGGCTCCGCTGCGATGCCCGTGCCGTGGAAATCCTCCTTAACGCCCTTGCCGCGATGGGGCTGCTGGAAAAGGAAGGTGAGATCTTCCGCAACAGCGTCCAGGCTTCGCGCTACCTTGTAAAGTCATCACCGTCATACCTGGGTGCCCTCGTGACCCATAACCGCAATGCCTGGGACCGATGGGCCCTGCTGGGGCGGACAGTGAAATCGGGCAGGCCTGCGAAGAGCCGGGTTCAGGACAGATACCTCCATGAGAACGGCAGGAAAACCCGGGAGTTCATCCTTGCCATGGAGGGTGCCGCCGTTGATGCCGCCTCTGCCCTCGCGGAAAGCCTTGACCTGGGCGCCGTGAAAAGGATGCTGGACGTGGGGGGAGGCCCCGGAACGCACTCCTTCGAGATTATAAAGCGCAAAGGCGATATCCACGCGGTAATAATGGATCTTCCCCTCACCCTGGCCGTCACGGCGAAGCTGGTAAAAAAATACGGGATGAAAGGCCGCGTCTCACTGCGGGAGGGCGACTTCCTGAAAGATGATTATGGCAGCGGTTATGACCTGGTGCTGATGTCAAACGTGCTCCACAGCAACAATGCTGAGCAGTGCGGCCTGATGATAGGCAAGGCCTATGACGCTCTTAACCCGGGAGGGTGCCTCGTGGTAAAGGAATACATGCTGGACGAGAGCGGCTGCGCCCCCCTTCAGCCCGCCCTCTTTTCGGTGAACATGCTTCTCAACACCGAGGGGGGCCGGTCTTACAGGAAAAGCGAGATTGAAAGGTGGATGAAAAACGCGGGCTTCAGCTCCCTTGAAGCACACGGCCTCTTGAAATACACCATCATCCAGGGAAAGCGCCCGCCCGGTCACTCAGCCTGAGGAAATACCCGCAGTGCCCTGCGGATCCTCCTTTGCGGCATTCACATGGATGGTGCAGTAAAGAGAGTTTGTCTCCTCCTTGATTTTCATGGACATTTCCTTTGAGATCCTGTCTGCCTCCTCGATGAGCATCCCTCTCGGCACTACGATGTGAAGATCGACGTGTACCGTCTCGGGGCCTACATATTCGGCCCTTATGTTGTGCACATTCAGAACTCCCTTGAAGCTTTCCGCTATGCCCGTTATTTTATCAATGAAGGCCTTGCCCGGGGAAACGCCCAGCAGGAGGTTCAGATTCTCCCTGAAAAGGAGCACGGCGTTCACCGCGATTACCGTGGCGACTGCCAGAGAGGCTATGGGATCGCCCTGGGGAAAGCCCCTCATGATCGAGAGGGTGCCGAAAAGGGCGGCGAAAAGGCCGAACTCATCATTGATGAGCTCGAGCATCTGGGCCTTGGCGGCCGCGCCGCGCTTTTTCTGCCTTATGAGGTCAAGAAGAGGCGCCGCTGCTATCACCATGGAAATTATGAGGACTGCCAGCACGTAATTCAGGTTCCGGTAATGGACCTCCTCGGGGTGGATAAGCCTTGGAATCGCCTCTTCATAGAGCTTGAAGCTCGTAAAGGAGATGAAGAGCGTTGCCGCCACAAGGGCCGCCACGTTCTGAGCCCTCCCGTGGCCAAAGCGGTGGCGCTCGTCATCACTCTTTCCTGACCATATGAGGGCAATCAGCAGAAAGCCCGAGATAAAAAGATCACAGAGGGTATGAAGGGCCTCGGCGAAGAGGACCATCACCCCGCTCAGGAAATAGAAGGAAAGCTTCAGGACAAATACCACAAAGTAGATTATGACGACGTTCCTGAGCGTCCTGACTTCACTTTCAGCCATAATGAGCTCATGGCTCCTTCCTTCAGTTCACTGGTTTCCTCCTTATTCTCTATTTCCGCAGGCCTCTCCTCTCCCCCCGCGGCTTCCGGAAACCTTGCAGGATATTTTCAAACCACCATGGTAATTATTAAGTGCTGACCCCAGGCACCATCTACTCCATCAGCCACGTTTCACTGAACAGGAAAAAGGTGATTCCATGAAAAGCAGGCCCGCTCCCAGGGAGATATTCAGCAGGATGACAAAAAGCCCCGACAGGATAAGGAGCTCAGACCTCATCAAACACCTTTTCACAAAGATAACTTATTTCAGGGCAAAGGATGACGCCCTTATCTGCGGAAGGGGCATAATCAACAAGAAGGAAGTCATCTTCATGGGCCAGGAGAAGCCCAGGGGCAGCGACCCATCTTCCGCCCACAAGGTCAATTCCGGCATGATGAAGCCCGAGGGCTACCGCCAGGCCCTTGAGCTCCTCGGCTATGCCGAGGACAACATGCTGCCCGTCATCACCTTTATCGATACCCCCGGTGCCGATCCCGGCCTGGAATCGGCAAAAAACCTCCTGTCCTGGGCCATATCGGACTGCATCTCAAAATTCTGCAGCGTGAGGACCCCTACGATATCGCTTATCCTGGGGGAAGGCGGAAGCAGCGGGGCCCTGGCGCTCCAGGTCACCGACAGGAGGCTCATGATGGAGCATGCCATGTTTTATGTCATTGCCCCGGAAACCTGCGGCTCCCTCATATTCCGCGACAGCTCCAGGCTCGACGATTCCATTGAGCTCCTGCGCCCCACGAGCAGGGACATGTCTCATTTCGGCATCATTGACGAGGTCATCAAGGAGCCCGAGGAGCCGTCACACCATGAAAAATATGTGAGAGTCATCCGCATGGCCGTTGCCAGAGCCCTGGGGGAAGTCACCAGAACCGAAATGGACAAGCTCCTTGAGAAAAGAAGAAAAAGGGTGCTGAGCCTCGGGGTATACAGGAAGCACGGGCTTATCTCGTCAGTAGTGGATTTTTTCCAGAGGTCCTCTCATGACCGGGCGCCGGCGATGAAGGGAAAGGCCAGGGCAAAAGTCATAGAGGCCACCAACGTGAGCGACGTCATTGAGCTTGCCTACCTGGAGAGCAGGAACATCGACCTCTCAAAACCCCACATTCTCTGTGAAAAAAACGACTTCAGGGGGTGCGGGAAATACATCCCCCTTGACGCCTACCTTGAGAACCACAAATCCTGCCCCTTCTGCGGCAAGGGTGAGGCTCTCTCCTCCGACGAGTGGATTGAGCTTCTCTGCGATCACAACAGCTTCACGGAGTTCAACAGCAAAATCACCGTCCGTGAGCTTCTGAACAGGGAAGATCTGAGCGATGAATACCTCCGGATGCTCGAGAATGCCGAGATAAAATCGGGATGCTCAGAAGCCCTCACGACGGGAGTCGCCAAGATAAACAGGCACCGCTGCGTCATTGCCCTCTCCAATTTCAGCTTCCTCGGCGGATCAATGGGATCGGCCCTCGGCGAAAAATTCTGCCGGGCCGTGCAGTTCTGCATTGTGAAAAAGCTCCCCTTCATTTCCCTTTGCTCTTCCGGAGGGGCCCGCATGCATGAAGGCACAGTGTCATTGATGCAGATGGCAAAGACGATCATGGCCCTCACGCTCCTCAAGGAGGCCGGCCTCCCGTGCCTTTCCGTGATTGCCCATCCCTGCACGGGGTCTGCCATTGCAAGCTTCGCCACCCAGGGCACCATCAACATCGGCGAGGAGAATGCCCTCATGGCCTTTGAAGGCCCCCGGGTAGCACAGGTTGCCGGCACCGCTCTCGATCCCGAGGTGACAGGCTCACGGTTCATCTTTGAGCAGGGGGGCATTGACGAGCTCACCTCGCGGAAAAAACTCCGGAAGCTGCTGGCCCGGTACCTGAAGTTCTTCTACGAGACACGGGAAAAGTAGAGGTAAAGAGGCAGCCCCGCCGCTAATCCCACTATGCTCCAGAGAATATTGAGGGGCTCCACCTGGGAGACAAGCACAATGCAGATAAGGACCGCGCATAAAGGCACCACAGGCCCCCCGGGGATGGTAAATGCCGACGGTTCAGCAAATTTTTTCCTGGCCACCAGGACGGCGATGCATGTGGGAAGGTGCTGCCAGAGCGCTGCAAGAACACTCAGCTTCAGGAGCACCTCAAAGGTTCCCGTGGCAGCAAGGGCAAAAGTGAGCACGCTGTTTACCACTATAGCCCTCCCGGGAGTGCCGTGGCTGCGGTGAAGAACCGTAAGCCACCGGGGAAGAAAGCCCGACGCCGCCAGGGTGTAAAGAGCACGGGGGCCCGTGAGGGCAATGGCGGAGTTTATACCGCCTATGGACAGGAGGGCTCCCAGGGCTACGAAAACCTCGCCCGGGCGGCCCATGCACTGAAATGCCGCATCGGAGAGAGGCTTCTCAGAAGATGCAAGCCCCTGGAATACTCCCGTCGTGACAGTCTGCACGAGCATATAGATAATTGAAGCCCCGCCCAGGACGAAGAGAAGGGCTCTTGGCACGTCCTTCCGGGGATCCTTCCCTTCGGCAGCGGGAAGGGATATCTCCTCGAAGCCTGTAAAGGCGTAAAAGACCACCACAAGGGCGGCACCCCATTCCGGCAGAGCTCCCCTGAAGAAGGGGACAAAATTCTGGCTCTTCATGCAAAAGAGGCCCGCCGCCAGGAACAGCAGGAGGGGGACAAGCTTTGAGAGGGCGAAAAAATCGGACACTCTACTCCCCATCTTGACTCCACGGTAATTCAAAGCGCTGAGGCCTGCGATAATGATGACAAGGAGCGCAATATCGTCATGGGGAAAGAGGGGGGGCACAAGGGCCCTCCAGTAAAAATAAAAGCCCCTGGCCACGGAAGCCCATCCCACGAGGGATGAGAGCCACATCTGCCACCCCACGAGGAATCCCATGAGGGGGCCAAGGGTCTCCCCGGCATAAAGGGCGGCTCCCCCTGTTTTTTCGAAGCGGCCCGACATCTCGCAGAAACAGAGGCCAATGAACATGCAGAGGGTGCCGCACACCAGGTAGGCGACGATGCCCGAGGGTCCAAGGTTCTTATAGACGAGCGCAGGGATGAGGAAAATACCGGTGCCCACGACGCAGTTGATGCCCAGGCACAGGAACTCTGCAAAACCGAGGGAGCGCTTGAAGCTCATCAGTCCATTACCGGCAAGTATATCTAAGGCGTCATGAAGGTATTCCAGTCTGGCAAAAGGGAAACCTGCCGGCCGACCTCTTTGAAACCGAGTTTATTGAGCGTAGCAATCCTCGCTTGATTGGACTCAAGAGGATCGCTTATCATGGACTTTCCCTGGAGAAGGTAAAAAGCACCCACATTGGCATTGAGCTGGGAAGCATAGCCTTTTCTGCGGTGCTCAGGGGGGGTATACGTAGCGGAAAACTTGACAATTCTCTTCCCTATATAGGGAATGCGCATGCAAGAGACAATTTTACCCTCCTTTTCATAGACATGCACTTTGCCCTTTCTCACCTGGTCCCGATAATCAATGGAGAGGTTTACCCAGAAGCTGTCTTCCTTCAGAAACTCCTCGTTCCACTTCTCAAGAACCGGCAAATCTTCTTCAGTGGCTTCCCTCGAGCGCCCGTCAGGAGCTATGAGCAGGCCGCCAGGATCGAGGCGGTAAATCAGGTTTACCCGCACATAGCACCATTCGCCGGGAAAGTGCTCCACGATGAGGGAGAATACTCCGGGCTCAGCAATGATGATCTCAGGGCGGGCATCCTTCACCACACGAAAGACCTGTGGGATGAGGGGGCCGAAATCTCCAAGCATTATCACGTAATGGTCCTTCTGATCAAGGATCACAAGCGCGGAAAGGCCGGCCGGGGAGGCTATACGAAAAAAAATCCATTGTTTTTTCACACCGGAAGACACCCGGCTCCATTGTTCCAGCAGGGGAACAAGCCACAGGGCTGCCTGAGAAGGGCGCTCCTCGATGAACGAGATCATAAAGGGGATATCTTTCTCTTCAAGCAGATCAAGCGAGTAAATGACACACCTCCTTGAAAAGAATAAAGAGGGGGCTGGAACTCCAGCCCCCTCTCTTCGGCTGTTCCTAAGTGTTCTGGTAAGGCTGGCCCGTGAGGTTGGAATACTGGTTCATCATATTGTTCATCTGATTCACCGTCTGGTCATTACCCTGGCCCTGGTTCTGGTTCTGGTTCAGGTTGATGCCCGCCCCCTGAAGGGTCTGCTGCACGAGCTGCTCTGTCTGCGGTTGGAGCTGCGCACCTGCCTGCTTGAAGCCCTGGTAGTCGTTCATCAGCTGCTGCACCGAGGGTGATGAGCCGCCGGCTCCTACACCGCCCATGCCCTGGCCCTGCTGGGGCATGCCGGCTGTCATGCCGGTGCCGTTTGCCATGCCGCCGGGGGTCTGGACGCCTCCTACAGGCGCGGCACCGCCGGCACCGCCCTGGCCCATCTGTGCGCCGCCCGCACCCATCATCGGATTGGTGGCGCCGCCCGCACCCATCTGCGCGCCCATGGCCGCCCCGGCCTGCTCCTGCTGCACTTTCTGGCAATCAGCCTGGAGCACCTGGTTAGGATCCATGCCCTGCTGAGGCATGCCGGCCTGCTGTGGTCCGCCGGCGCCGCCGGCTTTCTGGCCACCGCCTCCGCCGCCTTTCTCGCCGCCACCCTTCTCGGCCTTCTTGTCATCCTTCTTCTCGCCCAGCTTTGCAAGCTGCTCCTTGAGCTTGTCTATCTCGTCCTTGAGCTTCTTGATCTCATCGTCCTTCTTCTTGTCTTCCTCGGTCTTCTTGTCGTCCTTCTTGTCCTCGGTTTTCTCGCCGTCCTTCTTGTCCTCGGTCTTCTTCTCGTCGTCGGTCTTGTCGGCGTCCTTGGCTTCGTCGGTCTCGTCGCTCTTGTCTACGCTGTCAGTCTCGTTGGTTTTCGCGTCCGGCTCTGCTTCCTTGGTATCCGGGGCTTCCTGGGTCTCCGGTTCCGGGGGCTCTTCCACCTCGGGGGCTTCTGATGCTTCAGATGATTCTGATACTGGCTCTACTGACATATTCCTTATCCTCCTCTTTTTGGTTAAATTAGGCTCAGGCGGGGGGGAGCTTTTCCCCCCCGCCACAATGATTCTAGGTGTTCTGGTACGGCTGTCCCGTGAGGTTTGAGTACTGGTTCATCATCTGGTTCATCATGTTCACCGTCTGATCAGTACCCTGGCCCTGCTGGCCCTGCTGCTGGCCCATCCCCGGCATCTGCACTCCCACGCCGGAGAGAGTCTGCTGCACGAGCTGCTCTGTCTGCGGCTGGAGCTGTGCTCCCTGCTGCTTGAAGTTCTGGTAGTCAGTGGTAAGCTTCTGCACCGACTGCATACTGTTTCCTGCCCCTACAGACTGGCCGCCCATCGCGTTCGGATCGCCGGCGCCTATGCCCTGGCCGCTCACCATGGAGTTCACGTTCATCGGGGCGGGCATTCCCTGCAGTGACGTGGCGCCCTGGAGGCCCTGCGCGCCGCCCATCTGGGCGCCCTGCTGCGCAAGGGGTCCCTGCTGGTTAAGCTGGGGCTGCGGTCCTGCCATCCCGGCCGCGGCCTTCTCCTGGTTCACCTTGTTGCAGTCATCCTGGAGCACCTGGTCAGGCGTTGCGCCGCCCATGCCGGGCTGCATCGGGGCAGCCTGGCCTGCGCCGCCCATGGGCATTCCGCCGCCGCCCTGGGGGCTGCCGCCGCCGCCGCTCTTTTCACCGCCGCCGCCGCCGCTGCCCTTGCCCTGCTCGGCCTTCTTATCATCCTTCTTCTCGCCCAGCTTTCCGAGCTGCTCCTTGAGCTTGGCTATCTCTTCCTGAAGCTTCTTGATCTCGTCGTCCTTCTTCTTCTCTTCCTCGGTCTTCTTGTCATCCTTCTTGTCCTCGGTCTTCTCGCCGTCCTTCTTATCTTCGGTCTTCTTGTCGTCGGTCTTTTCACCGTCCTTGGTCTCGTCGGTCTTGTCGGCGTCCTTGGCCTCGTCAGTCTCGTCGCTCTTGTCTACACTGTCAGTCTCATTGGTTTTCGCGTCCGGCTCTGTTTCCTTGGTATCCGGGGCTTCCTGGGTCTCCGGTTCCGGGGGCTCTTCCACCTCGGGGGCTTCTGATGCTTCAGATGACTCTGATACTGGCTCTACTGACATCTTTCACTGACCTCCTTCTTTTCAATACTTCCCTTGCGGGTCATTTCCTTAATAACCTGCTGCTGCTCTTCAGTCGCGACCTCCTCTCCTTCTGGCAGGTACTGCAACGTGGATTCGTCGAGAAGTACGAAGTGCCATTCCTGCACGATATTCTACTGTTATCATAGCAAAAGTGCCCCCCCCTGAGAAGAGGGCGGATGTTAACACTTTGTTACAATTGTTAACATCCGCGACAGAGAAAAATGCGGCAGGAAACAACAGAACCTACCTCTTGAGGAGGGACTCCCCGGTCATTTCTGAAGGCTGGGGGATGCCAAGCAGCTCCAGAAGGGTCGGCGCCACGTCGGAGAGCCTGCCGTCCCTGAGCCGGAAGCCGGGAGCATTCACGAGGGAGCATGTCACGTCAAAAATCGTGTGGGCCGTCATTGGCTGGCCATTGTCCCTCATTTTTTCGCAGTTTCCATGGTCTGAGGTCACCAGGGCGCATCCCCCAAGAGCCCTTACTTTCTCCAGGACCCTCCCGAGGAGCGTGTCAACAGTCTCGACGGCTTTTATGCCGGCGGGGAGCACGCCTGTATGGCCCACCATGTCCCCGTTGGCGAAATTAAGCACCACGACATCATAGGCGTCAATTGCCGCCAGAAGCTTCTCTGTCACCTCAAGGGCGCTCATCTCGGGCTGGAGATCATAGGTGGCCACCTTGGGCGAGGGCACCAGGATGCGGTCCTCGCCGGGGAAGGGATGCTCGTTCTGGCCATTGAAGAAAAAGGTCACATGGGCATATTTCTCCGTCTCGGCGATGCGAAGCTGCCTGAGGCCCGCCTCAGAGATGACCTCGCCGAAGATCTTCCTGAGGTCCGCCTCGCTGAAGGCCACCAGGAAATTGCCGTCATCATAGTACCTGGCGAAAGCGCCGTAGAGGATGGCTACCTTCTGCCTCGGGAAAAAGGTGAATTCCTCATCGGTAAAGGCGTGGGTGAGCTCGCGGCCCCTGTCGAGGCGGTAGTTGAAATGAATAAAAGCGTCTCCGTCCCTGATGCCCTGGAAATCACCGACGACGATGGGCACGATGAACTCATCAGTCTCCCCTCTGTCGTAGGCGGCCTTGAGGGCGCTTTCTATGTCCGGGGCGCGGTGGCCCTCGGCCTTGACGAGGCAGTTATAGGACTTTTCCACCCTGTCCCACCGCTTGTCGCGATCCATGCCATAATAACGGCCATGAAGGCTTCCAATAGTACCAACGCCCAGTTCTTTCATCTTCTCCCTGAGCTCTGCGATGAACCTGCCTGCGCTCGTGGGCGGCGTGTCCCTCCCGTCTGAGAAGATATGGATCATCACTTTCTGAAGGCCCTTCTCCTTGACAAGCTTCAGAAGGGCATAGAGGTGGGTGTTCATGGCATGGACTCCCTGGTCCTGGAGAAGGCCCATCAGATGAAGCGTCGAGTCCCTGCTCAGGCAGTGGTCTATGCATTTGAGAAAGGTCCCGTTCTTGAAGAAATTCCCGTTCTCTATGGCCTTGTCAATTCTCACCATCATCTCATCAACGACGCGTCCCGAGCCAAGGTTCAGGTGGCCCACCTCGGAGTTTCCCTGGAACCCGGGGGCAAGTCCCACATCCAGGCCGCTGCACTTGAGCATGGAGGTGGGGCATTCCTTCAGGACTCGCTCCATCACTGGTGTTCTTGCAAGCCTGGTGGCGTCTCCCTCCTCCTCGGGATCGCGGTGGGGGTTCACTCCCCACCCGTCCCTGATTATCAGACATACTGGCTTCATATGGTGCTTTGTCTCCTTTCAGAATAATAGTGGCATGGGTACTGCGGTGGATCTCTCCACCCATCAGTGACTTTTGTGTTTCAGGCGCACCTCAGCGGGAGGACTTCCTTATCGCTTCCAGATAGCAGGAAAGAACACCCATCTCATCTTCAGTGAGGTTGATAAACCTGAGTCCAAGCTGCATCCTGTCGGGATCCGAGTCGGCAACCCAGCAGATCTCGGCGTTGAGCTGGAGAGGCTCCGTGCCGTAATCATCAAGCTCCAGCCTGATGCTTATGATATCGCCTTTTTTTACCGAAGTGCCGCTGTCACAGGCAATTCTCAGGCCCGTCGAGCTGATGTCCCTCGTGAGGGCCTTGAATCCCTTGAGGTGCTTTGACACCACGGGGAGCACCCTGTTGAGGCGGTAATGCCTCCTCCTGTCGTGGTAATCAACGAGGGTGCTGATCTGGGCGCTTTCTATGGACTTGAGATATTTGAAAAACTTTTTGAGCCCGGCGTTCTCGGTGCCTTCATAGGATGCCTGGTAAAGGAATCTCTGCGCGGCAAGCTGCCCTTTTTTCGAGATTTTCACCGGCGTGGCGAATACTTCTTCCCCGCCCTTGGCTTCAATGGGGTGGTAGATAATTCTGAGGGGCGTCACCTCGCCCTCCTTAAACTCCGCCCTTGTCTTGAAAATAATGTCGGTGCGGGTTATATGCTGGACCAGGGCTTCAATATCCGGCGGGACAATGGCCGAGATCTTGCAGAACTCAAGAGAAAAGAGCTCCTGCGATTTCTGCTTCTCCTGCTTCTCCTGCCTGCCCTTCACAAAATCCACAATTCGCCAGAACATGCCTGCTCCTTGAGATCCAGAGAATAGATAACCTTATTATAACGGAAACTCGGCCAAAGCACAACTCATAAAAAAATCTCCGCATAAGGAGGAATTATCCCTTCCGGGGAGAAGTAAAAAGAGCCCAGCTTGAATCACGCCCCGGGGTGAAGATCCCTTTTCACCGGATTGACTGAGTTTTCTACCGCAAGAGACCTCGCGATTATCCCTGTGTTTTCCTGCAAAGCCGAAATCAACACTCAGAGGAGGTCCTTGATGCACATACTGCTCAACATATTCACCGGAAGCATTTTTCTGTCCCTTATTCTCACTGTTCTCTCCACAATCTCCTGGCTCTGCGAGGAGCCTGTCATCCAGTAAAGAGAGCCCTGCAGGCTCTCTGCCCTCTCAGTAGAGCGCCTTGACAATAAGTTCTCCAAACTTCTTTGCCCCTTCCGGGCCGTCGGCTGTTATCACCAGGCCGTCCTGCACCACCTGCGATGAAGTATAGCGGGCGCCTGCACCGGTGAGCGTGGCCGATTCCGATTCAAATACCGTGGCTTTCTTTCCCTTGAGAACCCCTGCCCTTGCGAGAATAGAGGGGGCAAGGCATATGGCCGCAAGGACCTTCCCCTTGGAAGCCGTTTCCCTGGCGATCCTGTGAGCCTCCCTGTCATTGAAGAAGACCTGCGCCCCCGGCCCCCCGACAAACACCACGGCATCATAATCATTCGGAGTGACCTCCTTGAGGGCGAGATCGGCATTCACCCGAAGGCCCAGCATTCCGGATGCCTCGCCTCTTGCAGCGCTCGCCACCTTCACCTGCGCTCCCTTCGCCTTGAGCATGTCCGAGGGTATCTTGTATTCCTCGTCCCTGAAGTCTTTCTGGGCAATTATAAAGACCACTTTCTTCACGCCGCTGTCGGAGAGACAGCCGGGCAGGGAAAAGGCCTCCGGGGCCGCTGAAAGGGGTGCTGCAAGGCTCAGAAAAAGCAGCACCATCCATGCCTTGTGGAACAATGAAATTCTCATCGTGCTCTCCTCCTTCGCTTGACTTTTGTGAAGAATAGAAAAAGACATGCCGACCTCTCTCTGCAGGCAGTTCCGTGAAAGGGCTCAGGTGGTGACGGCGGTCTTGAAGAGCTCTCTTTCCACCATTACGCGGTCATTGCTGTTCTGTATCACGGGGTACTGGCTTTTTATCCTCGTGAGGCTTATCGCATCTTCAGGGATGTCATCATTGACGACCTTCTTGGAGATGGCCTTCACAAGGTAGAGCCAGTCAGGGTTCAGATCACAGGTGAGATCCAGATCATCGGTCTCAACAATGAGCTTTTTGTGGGGATACTCTGCGATCCACCGCTCATATCCCTCGAGGAGAAGCTCCATGTAGGATCTCTGTATGCCCTTCTCCATCTCCCTGGCCCGCTTGCTTATCCGGAACATGAGGGTGTCGATATCGGCCTGCAGATAAATCATAAGATCGGGAGCGGGAAGGATGCTGGTGAGAAGCTTGAAATGAGGAAGGTAGGTCACGAGGTACTCATCATCGTCCATATGGCCGAGGGAATGGAGCACTCCGGCAAAAATGGCATCCTCGTAAATCGAGCGGTCGGCTATGATGTTGACACCCTTCTTTACCGAGGCCATGTGCTTTTCAAACCGGTCCCACATGAAGTATGCCTGGGTCCTGAAGGCATACTGGCGCGGCTCCCTGTAGAGGCCCTCCAGGTAGGGATGGCCTTCTACCGTCTCAAAATGGGGCTCAAAACCGGCTATCTGGGAAAAAATCCTGGTGACCGTGGATTTCCCCACCCCTATGGGGCCGCTTATGGCGATGAACATCTTTTTTCTTACCTCTTCTCAAGAGTGGCGGGCCTGCCAGGAGGGCCTTTCGGCCTACCGCCTGATCTCAATCTGATCAATCCACAGGGTATTGGTCTTTGACGGCGGCCTTGCCGTCATGTCCCTGAACTCAATGTAGCCCCCGAACCGGTTTGCATCAAGCTTTCCCCTGTAATTGGCCGCATCCCTGAAATGCTGCGCCGAAAGAATGTACTGGTGCCACTTGGTCCCCACCTGGAGAGGCACGAGAAACTCATACTCCTCCTGTTTGTCCTTGAGGCGCACTCCCACCGTACAGGGATTCCGGGCCTTCATCCAGAACTTGAGGCTGATGAGGCTCTCGAATCCGTAATTGGTGGTATAGAACCCCGGAGGGCGCTTCCTGTTGAACTTGTAATCAAACTGCAAGCAGCCCCATCCTACTTTCGCCATATTCTTTTCACGGGTGATGGTCATGAGGCCGTTATCGGACAGCAGGGACTGCCATCCCATCTTGGAGACATCAAACCTGATATCGGCATCGGTGGTGCTGAGCGTGAAAGGGAAGCCCCCTCCAAGGAACATGATAAGAAGCCATATGCTTCCAATGGTCACTGCGACCCAGAAGATGAAATTCAGGATTCTCCTTGTCCATTCCATTGCAGGTGCCTTCCTTTTCTGGAACTTTCTCCCACTCCGGCTCTTCTTTTTCATTATTCGAAAGGGAATGGCAAAATCCTCTCTTCCGTTTTTTCCTGGCAAACCTTATCATGTGAAGCTCCTTTTCCCGGTGGCCCCGGGGCAGGTGGCCGCACAGGAAGGAATATTGTTCCTTATGGCAAAGAGTTCTCGGATCGCAGGTTATGAAAGTGAATTAAATGGAGGGTATTCATGAACGATGAGTATGAGGTGATAATAGCGGGCGCGGGACCTGCCGGTCTCACTGCCGCCCTTTATGCTGCAAGGGCGGGGCTGCGCGCTCTCGTGCTTGAAAAAAAATACCCCGGAGGGCAGATGGCCCTTACTGACTTAGTGGAAAACTACCCCGGATTCCCTGAAGGCATAGGAGGCTGGGATCTCACCGAGGTCATGCAGAAGCAGGCCGAAAAATTCGGCGTCACCATAGTGACCGATACCGTGACAGGTTTTGAAAAGGCCGATGGAACCCTTCACCTCATCAAGACCGAGGGAGGGTCCTACCGCGCACCGGCCGTCATCATCGCCACGGGCGCCTCTTACAGAAAGCTGGGCGTGCCCGGAGAGGACCAGTTTTACGGCAGAGGGGTCTCCCAGTGCGCAACCTGCGACGGGGCACTCTACAAAGGGAAAAAGGTCCTTGTCGTGGGAGGAGGCGACACGGCCGTCCAGGAAGCGCTCTTCCTTACAAAATTCTGTTCCCATATCGACATCATCCACAGAAGAGACCGGTTCAGGGCCGTAAAGGCACTTTCCGACAAGCTTCTCAATGAAAAAGAGAAAGTGACGGTTCATTTCAACACGATCCTCAGGGCGATTGAAGGAGAGAAGATCGTGGAGCGGGCTGTCGTGGCAGATGTCACTTCGGGGAAAGAGACCATTATCCCCTTGGACGGTGTTTTTGTCTTCATCGGGCTCGAACCGGTGAGCTGTTATATCAGAGATTACCTCGCCCTGGACGAAAGGGGCTACGTGGTCACCGACGAGGAGATGAGAACGTCACGGGACGGCGTGTTCGCCTGCGGCGACGTGCGCCACAAAACCCTCAGGCAGATAATAACAGCCTGTGGTGAAGGGGCCATAGCAGCCTTTTCGGCCCAGCATTATATTGAGTCCCTCGAGGGAATGGCCTGCGTGTAAAAGCAGGCTCATGAAGGGCCAGTCGCGGCAAAAGTCACAGCATAGAAAGGAACAGAGATGGTTGCACAAAAAATAGTGGAGTGGTGCACTGGGGTGATCCATAGCGGAGGCTACTGGGGTGCCGGTTTTCTGATGGCCCTGGAGTCAATGATCGCCCCCATCCCCAGCGAGGCCGTGATGCCGCCCGTGGGAATACTGGTAAAAAAGGGGGCCTTCAATGCGGGTTTTGCCATCCTTGCCACTTCCATGGGCTCAATCGTGGGATCCCTTATCTCCTATTACATGGGCTACTACGGCGGGAGACCCCTGGTCCTCAGGGTGGGGAAATACCTGCTCCTTGATAATGAGCACCTCGAATGGACGGAAAAATGGTTCAGGCGCCACGGGTTCGCCACAATCTTCATCGGGAGGTTCATTCCTGTGGTGCGCCACCTCATCTCGATTCCCGCAGGGCTGGGGAAGATGCCCATTCTTCCCTTTGCCGCCTACACCCTGGTGGGCGCCACCATCTGGAACAGTTTCCTGCTCTACGTGGGCTACAAGTTTGCCACGTACGAGTCACAGATATGGGAAATCTCCCACCGCTTCCATCTCGACGGGATAGTGGCGGCCATGCTCGTTTTCATCGTGCTCTTTCTGGTGATAAAGCACATGCAGAAAGGGAAAAAGGCCGCCCGGGCCTCTCAGGGGGATTAGCGCGACGGGCTTTTCTTCCCTTCGCCCAGCGCTTCGTGGAGCTTCCGGTACCGATCGATCTCTCCACGGTAGTCGCGGAACTGAAGGTGGCACCTTTCTGGAATTATGCTGCCGGGCACGGAGAGCTCATCGAGTCCTGCGGCGACGGAACGGTAAGCTTCCCTGAAAGGCACTCCCTGTTTGACAAGCTCGCAGGCCCTGTCAGCGGCAAAGAGCTCGGGAGTGAGGGCTTTCCTCATCGCATCGGGATCGGCCGACAGCTCTGAGACTATAAGGCGCATCATTGCAAGGCAGTTCATGGTTTCAGCGAAAGCTTCCAGCACAGGCCTCTTGGTGAGCTGGAAATCGCGGTGATAGCCGCTGGTGAGCCGAATCCCCAGCATGTCCACTTCATGGGCATATCCATGAACCAGTGCCGACCTCGCCCTCACCAGCTCAAGGATATCGTAGTTCTTTTTCTGCGGCATGATGCTTGAGCCTGTCGTGAGGCCGTCAGGAAGGCTGAAAAACCCGAACTCCTCCATGGTGAAGAGCAGAAGATCAGAGGCCATCCGCTCAAGGGTCTTCATGATAAAGGTGAGGGGCATGAGGGCGACTGCCATGAGCCTGGGCCTTGCCTGCACGAGGATGCAGTTCCTCACCCCTTCGAAAGCAAGCTCTTCAGCCGTGAGCTCCCTGTCCAGGCCCAGGGAGGTCCCGTATCCCGCGGCACTTCCAAGGGGATTCCTGTTGATGACGCGGAAGGCCCCGTGGAGGAGCTCCAGATCTTCAAGAAGAGATTCAAGGTAGGAGCCGAAGAGAAGGGGGACCGACGAGGGCATCGCCCTCTGCATGTGGGTATAGCCCGGCATGGAGAGCTCGTTGCGGCGGGCAAACTCGTTGAGGCCGTCACAGAGGCTCAAAAGCTCACCCCCGGTGCGCAGCAGGTGCTCCCTTGTCCAGAGCGTGAGGGCGGCCATGACCTGGTCATTCCTGGAGCGGCCCGCATGGATCTTCTTTCCCAGGTCGCCGAGCCTGGCGGTAAGGAATTCTTCCAGGGCTGTGTGGCAGTCTTCGTGCTCCCTGAGGATCTCAATGCCCTGGGCATCCTGCAGGGCAGCGTCTATCTTCTCCACTTCACCGCGGGTCAATATGCCCGTCTTCTCGAGCGCCCGCGCATGGCTTGCCGTGGCGCGGCAGTCATAGGGAAGAAGCTCCCTGTCCAGCAGATAGTCATCGCCGACGGTAAAGCTTTCAACGAGGGAGTGAAGGGGCGTTCCCTTGTCCCAGAGCTTCATCTCTTCCGTTCCTTCCTTCCCACGATGGCATTGTGGGCCATCAGGCGGACAGCGTTGATCCTTATGAAACCCTCGGAATCTGCCTGGTTGAAGCCGCCCTCGAGATTCATGCTGGAGAGGTCCTTGTCATAGAGCGAGCTGGGGGATTCTCTCCCCGTCACGGTGACATTTCCCTTGTAAAGCTTGAGGTAGACGACGCCGTCAATGACTTCCTGGCTCTTCTTCATGGCTGCCATAAGAAAATCCATCTCGGGGCTGAACCAGAAGCCGTAGTAGACGATCTCGCTGAACTTGGGGGTGAGCATGTCCCTTATGCGCATCACCTCGCGGTCCATCGCGATGCCCTCGATGTCCATGTGGGCGGCCCTGAGAATCGTGCCGCCGGGCGTCTCATAGACCCCCCTCGACTTGATGCCGACAAAACGGTTCTCCACGATGTCTATTCTGCCTATGCCGTTTTCACTGCCCAGCTCATTGAGGTAAATGAAGAGCTCGAGGGGATCGGTCTTCTCGGTGCCGTCGTTTCTGTTTTTTACCTTCACGGGGATGCCGTCCTTGAAATGGATTTCTATGGCGGTCTCACGGTCGGGGGCATCGGCGGGGCTTTTCGTGAACCTGAACATGGAGGCGTCGGGCTCGTGAGAAGGATCCTCGAGGACTCCTGACTCGTAGCTGATATGGAGAAGGTTCTCATCCATGCTGTAAGGCTTCTCATGGGTCACCGTGAGGGAAATGCCTTTTTCCTTTGCATAGTTGATCAGGTCGGTCCTCCCCTTGAACTGCGCGAGGAACTCGCCGTCCTTCCAGGGGGCGATGACCTTGATGAGGGGGTTGAGGGCGTAGTAGGAGAGCTCAAAGCGCACCTGGTCATTTCCCTTGCCTGTGGCGCCATGGGAAACATACTCTGCCCCCTCCTCTCGGGCGATCTCTATCTGCCTTTTTGCGATGAGGGGGCGGGCGATGGATGTGCCGAGAAGATAGCGCCCTTCATAGAGGGCGTTTGCGGCAAAAGCGGGAAAAATGAAATCGGTGACCAGCTCCCTGCGGAGATCCTCCACATAGACTTTTCTCGCCCCTATCTCAAGGGCCTTGGCGCGCGCCGCCTCAAAGTCGTCCTTCTGGCCCACATCGGCGATGTAGGCGATGACGTCAAAGCCTTTCTCGGTGAGCCACTTGAGGATGCACGAGGTGTCAAGCCCGCCGCTGTAAGCAAGCACTACGGTTTTCATTATGATAGCTCCTTTGGTTCTGGTGAGGTGAAATGCCCCCCGTCTCAGGGAACATTTCACCTATCTTACTTCACATGAGAGGCCCTGTCAAGAGGAACCGGATGGAGAGGCCATGGGATAGCGCTGCGGTGTATCGAGAGTCCAGGGGAATTCTCCCGGCAAACAGATTTTGCCTGTGTTCCGGTACACCCATAGAGACAAAATCAATCGTTTGCTGAAGAGGAGAATGTCCCCTGGCCTCACGATTCCGGCCTCGCGGTGAACTCCCCTATCAAAGCCTCCATGCGGTCGTAGTGGGAGCCTTTCCAGTACAGCTTCCCGCACCGGCTGCAGCGGCTGAACTCGGTACACTGCCTTTTCACCGCCGGGGGAATCTCGCCGGGAGGCGGATCGGCCTGGTGCTCGATCTTCCCGTTGCAGGAGAGGCAGAGGGAAAAGGGCTTCACCTGGCTATAGAGATCAAAGCGCGCGAGGACCTCGCGGACCTGCTCATTCCACTTCCTGGAGCGGACACAGTAGCCATGGGTAATGACCTTCCGCTTCAGAAGGCCCCTGTCCATCGTGAGCACTATACGCCCGGGATCCTGCGAGGCAATGCCTGCAATGGCCTCGTCGGAGTAATCGTTTTCGTAGAGGGTGTCAAAGCCCAGCAGGCGGAGGTATTTCGCCAGTTTCCCCAGGTGCACGTCCAGCACGAAGCGAGGCTCGCGGAGAGGCTTTGCCCTGAGCACCGCGACAGGGGAGATGTCGAGGGACTCAAAGACCGGGTACACTGAGATCCTGTCGTTATCGCAGATACGGTAGCCGAAATCCACCGACCCCCCGTTTGCCACGATGAGGTCCACCTCCGTGTGGGGCACCCCGAGGGACTCTATGGCATCCTTGACAGAGGGGCTGCCGGTAAAGGAGTAAGAAAACCAGGTCTTTCTCTTTTCGGGCGGGAGAAAATCGTTGAGCTCCTCGTAAAATCGGAAAAGCGCCATGGCCATGGGTGGAGCTCCTGTCAGGTAATCTTGATCCTCGAGATGTCAATAATCTTCCTGGCGATGCCGGAGAGCCTCTGCTTTGCCTGAATCATCTCCAGCACCTTCTCTGCAGACGGGGGCCTCTTGTCGGGCGACATCTCAAGCAGGGAGAGCACAAGCTTGTTGAGCCAGCCAGGCACTTTCGGGTTGCTTTTCCGGGGAGCCTCGAAGGAAAAGATGGTACTGCCCATATCCTGGGGATCGCTGCCCGTGAGAAGATAATGCATCACGGCGCCAAGACCGTACAGGTCACTCCGGGGCTCGGCGGCGCCCTTGTACTGCTCCGGCGCGGCGTAGCCCGAGGTGCCTATGGCAGTGCCCTTCCTGGCCGGCATGAAGACGCGGGCGATGCCGAAATCGACCAGGTACACCCTGCCGCCCGCCACCATTATATTGGATGGCTTCAAGTCCCGGTATATCACGGGCGGCGCCTGGGAATGGAGATAGATGAGGATCTCCAGAATCTGGCAGGTATGGTCAAGAACCTCTTCGACCTCGAGAGAATTCTTATTTCCGGACGCCATGACGGTCTCCAGGTCCGCCCCGTCCACGTAGGTCATCACAAGGTGATGAGCGCCGGCGAAGCGTGAGGGATCATGGATTGAAAAATAATCAATCACCTTGGGAAGGCCGCTGTGATGGAGCTGCGAGAGAAGGCGCGCCTCCTCCCTGAAGCGCTCCTCACCGTATGCCACCTCATCGGCGCTGCCAAAAATTGGCAGCAGCTGCTTGATGGCCACGATGGTGCCGAGTCTCGTGTCACGTGCCCGGTATACGCATCCCATGGCGCCCGACTTGATGACATCGAGGACTTCATAGCGTCCCTCAAGGAGCGCCGGGCCAGCGGGAGCCGCGCCTGTCCGGGGAGTGCCGCCGCCCTGTGCTGCGGGAGCAGGAGGAGGTGCCTGGGGGGGCGTCTGGGGCGCTGCAGCGGGAATTTTCGTGGTGAGGGGCGTAGGCCCCACGGGGGAAGGGTGAGGGGTATGCTTCCCCTGCCGTGGTGCCTGGGATGTGCTTTGAGACGGCTTCTGGGATGTGCTTTGAGACGGCTTCTGGGGTGCGCTTTGAGACGGCTTCTGGGGTGCGCTTTGAGACGGCTTCTGGGGTGCGCTTTGA
>JAVHLM010000001.1:461079-589206 GCA_031082125.1 Candidatus Eremiobacterota bacterium
GACGGCTTTTGGGGTGCGCTTTGAGACGGCTTCTGGGGTGCCCCTGATGGCGGCGGCATGGGAACACCGCTGCCCCGGGAGGACCTGTCCTTCCTGGAGGGAAGGATCCCGTCCACTTTTGCCGGAAGGGCTCCTCTTATCGATGCCTTGTGAGAGGCATCCTTGTAAAGGAGGGCGTCGCAGAAGAGGCAATGATCAGCGCTGTCAGGGTTCTCCCGCTGGCAAAGCGTGCAGTATCTCGGCACCTGGTCACTCCCTGGTAAGATATACCAGAAAGGATTCTCTGCCAGGAGAAAAAAACCTGTGCCCCTTCCTGTCAGCGCTCCCCGAATATGCTCATCATGGCAACTGATGACCATCCCTTCCCCGTCTCGTCCAGGGAGGAGATGCGGCGCTTCACCCAGTCGGCATCGGGAGCTCCCTTGCTGCCTGTAAGATATTGTGACGCCGCCGAGTTCGCGCCGGGCTTGCTTTCCTTTGAATCGGGGGATTTCATCCTTGAGAGGAGGCTGTCGAGCAGCGAGAGGGCCGAATTATTGGCAGTATTGTCCTGGGAAGGGCCTTGCTGCGAATCCTCAGGACCTGAAGGGGTGCCGGTATCATTGACGCCAGATTCCGAGGGATCCCCGCCGGGCTGCCAGGTTCTCCTGAATGCGGCAAGATGGGCATCTTCAGCGCTTCCCTCTTTTTCGGCTCCCGCCCGGCCGCTCCCGGTGTACCTGTCCTGCTGGCGGTTATCGAGGCCCGTGGAGACCGAATCCTGGGGATCATCGCGTATCTCGGGGACGGCACCAGCCTCAAGCTGGGGAGCGCGCCTGGTGCGGCGCATATCTATGGCTTCCTGGGAGAACTGCGTAATGTCGCGGTCAATTACCTGGGGAGGGAGCTCTTCGGCAGAGACAGGCTTCGCCACCGTGTTCCTGGTGGCCGCTGTCTCGCCGTTGAAATAACGGTTATGCTGGTCGTGGATCTGCCTTATGGAATCATCAGCAGAAGACAATGATCCTGTCACTATCTCTTCTCCCCTGTCAGTCTCCCCATCCCCGAAGGCCTCTACGAAAGACTTCTTTCAGACCGTGCAAAAAGCATCTTCCAGTAAAGGGCCTCTATGTATATTTTATGTTAATCTTTTTACCGTATCGTTACCGCCATATTAATTTTTTGTTACATTCATGTTAAATTTTCACGCACCGCCCCCTCTCATTGTCATTCCCCTGATTTTGTGATACAATGCTTCTGACAAGAACGGGATCTGTATGAACAGCCGCTTGAGGCTTTGAGAAGGAGCGATACCGTGATAAAGAGCATTTCACCTGGCGAGCCTGCAAGAGATCATAAAGCCGTCACAAAAGGAGTCGCAAGGGAGAATGACGCCGTTCCAGCGCCTGTTGACACATCCGACATTCCCTCCCTCATTGAGAAAGAGGGCGTAAGGCCGGGAATCTCTGCAAGAGCTTCCGCGAAGCCTTCAAGGCGCCGCCGGGCAGCTTTAAAAGCGCAGTTTACAGGGAAAGCGCCCGGCACGGAGAAAATAAAGCACACCTCAAGAGCCCCGAAGTGCATCACGCTCATAGAGGAGCAGCACACCGGCATCGGCGGCCCGGCGATAGTGGCCGACGATATAGAGCGCTTCGAGAAGAAGCTCGGCAGGGACCTCGGCTCCCTGGCGAAGGTCCAGAATGACTGGGACATTGAAAAGCTCGACGGGTGGATCCCCACCGTCGCAGAGCTCCAGGACCACTTCAAGAGAATTGCCGCTAACGATACCATTCCCTGGGAGTACCTCCCCGACGGCTGTTACGCGAGGGCCCATGAGGCCGCGAACGAGTTCGTGAGCAATGGACTCAACTGCGCCAAGCTCTACGTGATGGTCGATGACCAGGCCTCGAGCGATCCCTTCAATCCCTTCCCCGATTACCGTTTCAGGGCAGAGAACAAGTTCACCAGGGGAGAATGGTGGTACCATGTGGGAGTCCTCGTGTTTGCCCAGGATGAGGAGACAGGAAAAGTTGACGGTTACGTCATAGACCGCTCGGTGAATGCCGACAGGCCCATGAAGGCCGACGAGTGGATCAAATCCCTGTGGAGCGCCGATTTCCCCATGAAATACGACCTCACCTTTGCCGATGTGTACGACCCTCCCATGGAAAGCCACTATCCCTCGGAGGAGCAGTTCTCCCAGAAGACCTTTCACAAGTACCTCGCCGAGGCAAAAAAGACCAACATTGACTACCTGAAAAGCCTTGAAAAAATAAAGAAAGATTATTATGCCCACCATCCTTCGGAAAAGCCCCCGGGCCCGCGGTGAGAGAGATGACAGAGAAAGAGACCGTCACCTTTACCGATGTAGTCAAGAAGATAAAGCAGAATAAGGAGCTCCATACCTATACGGTGATCTTCAAGAGAAGCGCCGCATTTTACAACGTGGAGTCGCGGAATGTCACCGCCGTTGAAGCCCTCACCCGCTCCGCCCAGGGACTCCTGCCGGTGACCGTCGTGAGCAGGGCGGTGGCATGCGAGATTCTGGAGGCCTATCTTGTCGCGTGAGAGCCATTATCCCCAAGGTACCTGTTGAAAGATGCTTCACCTTCATGCCGTTGAAAAGTCCTTTGGAGCTGCGACTGTACTGAAAGACGTCCATCTCCACATCGCTCCCCGGGAAAAAACAGGCCTAATCGGGGTAAACGGGAGCGGCAAGACCACTCTCCTCAGGATCATCACGGGCGAGACCCCACCGGACAAAGGCTCCGTAATTTTCTCCGCGCCCTGCCAGACTGCCCTCCTCTCCCAGGAGGTCACCGTAAAGCCCTACCACACGCTCCACGACGAGATGAGAAGAGCCCTCCCCCACCTTGTGCACCTGGAGAGAAAACTGAGAGCCCTTGAGGAGGAGATGATTGCAGAGGCTGATAACGTGGAGCGCATGGAGGAGCTTCTGGGATGCTATGCAGGCCTGCAGGAAGAGTACGAGAGAGGGAGCGGCCACGACCTTGAATGGAAAATCGACTGCATAATCCAGGGGCTGGGATTCTCCCTCAGGGATAAGGGGCGCTATGTCTCGGAGTTCAGCGGGGGCTGGCAGATGAGGATGGAGCTTGCGAAGCTTCTCCTGAGGGAAGTGGACCTTCTCCTTCTCGATGAGCCCACGAACCATCTTGACCTTGCCGCCACCCGGTGGCTCGAGGACTACCTCAGGGAGTACCCGGGTGCCGTGGTCATTGTCTCCCATGACCGCTACTTTCTGAACAGGGTCACCACCGCCACGCTCCACATAGAGCGGGGCTCATTGACCACCTACAGGGGCAACTATGACCTCTTCGTCAGGGAAAGAAATAAAACAAGAGAGCTCCAGGAAAAGGCTTATCACCTCCAGCAGAAAAAGCTGGAAAGGGACATGCGCTTCATTGAGAGATTCCGTTATAAGGCACGGCTTGCATCAAGGGTGAAAAGCCGTGAAAAAATGGTTGAGAAAATGGAAAAGGTGGAAGCCCCCTCAAGGGATCTCCCTTCGATAAACCTGGCTTTTGAATACGAAGACACCCAGATGACGACGGTGTTCAGGCTGAAGGACCTGGAGAAGCACTATGGCTCCCTCTCGGTCCCTCTCAGGGGGGAAATCGAGATCCGCAGCGGCGAGCGCCTGGCGATTGTGGGAGAGAACGGGGCGGGAAAAACGACGCTCCTCTCCTTGCTCTCGGGAGACGACCTCCATTTCTCAGGAAAACTGAGAGTTCATCAAAGCTCCACTGTCAGGTATTACCGCCAGAATCACCAGCTCAGCCTCCGCTCCGAGCATACCGTGCTTGAAGAGCTCCAGGACTCGGCGCCGCCAGGGATGTCCCTCCAGGCCCTGAGGACCCTTCTGGGCAACTTTCTTTTCAGGGGTGACGATGTTTTCAAAAGGGTGGAAGTCCTCTCGGGCGGCGAGAAGGCCCGCCTCGCCCTGGCGCAGATCGTGGCTTCCTCATCAAATGTCCTCCTCCTTGACGAGCCGACAAACCACCTGGATATAGATTCGCGCGAGGCTCTCGCGGAGGCCCTTGAAGCATACGAGGGCACTATAATCGTCGTTTCCCATGACCGGTATTTCATAGACCAGGTATGCGCCAGGGTAATCGAGATTGAAAAGGGTGTCATGGCGGATTATCCTGGCAACTACAGCTATTACTTCATGAAAAAAAGCGAAGGATCGGCGGGAAGAGAGCCCCTGCCTGAGAAAGCGAAACTGGTGCGGCCGAAGAAAGCCCGCCATGGACCCGCCGAGAAGAGCACCGGTAAAAAGCTCCAGGAGCTCGAAGAGACAATCTGCGGCATTGAAAAGAGCCTGAAGAGGATAGAGGAAGCCCTGGCAGATCCTCACAACATCTCCGATCCCCAGAAGGTAAAGAAACTCTCCGAGGACTATGCGCTCCAGAAAAAACTTGTCGATGATCATTTTGCCGCTTACGAGGAGCTCTACCAGACCCTTGAGCACTGAGAAAAAGGCGTTCCCGGTACTCAAAAGCATTAAGGAAGGAATTGCCACAGGGCCGTCGAAACATTAAAGAGCGGGAATCACGGCTAGGAAAAATCCTGGTCCGTGATTTCTTTATTTATGCAATTACTGAGGAAAGTGACCCAATGAGTGAGAGCCCCTCCAAGGAAGAAGACTTCATCATAGTCTTTGATGAGCCCGATGATCTTTCAAAGCCTGCTCCTGCCGATCCGGGGGAGACAGGCGGGCATGAAGCGGCTTCAAGCAGTAAGGAGCTTCTGGACCGAATAATTTCCCTGGAAGAGTCCCTTCAGAAAGAGCGGAAAGCGAAACGGAACAGGGACCTGCAGATTGCGCTGCTTAAGAGATCCATCGGTGAGCTGAAAGAATCCAGGAGCGAGCTGCGGGCAGAGTGCGAAAAGCTGAAGGCCGGGCTCCAGGAAAAGAAAGGGATCTCGTGGCTCGGGTGGCTCTCAGGAAAAAAGGCGGGGAAATAAGGCCGATCAAGAAAGGAGGTGAGTGAATGCCCTGGAGAATAGGTGATGACCGCAACTGAACTGCTTACTCCTGACCGTCTTCTGCGGAGCTGGCTCCCTGAAGGCCGGCATTATATATTTCATCAAGATCCCCCCTGGCGAGAAGCTCCAGAAAAGCCTCCACCACCTTGGGGTCAAACTGCGATCCCGAGTTCGTGATGATCTCCTGCACCGCGGCCTCCCTTGACATAGACCTGCGGTAAGGCCTTGTGGAGGTCATGGCATCGAATGAATCGGCAACGGCGATTATTCTTGAGGCCAGCGGGATGTCCTCGCCGATGAGCTTTTCAGGGTACCCCGTTCCCTCGTAGCGCTCATGATGGTGCTCTATGATGGGCATGGCGATCCTGAAGGACTTCACGGGATCAATTATTCTCGTGGCAATCACAGGGTGCTGCTTCATTTTTGCCCACTCGGGAGGCGTAAGCTTCCCCTCTTTCAGGAGAATATTGTCGCTTATGTTGATTTTCCCGATGTCGTGAAGGATAGCCGAGTACTCCAGGAGCTGCACGAACTCCTTCTCGAGCCCCAGGCTCTCCCCGATTTTCACGGCATAGTGGCATACCCGCTCCGAGTGGCCCCTTGTGTAGGGATCCCTTGCATCAATGGCGTTGATGAGAGCCCTGATGGAGCTCGAGAACATGTCATGAAGGTCCGTATGAAGCTTTGCATTATCAATTGCAATGGCCGCCACCGAGGCAAAGAGGGTGAGAAGCCCGAGGTCCTCGGCATTGAAGTTGTCGCCCTCGATCCTGTCGCTTACGTTGAGAACACCGATGACCTTCCCCTTGATTATGATGGGTACCGAGAGTGCCGCGGGTATGTCCTTGCTCTCCCCGCTCTTTGAATCTTTGGTCCTCACCCCCTGGGGAAGGTTTCTGGGCTGCGCCTCGAGGGCCACCTTTCCCGAGATACCATCGCCCAGCTTAATCCTGGTGTTTTCTATGATCTCCCTGGAGAGGCCGTGGGCATGGGCAATCTTCAGGTACTCCCCCGAGTCGTCAATCAGCATGATTGAACCCTTCTTTGCGCCGAGAAGCTTTGTTGACTTCTTGAGCACTTCGCTGAGGACCTTTTCCAGGTCAAGCGTTGAACAGAGGGCCGATTCTATCGACTGAATCGTGGCAAGCTCCTGCACCTTCCTAGCAAAGCTTGCATGATGATAGGCGCTGTTTACGGCTATCGCCACGGTTTTCGCAGAGATTGAGAGAAATTTCAGGTCCCGGGCCGAAAAGTTCCACAGCTCTCTTGCTGCCACAAGGATCACGCCGACAAAATGATGCTCCACGGCGAGGGGGACGCAGAGGACGGTAATGCATCCCGCCTTCTTTATGTAATCGAAATGGGGAGAGGTGATATCGCCGGCAGAGAGTATTCCCGGTGTGCCTGTCTTGATAATGTTCCTGAGAAAATCGCATTCTTTCCTTGTAAGGGTGCCCTTTTTCACCGCCTGGCCGGCAGCGCAGGTAATGCTTATCACTTTCTCCTCGTTATGAAGGTCATTGAGAAGAATAGACCCCACTTCGGCAGAGAAAAGCTCAAGAAACTGCATCAGTATGATGTTGAGGGACTGGTCAATATCGATTTCCCCGCTGGCCGATGAGATATAATCATCGAGAAGGGAGGCCTTCCTGTGAATCTTGAGGGTCGTGACACCAGGCTCCTCGATGAGCTTCAAGGACTCCTCAAGAAAAAGGAGCACCTCGCCGGCAAGCTTCAATGAAGCCGGGGAAAGCAGAGGCACCTTATCTGTAAAGGCCTCGACGGTGTTGCTATGGAGCTTGAATGCTGCCGCCAGCTCAGACTTGTTATCTTCAGTGAGAGTATCGGATTTATAAGGCCCTGCGAGGAGAAATCCTTCCGGGAGGCCGAAAAAGACTATGGGCACGACGAGAAACCTCATCCCCATAATGACTTCCTGGGGCCGGTAGTCCGGCGTCATGGCAAACTTCTCTATCACCTGGGAGCCCAGGAGCTTCGAAAAAACCCTGCTCCCCACGATATGGAGGTATGCGCTGTCTTCGGGATGAGGTATCTTTCTTATGACTTTCCCCGCGCTGTCTGTCACGGTGAGGCTTAACCCCGTGATGTTGAAGAAATGGCGCTGAAATATAAAAAACTGAGATGCATCAACTATGCCCTTAAGGGGTGTCCTGTTTTTCTTCATTGACGGCATATCCTGTTCCTCATCATGGAGTGATTGGCTGCCGCAGGGGCAGACACCTGCAACGGCGTTCAGGAATGAGCCTCTGTTCTGCCTGCCGGCTCATAGATACAGATGCGGTCTCTGCCTTTCTGCTTTGCCTGGTAGAGGGCCACATCGGCCTGCTTGATTAACCTCTGGAAAGGAATCTGCTCTTCAAAGGCAGTGATGCCGAAGCTCAGCGTCACGTGCTCCCTGTGCCCTCCATGCTCCACGGCGTGCTCTTTCAGGTAACGCCTGATCTTTTCCGCCACTTTGACGGCTCCCTCTATGGTGGCATTTTCCAGGATGACTATGAATTCCTCTCCCCCGGAGCGGCACACCACATCAGAGGACCTTGTGCTTTTCCTGAGGGCCTCGCCGATGAAACAGAGGACCTTGTCGCCGTAATCATGGCCATGGAGGTCATTGAACTGCTTGAAAAAATCTATGTCAGCGGCCATGCAGCAGAGGGGAATATCAAACTGCCGGGAGGCGACAATTTTCAGGCTGGTTTTCTCCTTGAGGGCTCGGCGGTTGTCCAGGCCGGTGAGCTCGTCGGTCCGCGCCTGGTTATTGAGGTTCGTCACCACATGGTTGCAGAGGATGACGAAATCCTTGTGATCCACTACGCCGTCTCCATTCAGATCACAGGCCATGAGGTCCGCCATGGACATTTTTTCCATTATGAACTGGCCCACAGGAGAATTGCTTACCACATGCTGTAGGATTTCAAGATCGTCGCGGTCCACTTCCTGGTCTCCGCTGATGTCGCCAAGGGTAAAAGAAAAAACCTGCCCGTCGGGAAGGATTTTATTGATGACCGAGCCGATATCGGACTCAGGATCCAAGTCCTTTTTCCCTCTGGATATCTCTTCAGGAGCCATTATGGTGACCTCGGCAGAACAGAATAGTGCAATGAGCGTACCACTATTATATTTGCTCTGCGCAGAGAGAATCCTCTGAGGAACAGATTTCAGGAGCGCTTCCCGTTCAACGCCTGAAGCTCCGCCTTTATTGACTCCTTCAGGGCAGCCTTGAGAGGAGGCGGGAGAAATATGGCATCTGCCGCCACAAGGATCATCGATTTCAGGTCTTCCATCGTGCAGCCCATCCTGGTGAGAGCCTTCTCGTATTCCTTGTTGAGATCGGTGTCGCACACGCCTGGATCATCGGTGTTTATGGTAGCCTTGCCCCCCCCGTCATGGAATTTTTTCAGGGGATGGCTTTCAAGCGACAGAACGGCGCCGGTCTGCACGTTGCTGGTAGGGCACATCTCCAGCACGATTCCCTTCTTTATGAGATCCTGCACAAGGGCGGGATCTTCAAAGGCCCTCACCCCGTGGCCTATTCTCTCGGCATGGCACTCCTCGACGGCGGTGCGAACGCTGTCCGCGCCGCGGGCCTCTCCTGCATGGATGGTCCTGTGGAGGCCATCGTTTTCGGACTCGATAAAGACCGGCACGTAAGGATCGGGAGGATACTGGGCCTCATCACAGGCAAGATCAAGAGCATTCACTCTCCCATACCCCCCGGATGCCTGCGGGGGCTCACCCTCGCAGGCGGCTACGGACCCGCTCTTAAGGTACTCCTCGGCAAGGTCTTCAAGCATTTTGCCTGTCTCGGCGCCCTTGTGGCGGGGAATGATTACCGTGAGGCTCACCATGATGCCGGTCTCTTTTTCACCCTGGCGGACCCCCTGAATGACGGCATCCATCACCTTCTTCAGGTCAAGCTTCCCTTTCCTTGCCATGGACATGGGAGAGAAGCGGAGCTCCATCGCCCTGATATTCTCATTCTTTGCATCCCGCACGCATTCGGTGCTTATTTCCCTGATTGCGTCGGTATTGACAAAAAGCTCGCTGATGGGAGAGAACTTGGACAGAAAATCCCCCAGCGTCTTGTCCTTTTCGGTGATGCACACGTAAGGCTTGAGGGTGTCGGCCGTCGTGGCGGGAAGGCTTATTCCGTACTTGCCGGCCATCCTGATGATAGTCTCAGGCCTCAGGGAGCCCTCGAGGTGGCGGTGAAGATCTATCTTGGGAAGCTTTTTTATCGTATCAGAGAGAGATGAAGTCCCTTTCTCCCCTTCCCTGGGTGCCGCTCCGGAAAGCTCTATGGTATCAGCCGCAGGAGCCGCCTGAGCTTCCTGTGCCTGGGGCGCCGCCAGTTTCCGGTACTCATTGATCCCTTGAGCGAGAGGCTGTATGCTGTCCATAATTCTGACCTGCCATTCCTGTTGACGGTATCATCCTAATATAGTGTAACACAAGGTGCGCCTCCATTCAATGCATGGCATCTTAAAGAATTGTGAACTTATGGGGACAGGCTGTTGGAGTCTGTCCCCTTTTCTGCTATAATAAAGCTATGAAATCCGGGCGTGATACCTTGCTGCTCTTCGTGATGTGCGCCATGATGCTGTTTGTGGCGTCAACGCTCGACTCTTTCAAAGCAAGGAAATATCTCGTCAGCGAGAAAAAACCTTCACTGCGGCATTTTTCCCCTGGAGACCTGCTGCGTGAGCTGGACGGCACGCTGGAAAAAATGGCCCGCAGCCTGACGGAAGGCACAAAGGCCCCTGCAAAAAAGAACGGGAAAGAGGGAGGGGACCTTCAGAAGCCTCAACCTGAAGCCCATTCAGCAGAGACATACTTCACCATGGCAAAGGACTGCTGGAAAAGAAAGGATTACCGCAAGGCCGCCACTTACGGAGAGACGGCCGTCACATGCTGGATAGAGGCGAAAGCCTCCCGGGAAAAGATACTCATGGGACGCGAGTTTCTCGCGAAGGTTTACGAGGCTCTCAAAGACTATGAGAATGCAAAGGTGCAGTATACCCTCCTTGCCGGGATGAATCCCGGAAACTCGCTTTACCGCGTGAAGCTGGCGGAGCTCAAAAAGCGTGAGGACGAAAAGCGGCTCTCATCGGTGAGGGCCCTCGAGAGCCAGGCCCGCGCCGAGAAGAGCAGGGGAAACCACCTGGGCGCAATGGATCTTGCTGAAAAAGCTGTTAACGCTCTTGAGAGGACCGGAGGGCCGTCGAATGAGAAGGCTGCAATGTACGCCCTTCAGGGGGACTGTGCCCGTATCCTCGGCAACCCCTCGCAGGCAGCCAACTTCTACACCCAGGCGCTGAGCCTCAACCCTGCGAACAGCTCTTACAGGGCTTCCTTTAAAACAGTCTCCTCGCAGATAAAGCCTCCTGCGGCCGTGCGATCCTCATCATCCCGCGCCTCCTATTCCACTTACCCGTCCTCCTCTTACTCATCGCCTTCGTACAGCAGGTACCCTTCATCATCCCTTTATGTGTCCCCCTCCCAGGGCTCCCTGTCAATCCCCTCTTACTACCCTTCCGGAACCTATTCAGGGTACGGAAGCTCATCATATTCACAGGCCATAAGCGAACAGAACCGCAGCGTTATTGAGGCGTACAACGCCAGGCTGAGGGAGACCCAGGCGAGAAACCAGGCCGTCATCAACAGTTATAACGAGCGGATGCAGCAGCAGATACAGGCACAGAACCAGCAGCTCATACAGGGCGCCCGCTATGGAACCTCCGGCTCCTGGAATTCCTCCAGCTCTCATGGGCCTTCTGTATCTGTCCCCAGGCCCGGCAGATAAAAATGGCTGCCCTCTTGACATCTTTATTTTAATATTGTAATATATGAATGTGGTGATATTATGAAAGAAAAACAGAGCGATATGGCGGAACTGTTCAAAGCCCTGGGCCACCCCACGAGGCTTACCATAGTGGAAGGCCTCACCAAGAACGAGTGCAATGTCATGCATATCGTGGAGTGCCTCAAGATACCCCAGGCTACCATATCACAGCACCTGGCGGTCCTCAAGTCCTGCGGCATCATCAGGGGCGAGAGAAAGGGAACGCAGATATGCTATAAGGTAGTCGATGAGAGGGTAAGAAAGCTTATGAAATTCATTGAAAACAATAAATAACAGCAAAGGAGGAACTACAATGAGCAGCGTGATGGAAGTAACCGATCAGAATTTCCAGACTGAGGTTCTCGAGGCCCCCACGGCGGTGCTGGTGGACTTCTGGGCGCCCTGGTGCGGTCCCTGCAGGATGATGGCGCCTGTCATCGACGGAGTCTCAAAAAAACTGGAAGGATCCGTCAAAGTGGTAAAGCTCAACACCGACGAGAACGGCAAGATCGCCTCTGATTTCAACATCCAGGGGATTCCCAGCCTTCTCATCTTCAAGGGGGGCAAGGAAGTTGACCGCCTTGTGGGATTTACCCAGGAGCCCATGCTGATGGAGAAGCTGAAGCCCTTCATGAAATAGCCGGGCAGGAGAGGAACACTCATGCCCCCGGGGGGCCATCGCCGGAGAGAAGGAAGAATCCCGTTTGACGAGAATGAATGTATCCTTATTACCGCTTTGCATTTTGAAAGGAGCCCCCCATGGATAAAAATACAGGCGCAAAGAAAACCCTTAACAACCTCACTGCAGAGCTTGTGAAAAACAAGATGGAGCTCTCTTACTTCCGCCTCAAGGAATTATACCAGATAAAGAACCTCGAGATAGAGAAGATGGAAGAGAAGATGGCCAAGATGAATGAAAAGGTGAACGATCTGAAGATGGAGCGGGAAAAGCTGGAGGACGAGCTGAACGGCCTCTATGAGTCATATATATGCTATTGCGGGGAAACAGAGCTGCAGCCGGCATTCGAGGGGGCGGAATAGACGTCAGTCGCCGTCAAAGAGAAGGTCGCCGAAAAATCCCGGCTGATGAAAGTCAATCTTCCCCACGGAAGACCAGGCGCAATAGGCGGCATTTTCGGGACACCCTGACACCCTGTAGAAATTTCCCTGCCACCGGCGCTCCTTGAGAGGACTTGAAGAAAAGGCCTCCCACGGAATGATGAAAAGAGACTCCCAGAGTGATTCCTCCCCGTGGACAGAAGAGTGGACCTGAACTCCTGAATGCCACGAAAAATCGGCAATCCTGCGCTCGCCGCTGGCATCAAGGGCAACATCGATGAAGCGGCCGTCAGGGGACGCCTGGAATTCCCTGTAAATCCTGAGATCCCTTGCACGGGGGCCCGCAAAGACCTCAAAGACATCGGAGAGCTGCCAGAGCAGCGGGGTTTTCCCTGTAGCGGGGTCCCGGGGGGTGCCGGGAGGCGCCAGGCGGAGCTCCTCGTACATCCCCCTGAAGAGCACATAAAGGAACTCAGTGTCCCACAGGCAGCGCACCGAGGTTTCTATTCCTGCGGGAAGGGTACTGCCGTCGTAATACGAGAGCTCTGCCGGGGGAGCCCCGGCCCAGAGACCGCTCCTGGCAGGCTCACTGCCGAGTCCGCCCTCCCTGACACGCATGCAGGAGAGAGCCTTGAAGACCTGAGTTTTTTCCATGAGATACTCCTTAGAGGCTTTCCCGCATTTCTCCTGCCTCACTGAAGGGCTGGCACCGGTGTTTTTTCTGTGAGCCTCTCTCTATTCGTATCGCTCCCCCCGGGAGAGAATACCATTCCGGGAATGAGACAGGTGAGTCTCCGCGTCCATGTTTCCTTACTTCGTGAGGTAGCCTTTCTCCTGCAGGTACCCTGCGATATGGCTGGCCATGACCTCGTTTCCCTCCGGGTTGGGGTGGATCAGGTCAGAGAACAGGTATTTATGGTGGTAATTCTGGTAATTGGTGAAGAGGTCAACGAGGTCAATATAGCCGGCATTATTGCAGAAGGCAAGATCATAGACCGCGGCGCGGTAGTGCGTTTCATCGGGCCTCATGCTTGATGTGTTGATCGGCAGGTTGAGAAAGATGACCTCAGTTCCTTCACTGGAGGCCAGCGAGAGAAACTCCTCCATGTTTTCACGGTACTCCTCATAGGGAACCCTGGAGGTGAAATTGCTTTTTCCCCGCATGGATTCAAAGATCTCTTCGCCGCTGAGCCTGGCCCTGAGCATCCGGTAAAAGGCGCTCTTCTGAAGAGAGGTCTTGAGGATTTTCGCGGCTTCCGACGAGGAGAGCCTCTCCCGGTCAGTGACCATCTGAGGGTGAATATCGTTGTTGAGGAAAGCGATTATCAGCAGGTCGGGCCTGTATTTCATCGCCGTCCTCCGGTAAAACTCAAGGCCCTGGAGGGATGAATACCCCATGCACCCTCCATTGATCACCTGCACAGGCTTCGTGAGATTTTTCGCTGAAAGAATCCTTTGAAGATAGTACGGGTAGGTCTCATTATCGGAGATGCCAATGTTTCCGAAGGTCACCGAGTCGCCAAGACATAAGATCCTGTAAGTGCCGGGAGGCTTTGCAACGGTGACGGGACCGGCACCGATCCATGTCCTGAAGCCGTCAGAGGTGGTGGAGAGCCAGTAAGTTGCCCTTGGAGTCTTGATTTTGAAATTCACCAGGTTTTTTTGAGGTGAGAAGAGCAGATAGGGATCGGGGACAAAGACCTCCTGATCGCGGTAACAGAGCCTGGCTGCCCCTTCGAGAAGGCATAGAAGAATGGCGGTGGTGATGACGGTGGCGAAGAGCAGCCTTTTGTTGAAGGCCCGCCTGGCCGCTATACCTGAGCCACTGGGCTCAGCCTCACTCTGCTCCGGTGCTTTGAGCGGATCGTCTTGGGACATTGCCGGTTTTCCTGCAGGGATTTTTGTTAGGTGTCACTCTTTTTCCCCGCTCACAGGGGAAGTCCTTTTTTCTCACGGGGGAAAAAGAGGGTGCCGGAGCGGATGAGCGGGATCCTGAAAAGAAAAAGCGGTTTTCACACCAATGCATTTTCCGAATCCCCATATGAAGAGCCTTCCAGCGGAGGAAGGGAACTTGAGAATCGCTGCCTTATTGGCATTGGCCTGCGAACGGCCTGGAAAAGATTACCTGCTATTGATGGAAAAATGAGTATGTGCTAAACTTGAAGCATGAAGAAACCCACTGTTTATCTGGAGACCACAATAGCAGGGTACCTCGCAGGGAGGCGGAGCCGTGACATTGTCGTGCTTGCCCACCAGGAGCTTACCCACATCTGGTGGGAAAACCATAGTTCCAGGTTTCGGCTTTATACCTCCGAGATTGTTCTGCAGGAAGCACAGATGGGCGACATTGACGCCGCCGCAAGAAGAATGAGCTATCTGGCAGGAATCCCTCTTATTGCCGTCAACGAAAAAGTCAGGGAACTCGCCGTACTTTATATGACCGAACTCGGATTCCCTAAGAAAGCACTCATTGATGCCCTCCATCTTGCCATATCAGTCCATTCTGCCATGGACTATCTGCTCACCTGGAACTGCACTCATCTTGCCAATGAAATCTTTCAAAGAAGACTGGTCAAAACAAACAATTCGCTGTCACATCATACTCCCCTGATAGTAACACCTGAAAATCTTATACAAGAAGAAGGGAGAGGCATAGAATGCTGAAAGATCCCATTGTTGAGGAGATCCGGCAATTACGGGAGAAGCTTGCTTCAGAACATGATTTTGATATGAACAAAATTTATAATTTCCTCATGGAATGCCAGGCACATTCAGGCGCCACATATCAAGAAAAGAGAAGTGCCAGACACAAAGCCGCGCGGGGAAAAGCTGCAGAGCTCCATTAAACGCCCTGAGCTGGAGGCGAAAAGAGCTGCTCTCTCTTGAGCCACCCAGCTCCGCATCATAGAGAGAGCTGCCCTTTTCAATATCTCTTCGCTCAGCTCAAAAAACTACCCCGCATGGCAGAAATATTTCTTAAAAAATCATTCTGCGCCGCCCCTTTCCACACCCCTCCCATTTCGCTTCAGCAATGCGCCTTTTCTCTTCACTGGAGGGGCTTTCAGGGACTCGTGGTGAAAAAATCGCAAAACAGGCCTTTCCGTCTCTCCCCGGCAGCGTGGTGATGGCTCTAAAATCCCATAACCATAGGTTTTTTCGATATTTCATTATTTGACATTCCACTTCATTTGTCCTATAATAATTATAGATACATTTGTTTCCATCAAAATAAAATCACTTACGAAAGGAGTATTATCGTGAATATCAAGGCTGGCTCTCACCTCAGGGAGGCCCCTCACCGGGAGGCTGATCAGGCCACCAAGGCCAGGTTTGCTTCTCCAGCGATGATCCGCGAGTATCCCGGCTACGAGGCCGTCATGGAGGGCGGGCAGGTCTTCAATGCCATCCCCGGCTTTCCGCTGGTGACGTACGGCGCCGACGAGGTGCTCTCGCGCTCGAACTGCCGCCACATTTTCCGCGATCTCGCCGGGGAGGTCCTGGACTGGAACCTCTGGTGCCTCTCCTCCGCCGGCACAAAGCTTGATATTCTCATAGGGGAAGCCCTTCTTTCTCTCAACGGGAAGCTCGAGAAGCTCGGCTATGTGCGGGTTTCAGACTTCGTGCGCGAGGAGCTGGGGATCTCTTCCCGGAGCGGCCATGAGCTGATGCGGTATACGAAGGCCCTTCAGAAGCTCCCCCTCATCAGGGAGGCTCTTGAAAAGGGGCTTCTGCGCAAAAGTGCGCTGCGGTATCTCTTCCAGGCCGTCACGCCCGAAACCGAGGCGGAGTGGCTCTCAAAAGCCATGCAGTGCACCATAAGACAAATTGAAGAGGAGGTGAAGTGTTTCAAATCCGGTGCCGAGGGAAGCGGCATCAATTCATTCGCTGCCGCCGATGACGACGAAGAGGACGCAGGGAGCCTCGCAGTGAGCGTGCGGGCTCCTTTTTCTGTTGCCGCAAAATGGGACCGGGCGCTGGAAGTGTTCCGCAGGATGGAGGAGGTGGAGCTCTCTTCGGAGTCTTTCGTGGAGGCTCTTCTCGCCGAATTCTCCGCTTCGGCGCCGAGCATTGGGATCGGGGTGCAGGGCACCACAGTACAGGCACCGGAGGATTCCGATTCCGGGACAGGGAAGCCTGAGGCTCGGGAGGCCGCGGGAGCTTCTCTCTGCCGCTCGCAGGGGAAAGACTCCCAGGGAGCCTGCGTCACCCACGGCGAGGGGGCATACTCTCGGAATAGCCTTGATGCTTCCGGCACCAAGGAGAACGGAACCGATCCCGCCATCGAGAAGAAAGCCCTTCTCCTTGGCGCCCTGGCGGGTGCCATCGGCTCCCTCGATGACGAGGCCTCCTTCGGCGAGCGGGACAAGGAGCTTGCCCGCCAGGTCCACAAGGATCTTGAAGAGATATCGCACCTCTGGGAGTTCCTGCCCTGGAAGCCTGTCACGGTGGAGCTTCCCCCGGAGTTTCAGGCTCCCGGGAGTCACTGCTCCGATGCCGATACCACCGTCACCCCTGACGGGACCCTGGTGCATCCTCCCGCCGATCCCTTCGAGACGGTCTCCCGCCTCCGGAAGATGGCTTCCCTGCGGCACTCCCTCTCCTTCTACCAGGGGAGGCTCCTGCGGACTCTCAACAATTTCGGTCTCTATAAGGACATGCTCTTCCTCTCCCTGGGGCATTACACCAGGGAGCGCCTCGGGATGTCCCGCAGCACCGCGTATTCTCTCATCAAATTAGAAAGGAGTTATCTGGAATATCCCGATATGCTGGACCTTGTGCAGGTGGGAAAGCTCTCCCCTGAGCAGGCGCGGCATCTCGCCAGGGTCTTCATTGAGGGAACCCGCGTCCAGGGAGCATGGCTCTCCTATGCACAGGAGGTGCCGGTTGCCACCCTGATGGCTGCCGTTGAAGGGTTCCTCCGCTTCGCGAAGAGGGCGGTCCACAAAAAGTGGGACATCCATCCCGAGGCCTTCGAGGTGGCCGTCACGGGAAGGTCCGTCAAGAGGGTTTCCCCCGCAATCTCTAATGCCATGGAACCCAGTGGGGATATGGGTTTGGATGCCACCGTCCAGATTTCCGCACAGCAAAAAACAGGGGAAGGGGGACATAGTTCCAGGGGAGCCGTCATCTGGGAGGTCACCCAGGGCAGGGAGCACCCCGATCTCCCTGAGATTCTCTCGATCCTCTCGGGAGAGACCCCGAAAGAAGGAACCTTCGGATCAAATCCCTCAGACCGGGGCGCCATCATCCGCTTCTTCATCAAAAAAGATCTTGTCCCCCTCTGGAACCACGCGGTGAGACTCTGGGCCGCCGGCAGGTCCGAAGAAGCCGCCGAGGGCGGGCAGGAGCTCGCGCTCTTCATCGAGGCCCTTCTTGACACTTTCCTCTCCGCCTGGGACCTCCCCGAGAAGCGGGACATCCACCACCGCACCCTGGCCCGTGATAATTACCAGTGCCAGGCTCCCGGCTGCAAGTGCCGGCGCAACCTTCATTCCCATCATATCATCTTCCGCTCACACGGGGGAAGTGACAAACTTCAAAACAGAATCACCCTCTGCATGGCCCACCACCTGCGGTGCCTCCACGAGGGCCACCTCATCATCAGGGGCCGGGCGCCCTATGGCCTTACCTTCATCTTTCCCCGCGATAGACGAGGCTTTTAACTATGCAGGAAATAATGCTTATGCCAAGAGGCCCGGGGGAAACGGGGCATTGAAAGGAGTTTTCCGTCCCTCTGTGAAATACCACAGAGGGACTTTTGCTTCTACCTTGTCATGGGCCCGGTTTTTTGCTAGAATTTAAAGAGAACGGAAAACGGGAGCCTCTCTCAGGATACATCACCATAGATGCCGCCAGGGTTTTTGGCGGCACGGAAACAAGGAGCAAAGCTGTGGAAAGCTATACCAGACACACCCGACGGCTCCTGCGCGGCACCACCCTCGCAGAGCTTCTCATCGCCACGTTCATCTTCGGCTTTCTCACCATGATCCTGCTGGGCATCATCAACTTCGGCACCCAGACGTGGAAGAAGGTGGAGTCCCGCTCGTCCACGGAGAAGGACATCCGCCGGGCGCTCCTCGACCTCTCCAAGACCATGAGAAACACCGACGTGGCCACCTTCAACTGCTCAGGCTCATATTCAAAATCAATTAACGGAAAAACCTTCGTAGTGCCCTGGATGGCCTTCAAGACGGCACAGGCAGTGGAGCTTTACGACCCCGAGTTCGTCGGATTTGACGGAACTACGGATACCAACAGGATGCAGTGGACTTACTTCATCCTTTACTATGCCGTGCCGCCGACAAATGACAACTGCCAGGGCGATACGGCAGCGGAAAAATATTGCCCCCACAAGATTCTCATCAAGAAATTCCTGGCGGTAAGCGGGACAGGAACAGGGGGCACCGATGCAAATATTACCAATAAGACATACCTCTCTTCCAGCGATGTGGACCCCTACCTTACGCAGACAGAATCGGCAAAAGACGTGGCGTCCGGCACGGAAAAAGCCGTGGACACCACTCTCGGCCCCTCTGTGTCGGTAGTTGCCCGCAATGTGCTCAATTTCGCCCCGGGATTCAACGATTTGAAGAACTCTCGATCATATGGAATCACTGCATCAATCCCCCAGGTTGCTTTTTCATTGAAATGCTTCAAGGTCCTGGAGTATGCAAAGTCGGGAGCCATAGGTACGTCCGATCTCGCGTCAAGCCTCATCCCCTCCACCATGTCCATCCAGGTGGACCAGAAAATCATCCCGGCCAACAATTACTGCCCATGATACCGTGAAGGCACTTCACAGGAACCGCCTGCTCCATGGAAGCGCCTTTGCCGCAGGCTGCATCCTCCTGGTCATGCTCATCTCAAGTGCAGGAGTGCAGCCTTTCCTGAGGACCCTCTCCCGCCTGTCACCAGCGGCGATAGCAGCAGCCCTCGCACTCTATTGCGTGGTCTGGCTCCTCAGGACCATGAGGCTCTCGAGGTTCATCTCCCATAGGGGAGAGGCTATTCGCGCTGCGGACCTTTTCAGGATGCATATCGCCAGCTATGCCCTCAACTCCATTCTGCCGGCCAAGCTCGGCGACGCTGCCCTGGCCGGCGTCCTCGCCGCAAGGGGATTCTCCCTGGGAAGCGCCGCCGCCGTGGTGCTCCAGATGAGGATACAAGATATAATGGCAGTGATTATCTGCATTATCCCCTCTCTTTTCATGATTGCCGAAAAAGACATGCCCTCATGGATTGTGACTCTCATGCTGGTATGCCTCGCTCTTGCGGCAGTTCCCATTGTCACACTTCTTCTTGACAGGAAGCAACGGATAGGCGATTTGCTGATGCAGGCGGAAAAGAGCTTCGGCCACCGCATAGTGAAAATGGCAGCGCTGCAGACTCATGAAGCCTACAAAGCCTCTCAAGCCATGGTATTTGACGGAAAACTCATGAGCTCTACAGGGGTCCTTTCTCTTCTGATATGGATTTTCGAGGGGCTCACCGCTTACGCCGTGGCCATCGCTCTGGGAATCTCCCTGCCTTTTTTCGCCGTCACAGGGGCAATGGCCATGGCAAACGCAGGCAAGGGAATTATTGCCGTGCCGGGAGGAATCGGCGTTCACGAGAGCATCTTTTCCGGGATGCTTGTCCTCCTTGGCACCCCCCTCGAGAGCGCCGTGGCCCTTGCCTTTCTGGATCACATGCTGAAAAAGTCTTTCAATATGCTTATCGGTTTTCCCGCAGCTGCCGCACTCGGTATGGATAGCAAAACAGCGAAGAGCGTTACTCCGTCATAAGGGCCATAAGCTCACTGCCATGGTTTCAGGGAGCCCTTCGGGCCTTGTCCAGGAGCAGCAGGAAAAGAGGGTCCACCTTCTGCCCGGCTTCCAGAAGCAGTTTCACATCCCGCCCTGATGCCTGGTAGTCCTTCATCATGAATGAGGCAAGAGCCCTGTTGCGGTAGGCATCCCAGTAGTTTTTCCGAAAAGCCACGGCCTTGTCATAGTCCCCTAGAGCATCAGAGTACCTCTTCTCCCTGAAATGAGCATTCCCCCTGTTATAATAGGCCTCAGACGACTTCCTGTTGATGGAGAGCGCCCTGTTGAACTCCTCTATGGCCTTTTCACGGGCTCCCTGCTCAAAATATATATTCCCCAGGTTTATGTAGGGCTCTATATAGCTTGAATCTATGGCAATGGCCTTCCGGTACATCTCCTCTGCTTTCCCGTAATCCTTCTCTCTCTGGTAAATATTGCCGCGGTAGTAGTACAGAACGGATTTTTTGGGCTCGAAAGCGATCATGAAATCAAGGTGGCCTTTTGCAGCGCGGTAATCATCAAGAGCGATGAGGACTCCGGCGAGATTGATGCGGGTTATCCCGTCGAAGGGACTTATCGAGAAAGCTTTCTCGAGATCTTCTCGGGCTTTCAGGTATTCGCCCCTTTCCTTGAAGAAATTTGCCCTCCCGTTGAGGGCAATAAGGTAACGGGGATGCTTCTCAAGCACATGGTTCCAGAAGGTGAGCCCGTCCTTCCACACGGCGCAATGACAATAACTCGAGAGGCCGTAATAGCCCGCCAGCAGGACGAGAAGCAGCATGCACAATGCCTTCCCTGCGCTCCTTTTTGCGCTCCTCCAGCACCATGAAAAAGCCTCTCCAAGGATAAGCACTATTCCTATGGAGGGGATATAGGTCTGCCTGAGACCTATCAGCGAAGTGGCATCGGCGGGGAGCAGCCTGAGCACGGGGAAAATGAAGAGCGTAAAGAACAGTATACCGAAAAGCCCATGACGGTAAAGGGCGGGAGAGCTGCTCCTGAGCCTTTTCAACGGTTTTGCCAGAAGGGTCGCTATGACGACGATGACAAGAGGTGAGAGCCATACCGCGAGGGGAGGGCTTTCAATAAAGGAGGCTTCAAGAGGATATAACTCCTGGAGATCAAAGGGGATGACGATTTTCAGGGCATACATGAGGAAGAGATAGGCAGCTATGAAAATCCCCTTGAAGAATGAGATATGATAGAGCTCGGCAAGATGAGACTCAAAATACACATGAATCCACGCGGCAACTCCTGCGGCAAGAAAGCCCAGAAGGTAGGGAGCTTTCATCATGAGCGCTTTGCGGTCGAGTCTTTCAAGAATGTAATAGTCATACAGGATCAGGGCAAAAGGGAGGAGGCTCCCTATGGGCTTTGAGAGAAGCGAGAAAGCATAAAGAAGAAGCGAAACAAAGTACAGAGCCAGGCTTGGGCGCTTCCCGTAATAACAATAGCAGATAAAGGAAGAGAGAAAGAAGAAGGCGCAGAGAAGGCCTTTTCTCTCGACCACCCAGGCAACAGACTGCACCCTGAGAGGCGAGAGGGCAAAAAGAAACGCTGCCGCGAGAGAAGCGAGAGGGTCCCCGCTGATGAGCCGGACAAGCCAGAAGACAAGAAGGCTGTTCACTATGTGGAGCAGAAGGTTGTGGGCATGGTAGGGGAAGGGATTGAGTCTGTAAAAATGGTGCTCAAGCGCAAAGGAGAGCATCACAAGGGGCGTGTACATCCCATAGAGCGTCGAAGTGAATATCTGCCTGACATTATGAGGCGAGAGGTCCTTTATCATGTGATTCCCGGTCACGTAGGCATCATCGTCCCAGTTGATGAATCCGCATTTCAGCACCGGAGAAAAAGCAAGAAACGTGACAATGACCAGCACGGAAAGAGCGGGGATTATCATTTTCCCCGGGAAAAAAATCAATGGCGCGCCGCTTCCGCCCTCAATGCTTCTCTTCATGCCTTACGCTCCCAGTCTTTCAATGTGAGAAACCCTGTCATCTCAGCAAGGTCATCTGGTAAAGCTCATTGAGCTCCATCTGGCACCCGAAAAAACATTCCCTGCAGGAGAGGAGCTCCCTTCTCACTCTTTCATACTCCCTGCCATGCCAGAACTCCCGGAGGCCCTCGCCGCGTGCCAGAGTGGCAAGAGCCCTGTTGTTCTGGAAATAATAAAAGCAGGGGAACACGGCGCCCCGGTAGTCTATCACCATTGAATGATAACCTGCGAAACAGGAGACATCAGGAAAAGGGCCGCTCACATACTGCCCAAGACGGGCAAGGTACCGGGGCGAGTTATCTATGAAGGCATCTTTGAGCCTGAGCTCCCTTATAAGGGCAAGAGCTGCGCCGAGTTTCTCCCTGTCGTCAAGGTAATTCCTGGAGCGGTTCTCCCTGTAAAGGTTGAAATCCACTTCCATCACGTTAAAATAGATGGCATCGGCCCCTTTTTCCTTTATGAACCGGATAAGGCCGGTGACATCCTCGCAGTTCCTCGAGGTGAGCACTGTTGAAACCGACAGGTTGGGCCTCGAGGAGGATTGCTTTTTCTTTGCCGCTGCCATCGTCTCAATAGCTGTTACCGCGCCTTCAAAGGCTTTCGGGGAGCTCCTCACGGTATTCACATACTCTGGGTCCGCGCTGTCAAGCGATATGTTCAGTGAATCGAGGCCCGCCGCGATGAGGGATTCCGAGAGCCCGGGGGTAAGCTTTATCCCGTTTGTCGTGAGGTTCGTGGAGACCTTGAAGCCCGAGGCATAGGAGATCAGCTCGGCCATGTCTTCACGGAGGAGAGGCTCACCGCCGGTGAAGCTTACCGTTGAAACCCCAAGCCTGGCAAGCTGTGACAGCAGATCCTTCATAGAGGCCGTATCCTCGTCGCCGGGAGGCCCCGCCCTGGAGGGAAGCTCGCAATAAAGGCAGCGCTCGTTGCAGCGATAAGTGACGGCGACGCTGGCCAGGATCGGCCCTGAAACGCATTTTTTCGTGAGGGCTTCAGAGGGAATCGAGAGGCCATGGCGTGCCCTCCGCAGCAGCCATTGAAAGTCTCCCCTTTTCAGGCGGCCTGCAATCTCGACAAAAAATTTTTTCCGCATGGGCACCCAACAAAAAATGATATCAAACACTCCCATCTTAGCAGAAATTCCCCTGCGAAACAACATTCCCCCATGGCAATGAAGAAATCATCGCTGAAGATTTTTCAGGACCCTGGAAAAAAACGCGGGAATTGTTTATAATTATAATGTAGTTCACCTGTTTCATCATATATGCCGTATCGCGTGGACCAGAATATTTCCAGGAGGAGGGAGCCATGAGAAAAATAGAGAAAGGCATCGTGCTCATCACCACTATGCTGCTGCTGTCATTCATCGTGATGATAGCGGCCCTGCTGATGGTCACAGGCCGCAACACCATGATCCTGGGGGCGACTTACAGTGACAGGGAGCAGGCCTATTACGCCGCCGAGTGCGGCCTGGCCTACATGCAGTACTGCATCTCGAGGGATTCCGATTACCGTGGTGAGACCGCCTATGATCCCAGTTTCTCCCATTTCACCATTGAGAAGGTCGGCACCCAGAACCTGATCCACGGAAAGCTCACCGATACGGGCGGAGAGTTCTACGTGGCCTTCTGCGACGGGGTAAGCGCCGACATCTATACCGACGGCACATCGGTAAACACGCCCATGACATTCTACTCATTCAATAACCTCATGGGTGATTCAGAATCGTTGAGCACAAAGAGGCACCAGGATTCAGCGATATATTCATTCAAGAAGGTCCCTAAAAAAACTGCCCACATCATCGTGGAAGGCCGCTGCAACCAGGCGCGGCGCTACGTGGAGGCCATGCTCGCCATGAGCGGCTCGCCGATAGGCGAAGCCTGCAGCATCACAGCGGGAGACATCAAGGTGAACCTTGTCGATAACGACTCGGTATTCCTTGTAAACTCAGAGATATACGGCAACTCGGCCGTCAGGTCCTGCGGCAACATAGAAATAACCTCGGGAGGCGATCCCACGAACCCCCTTGCCAACGACAAGAACTGCTTTCAGATCGCCGACAAGGGGACGTCATACACGGGTGGCGCAGGCGCGGGCACAGAAGCGACCAAGGTGAACGGGACTACGGTGACCACGGCGAACGAGTCGCAATATGATTTCACCACGAATCAGAGCGACCAGGGCTCAGCCCTTAAAAAAGCGGCACTCACATGGGACGACGTGTCAAAAAACTACATAAGCAGCGGCGCCTATGATACCAGCAAGGTGAAAGCAATGATCAAGTCGGGCACATACGTGTACAAGAATACCTCGGCGGCACCCGACACTTACAATCTCTACTACGTCCCCGTGGCCTTCGATCCCGGAAGCCAGGCAGACCCTGACACCTACAAGACTGAGTGGCTGGACAATAACATCGGCAGCGCTGTTGCCTACAATGCCGGCGACTGCATCACCGGCACCGACACGGGCAAAGTGAGCATCGTGTCATCGACAAACTCCACCAACCTCACTACGTCGGGCCAGTACCTCTTCACCGTCAAGGATCCCGTCGGCGTTGACGAGACAAACGGGAATTTCGGCCTGTCGGTGCTCATCTATGATTACTCAACGGCCGACAACCAGTATTTTCCTTCATCCAACTACCGCACAAGCGTGCGGCTTGGCGACGGGTCGGCAAACACTGATCCCGCCCTGGTGACCCTGGGCGGCACGGGAAGAAATGTTTACGTTGACGGCGAGCTTTCCGGCTCGGGAAAGGTGCTCTGCGCGGGAAACCTTGACTTCCAGGGAGGATCGCTCATGCAGACCGACCCCGACCGCGTGGCGAATCCCGACAAGATCTCCTCGGTGGCCACCTATGCCAACGGCAACGTGAACATCAACCCCGTGAGGGGCTCAGGGGGCTCAAACAGCACCAACGACGTCATCCAGGCCGCCTGGGACGCCTACACGTCAACGCTCGGCACTGCCACTAACGAGTATTTCAACTCGGGGACCGACAACTACCAGGCCCTCGTCAAAAACCTCCTGGAAACGCCTATCTCGGGCACCTTCACCGACAGCACGGGGAGGAGCAAGACATACTCAGGAGTAGCCCTGAAAGATGTCCTCACCGACACGGCATGTTTCACCTTCGAGGAATCGACGGCGTCGGAACTTGTGGCCATGATGCTCTCCAAGAACTCCTACCTTGGCACCGACTCAAGCAGCTCAGGGGGCGGCAGCGGCACGACAGGCTCCCTCACTGTAGGCCCTGGCAGCAGCATCGGGTCCCTCGCGAGCTCGAGCACCATGGACTGGGTGTGGGACAATACAGGCAATGAAGCCGTCTCAACAATAACGATAGACGGCAAGGATTACTGGTACACCGCGGGAGAAGAGGCCGGCAAATCATGGGTGGTTATCGTGGACAAGCTTGACAGCAACAACTGGACCGCCGTGTCTAAAAGGTCGGGAAGAGCGGCAGATGTCGGCACAAATGGCACTGTCCCCACTCTGAGCTTATCGGAAGGGGCAAACTTTGACTTCACCGCCACATTCACCAGCGGAACCGACACCGTCGAGATCGAGACGAAAACAAACGGTCAATTTGAAGTCACCGGCGGGCTCTCTGAGATAAAGACCGAGAACTCCTCGACAATCCAGATGCTCGACAAGGACAGCACCGACTTCAAGGACCTCGTCTTCAACGACACCCTCTTCAAGGGGCTCGTGTACACCCACAAGAACATCAATGCCAAGGACCTCCAGGGGGGAAGCCTCACTATCCATGGGGGCCTTGTGGCCTACGGAGGAGATCCCGCGACCTTTGATCCCACCACCAGCACCACCTCCGACGGTAAGGTGAGCTTTGACAACGGGAAAAATATCACCTTCACTTACGATCCCGATTACATGTCCCTCTTTTTCGCGTCAGGTGCGGGAATGAACACAGGGCGCATCTTCCGCGCCGCCTTCGATGGCAATATCATCAAGACCTGGTAAAGCCCGTCCTGCCTTTTAAAAGGGGAAGCCTCCGGGCTTCTCTTTTTTATGACAGGAAACTCTTCATCCATGAAACCTGGGAGGTCATACCGTCGCGGAGGGAGACACGGGGCTCATAGCCGAAAGCGCCACGGGCCCTCTCATAGGATCCCCTCGTGACGGCCATATCGCCTTTCATGGGCTCCCTGTGTTCCACCTCCAGCTTTCTCCCCACGAGGCCCCCCAGGAGGGCTACAAGCTCATTAAGGGAGGCATGGCCGCCGGGGCCGCTGGTTATATTGAAAATGCCCCCTGATATGGATTTCTCAAGGAGCGCCACATGGGCTTCGGTCACGTCGTCCACATGGGTGAAGTCCCTTTCCTGGCTCCCGTCGCCATGGATCACTATCCTTTCCCCGCGGAGAGCCGATTTGATAAAACGGTAAAAGGCCATGTCGGGCCTCTGCCTCGGCCCGTAGACGGTAAAATACCTGAGGATGACTACAGGAAGGGCGAAATTCTCATGGTAGGCGCCGCAGAGCTTCTCGGCCGCCACCTTGGTGATGCCGTAAGGCGAGCAGGGGGCGAGGGGAAACTCTTCCGTAACGGGGAATGACGAGGCATTCCCATAGACCGATGACGACGAGGCGAGCACAAAGGCTTTAAGGTAAGGCATGGAGCGCGCCACCTCGAGGATGCCCCTGGTGGCGAGAATGTTGTCCCTCACATAGGTGTCAAAGATGGTCCAGCTTGGCCCCACGCCCGGCTGCGCCGCGAGATGGTACACCAGCTCGCTGTCCCTGAGGCTATCGACGCGGCCCTCCCACCCGGGCTCTGCCAGATCGGCTTCAAAAAAAGTGAAGGGGCCCTTCATGGCCGGTGATGAGAGGGCTTCGAGGTTTTTCCTCTTGAGGGCCCTGTCATAGTAGTCAGAGAGCCTGTCAATACCCAGCACCTCGTGGCCCTGGAGGAGAAGCTTCTCGGCGAGGCTGCTCCCGATAAAGCCGGCGCAGCCGGTCACCAGGCACTTCATGGCATCGGCCTCCTCTCTTTCTTCGAGAGTTGGACATGGGTGCTGAATCTCCTCTTCCCCTGTCCATGAAATCCATCTTGTGCTATACTTACCTGAGAGGCAGGGAAAGAGACTTTGATGCAGGAAGAGCACCAGATCAGCAAGACTCGTATCTCCATCCTTGGCGGAGGCATTGCAGGCCTCTCCGCCGCCTGGTACGCCGCGAAAAAGGGGCTCACCTTCACTCTTTTCGAGGAAAAGGGGGCCGTGGGGGGAAACTGCATCACCTTCCGGCACGGCGATTTCCGCTTTGACTCGGGAGCCCACCGCTTTCTCGACGAGTATGCCGATGTGACCGCCGACGTAAAGGCCCTCATGGGCAGGGAGCTCCACTCCATCGAAGTGCCCAGCAGGATATTTGAGGGCGGGAAGTTCATAGACATCCCCTTCAAGCCGGCAAACCTCATCAGGAACCTTGGAATGGGAACCTTCATGAAGGCCTCGACGGAGATCATGAAGGAGCGGCTCACCAGGGGAAGGCCTTTTGAGAGCTTCCATGATTTTGCCGTGAGGACCTACGGGAACACTCTTGCGTCGCGGTTCCTGCTCAATTATACCGAGAAGCTCTGGGGAAGGCCCACGTCGCTCCTCTCGCCAGTGATCTCGGGGAAAAGGCTCCAGGGCCTGAGCGTCTGGAACATCGTGACAGAGGCCCTCCTGGGACCTCTTGTAAAGAAGACCCACCGCGAAGGGGCTTTCTATTACCCCGAGGGGGGAATCCACCAGCTTTCCCTCAGGCTGGGCGAGGCTGCCGGCTCAGAGCACATCAGGCTTCACTCAAGGGTGACGGCCCTTTTTCATCACGATAACCGCGTCACTGCAATAGAAGTGAACGGGAAGGAGCGCCATGACGTTGACAAGGTCGTAAGCACCCTTCCCCTTGATTACCTTGTAAAAATCATGAGCCCCGCCCTGCCCGATCCCATCCCCGCCCTGGCGCGTCGCCTCAGCTTCCGTCACCTGAGAATAGTCTGCTTTTTTCTCGCCAGGCCATCGGTGATGAATGTGGCCACCCTTTATGTCCCTGACAGGCGGTTCACCTTCAACAGGCTTTATGAGCCCAGGAACAGGAACGCCTCCATGGCTCCGGAGGGCAGGACTTCCCTGGCGGCAGAGATATGCTGCGATGAAGGCGACGAGCTGTGGAATATGGACGATGAGCCCTTCATCGGGAAGATCAGGGGCGAAGTGCTGGCGACAGGCCTCATTGAGGAAAAGGATATCACCGGTGCCGCCACCGAAAGGCTCACCCACGCTTACCCCGTGCTGCTGGTGAATACCCCTTCGGAAGTGCGCGAAATCACCACGTACCTTGAAAAATTCCAGAACCTGAAGCTCTCGGGGAGGCCGGGCCGTTTCGAGTACTCGTGGATCCACGACATGCTCAGGGCGGGCATGGCGCTCGCTGAGGAATCTGCCGGTTCACTGCCTCATTGAGCATGTCCAGAAAACGGGGATCAAGGGGCTGCTCCTTTTCCTGGAGCGTCCTCACGTCGCGGAGTGCCGCCTGGTACTCCTCCATGACGAAAAGGACCAGCGCCCTGTTGCGGTAAGCGTCCCAGTAATCCTTCTGCAATGCAAGAGCCCTCGTGTAGTCTTTCAGGGCATCCCGGTACTGCTCATTCCTGAAACAGGCATTCCCCCTGTTGTAATAGACCTTGGGCGAGGCGCTGTCGATGGAGAGCGCCTTGGTGAACATTTTAACCGCTTCCCTTTGCCTTCCCTGCTCACTATAGATATTCCCCAGGTTCACATAAGGCTTCAGGTAAAGCGGATCAATCGACAGCGCCTTCTGATACATTGCGACGGCCTTGTCAAAGGCCCTCTCTCCCTGATAGATATTTCCCCTGTAGTACCACACTGCCGGGTCGTCTGAGGCGCGCGCGATGGCGAAATCCAGGTGGGTCCTTGCTCTCTCACAGTCTCCTTCCGCAAGGCCGAGTATGCCCAGATTGCCATGGACGTCGCCGTCGGAGGGGGCTTCCGCGAGAGCTCTCTCGAAATCCCTGCGGGCAAGGGCCGGGTTACCCTGCTCATAGTGGAGGCTTCCCCTGATACTGAGCCCTCTCACAAAGCAGGGGTGCCTTTCAAGCACATGATTCCAGAAAGTGAGGCTGTCCTTATATACCCCGCACTGCCGGTGTGCGGCGGCAGCCTGCACCGCCAGCACGATGCCCGCAAGAAGGCAGAGAGCCGCCCTTTGCCTCCCCCTCTCCCTGAAGAGCCATGAGAAGCCCTCGCCGAGAATAAGAAAGAGCCCAAGGGTGGGTAGGTAGGTCTGGCGGAGCGCGATGAGGGAAGTGGCATTGACGGGCAGGAGCTTGAGGAACGGGAGGATGTTCAGCAGAAAGAACGCCATTCCAAAGAGCGCATGGTCAGCATGACGGGGCGCCTTCAAAGCGACCCTTTTCACCGCAATAAGAAAGAGCGCCGCAAGCGCCAGGAGCAGCAGGGGAGAGAGCCAGACTGCCATGGGGAGGTGGCGGACAAATTCGGGATCAAGGGGGTAAATCTCGTGAAGATCTAAGGGGACCAGAATTTTCCAGAGGTAAAAAAGCACAAGGTAACAGCTGATGCAGAGGACCTGGATGAGAGGCTGCGGATAATTCATCTCCAGGCTGGACTTCCTTGCCATTGAGAGCCATTCAACAGGGCCTGCGGCAAGGAAGCCCAGCAGGTACGGCAGCTTTTCGGCAATCGCCAGCCTCTTCCCCACAAAATGATCGTAAAGCAGGAGGCACAGGGGAAGCAGGGAGCCCTGGGGCTTTGAGAGGATCGAGAGAAAGAAAAGGAGCAGAGAGGCGAAATAAAAGCGCTTCCGGTGCCTTTTCACCCAGTAGATATAGGAAATGAAAGAGGCGAAAAAGAACAGGGCGCAGAGAAGCCCTTTTCTCTCTGATATCCAAGCCACCGACTGGACACGCAGGGGAGACAGCGCAAAAAAGAGCGAAGCGACCAGCGAGGCCAGGAAATCACCGCTTATGAGATAGATAAGCCAGAAAACCAGCAGGGTGTTCAAGATATGAAGCAACAGGTTGTGGACGTGATAGGGGAAGGGATTGAGCTGGTAAAAGCGGTACTCCAGGGCGAAGGAGAGCACGGAAAGAGGCGTGTACCACCCGAGAACCGTCGAGGTGAAGATCCGCTTCAGGCCATCCGGCGAGAGATCCTTCACCAGGGAAGAGCCGGTGACGTATTTGTTGTCGTCCCAGTTGATGAACCCGCAGCGAAGGACCGGCGAGAAGGTGAGAAAGGTGACCAGCACCAGCGCCGCCAGGGCCGGGATCAGGACTCTGCGGGGCAGGGCCCCCTGTGCTTCTCTGATGACCTCTCTCAAGCCCGTCTGGCTCCCTCCGGCAGGTGCTTTTCGAAAAACTCCTCTATTTTCTGTGCCACGCGGCGGACCTTCTCATCGGAAAGCCCCGGGTAGAGGGGAAGCGACAGGATCTCCCTGCAGGCCCTCTCGGTCTCAGGCAGCACCTCGGCGCCTCTCTCTTTCAATACTGCCGGCTGCAGGTGGCATGGCACGGGGTAATGGATCCCTGTCTCAATGCGGTGCTCTTTGAGAAACTGAGCGAGGGCATCGCGCCTTGCAGTCCTTATGACATACATGTGATAGACAGGCTTCGTGCCTGCCGCAGGGCGGGGAAGCCCGAGGGGCAGGTCCCCGAGCAGGCTGTTGTAAAGGCACGCGATGGCGCGCCTTCGCTCGTTGAACTCATCAAGGCGGGCAAGCTGCTCGAGGCCTATGGCCGCCTGGATCTCATTGGCCCTCATATTGTAGCCTATCACCTCGTGGAGATATTTCTCGCGCCTGCCATGATCCCTCAGCATGCGCACCATCTGCGCCAGGTCTCCGTCATCGGTGACCATGATGCCGCCGTCGCCGAGGAAAGTCATATTCTTCGAGGGGTAGAAGCTGAAAAAGGCTGCATGACCGAAAGCTCCCGCCTTTCTGCCATGGTGCTCGGCGCCATGGGCCTGGCATGAGTCCTCCAGCACCGGCAGGCCGCGGGCTCCGGCAATTTTCATGATCTCGTCCATGGAGGCCATCGAGCCGTAAAGGTGGACGGGGAGCAGGGCCGCCGTCTTCTGAGTGATCTTCTCCTCGATGAGGGAGCTGTCGATAAGATAATCATTCCTTATATCCACAAAGACAGGCCGCGCCCCGCAGTGATAAATCGGCTCCACCGTGGGAAATGCCGTATGGGATGGGACGATGACCTCATGGCCGCTTCCTATGCCCATGGCCATCAGGGTGAGGTGCATCGCCGACGTGGCGGAGTTCGCAAGGACGCCGTGCTTCCTGCCGACAAAGGCGCTGAACCGCTCCTCGAACTCCCGGCAGTTCCTGTCCAGAATGTAGCGGCCCGAATCCAGCACCTCCATCACGCGCTTGCGCAGGCCGTCATCAAGGGTCACTTCCGAGAGAGGTATCTTCTCCATATCCATTTACCGGCCCAGCCTTGCGCTCACGGGCTTCCTCTCCAGCAGCACTTCCCTGCCCGTCTCGATGGACCTGTAGACGGCGTGGATGAGCCTCAGGGACTTTCGCCCCTCGGGGCCCTCGACCAGGGCCTTTTTGCCGTGAACTATGGCATCGATGACCTCCCTGAGGTACCGGGTATGGCCGAAGCCGTACACCGTGGGCGGGTTGGTCCTGCAGGCCGTGAGGACTTCGTCGTCGCCAGGCTCCTGGTCCTCGAACCGCCAGGTCTTCATCTCGTTGAGGGCAAAGCCGCCCACCTCGGCGGTGCCCCTGCTCCCCAGCACGCTGAGAGAGCCCTCCATGTCGGCGGGCCTTGCCGCCGTCGTGGCCTCTATCATCCCCAGCGCGCCGTTTTTAAAGGTGAGCGACACGGTGCCGGTGTCCTCGGCTTCAATCCTGGCGAAGGCATTGATGGCCCTTGCGAAGACGCTCCTGACCGGCCCGCCGATCCATTCAATTGCATCGAGGTGATGGCTTGCCTGCTGCGAGAAGACGCCGCCGTCAAGGCTCCAGGTGCCCCGCCAGGGGTCCATGTCGTAATAGTCCTGGCGCCGGCACCACCTGACGCGGACCGTGAGGAGAAATATCGTCCCGAACCTCTTTTTCCTCACTGCCTCCCTGAGCTTCTGCACGGGGATATTATAGCGGTTCTGCTGCACCACGAAGAGGCGGCAGCCGCCTGCCCTGCAGGCCGCGATCATCTTGTCGGCATCGGCAAGCCTCAGGGCTATGGGCTTTTCCACCACGATATGCTTCCCGTAGCGGGCCAGGTCCACCACGTTGCGGCCATGGTTCCCGCTTTCCGTGAGGACGCTCACCACGTCCACCTCGGGATGGGCCGCCATCATGGCATAGCAGTCTGTGTACCAGGGGACCTTGTACTGCTCCCCCATCCTCTCGGCCCTGTCGGCCTTGATATCGCACACCGCCGCCAGCCTTGCCTCTTCGAGGCCGGAAGAGACAAGGGGGGCATGGATCTTTGAGGCAATTCGCCCGCATCCTACAAAGGCAAAATTCAGCTTTCTCATCATGCCCCCTCCCCGGTGCACTGTACTGGTCTCCCCCTGCCGGGAGTCCCGTCTATAGAATTCGGTGCCCCGCCTCAATTTCCCCTGCACCTGAGGACGGCACCCTTTACTGCTCCATCATCAAGTTAGGGCCTCATTATTACGCGCGGCATCCTAGAGCAGAGAGGCCGGTATGAAGCCCGGCAGAGCATTGAACTCTTTTGAGACGAGGTATCTATACAATATACTATTAATTTTGTTAAGTGATACTATACAAAATGGCAATAAGACCGGAGAGATGCTCAGCCGCTGCCTCATGGGCCTGCCGTCATCGAGGGGGCTATTGCGTGAAAGGCTTTGAGGGGCCTTGAGGTCATTTTTGCCATCCCGGCCCCTTCCGGGCCCTTCACATGGCATCATATGATGGCCTTATAACCTTTATATCGAAAAATTATTTACTGCAGCGACAAGAGGGGCACCCGTTGACCCCGCCGGCTCGGGCAATAGCCGGGAGAGGGCAGAAACAGGCAGTGGCAATTCTTTGAGAGCCTTCAGGGTCATTTTTATCATCCGCGCCTCTTTTGAGCCCTTGACGGGACATCCTGCGATGGCCTTAAAACCCCTTCATTATGGACTTTTTGAGGTATGCTCTCTTTGCTTTTTTCAGCCTGATATGTTACAATTGAAATATGGATACATTTGACCTCTGCCATGTTCACTCATGCCTTTTACCTGATGAAGAGGAGCTTCTTCACCTCGCTGATTCTTTCTCTTCGCAGGACTACGAGGATCTTCTTCTGCTTCCCGAGCCCTATGAGCTTCCCGGGGGGACCCTTTATAAACCGGAGCATATGGTGAAAATCACCAGGGAGGGGCTCATTCCCGAAGCGGAAAGGCTCACCGAAGATATCTCCTTCGGCTCCATCGACAGGGATGAGCGGGCTTCCAGGATAGATTTCACTCTCTGTGAGGCAGCCCGCGGCCGACTGGCACTTGATCTCGTGCTGGGCGGCCTTCTTGTTACTCTGAAAACGAAAGGGGTTGATCAGGTAGGATATCGCTCCATGGGGACTTTCGCCACGGAGCATCTCTCTTTCTCGGGGCGCACCGCGTCGGAGCTGATGCACAACTTCGAGCTTCTCAGGGCGCTCCCCCTCACGCGGGAGGCCTATCTTGAGGGCAGGATCGCAAAGAGCGCCCTCAGACATCTGTCGAGGGTCGCCACCCCTGAGAACGAGGCTGAATGGCTTGCCATTGCCAGTGGGCGCTCTCTGTGCGGCCTTGAGCGGGAAGTGAGAAGGGCCCTTACCGAAGGGATGGCCGATGGGGCTCCCGGTTTTGAAGAAATCCTGTGCGATGCGGGAGGGCCTGTCCCCGGACGCGGCGGGAAAAATCCGGCGGCTCAGGGTGCTCCCGCTCCGGGAGCGATGGATTCCGCGGCAGACGGGGCATGCGATGATGCACACAGTGACGGGGATGAAGGCACGATGATGTATTTCAGCGTGCCGCCCTCACTTGCCCTCACCTGGGACTTTGCCCTCTCCTTCTTTCGGGACAAAGAGCACTATGACGGGCCCATGGCGGGGTTTGTCGAGGCGCTGCTCGCTAATTACCTGGCTTCCAGGAAGGCCGCTCCGCAGCTTCCTGCCCTTGATGCCGAGGGAAATCGCCCCATATTCTCCCGGGTACCTCTGTTGAAGAGGCGGAGGGGAAACCGGCGTGTGAGCGATCCCGATGAGGTTGTCGGGCAGGCCTTCGGAGGCCTTTCCTTCGGCTCTCCCTGGGAGCAGCTTTGGAGCATCCATTTCCCGTCGTGGCTGGAAGAGGCCGGGCCTGGCGGAGAAGACGCCGGGGTCTCCACCAGGGCGATTGCGGGTCGCCTCATCAGGGCCGCCTCTATCCGTCAGAGGCTCGACGTGGCCGCGGGAATGCTTCTCCGGGCTATGGATGCGCGGCAGCTCCAACGCCTCCTCGGCTATGAGTTCATCGAGGACTACGCAGGGGAGCGCTGCGGCTTCTCTATGGCACAGACCCGCCAGCTCATAAAGCTTGCCGAAGGCTTCCACCGCCACTCCCTCACCGAGGACGCCTTCAGGAAAGGCGTTATCACCAGGGAGCAGGCGCGCCTCATTCTGCCTCTTGTTGACTCCAGGAATGAATCGCAGTGGATTGCCTATGCCGCGAGTGTGCCCACGGCGGACCTCAGGGAAGAGGCGGGGCGTGTCGCCCGGATCCTTGAATATGACTGCCTGGTCCCTCACAATTACACGCTTCTTCCCGGCTTCCGCTATCTCACCGACGAGAGGTTCCACGACCTGCCGGAGGAGGTGCAGATCCTCATAAGGAGCGGGTCCTGGTACACGGGCCTTTCCCTCAATCCTTCGTGGCCTCTTGAGTCAGATGACGAGGAGCTCATCGCTTCCCGCGACAGGCGCTTTGATGCGCCCTGGAAGCATTTCAGCGATGTCGATGAGATGAGGGCCTCCGAGGCAGCCATGAAAATTGAAAAAGATTCGCGCCTGTGTGCGAGCCTCGAAAACCAGTCGGGGAGCGATCCTCTTTATGTAGGGGCATGCAATGGGGAGGAGCAGGCATCCCATGGGCAAGGATGCCAGAATCCCATGTGCTCCTGTCATCAGTCACTGGAAAAAGCCCTGGAGGCCTGCACCATCCCTCACGGCGAGAGCCCCGGGGAGGTCTTTCTCAGGGACGTCATCTCTTCACGAGACTCCTCCCGTGCAGTGAAGGGCGCCATGTCGATCAAGTTCTTCCTACCCCGGGAGCTCTATGAGGTCTGGAACCTCGCTGCCCACGCCTTTCTCGCCAGGCTCGCCCAGGCGGAATGGCCCGACAGCCTCGGGCTCCCCGAAGAAAAATTCCTTGCAGCCCTCCTGGCAGACTACCTTGTCACTGAGGGAAGCTTGAAAAAAGCGGCCCGTCACCATAAGATCCTGAAGCGGGACCGGTTCCGCTGCCAGACCCCGGGCTGCCGCTGCAGGCGGAATTTGCACGTGCACCACATCATCAGGCGCTCCCAGGGGGGCACAGATGACCCCTGGAACCTCATCACCCTCTGCGAGGCCTGCCACCTCCACCTCCTCCATGGTCTCAGGACCCTCACCGTCAGGGGCAGGGCGCCCTTTGACCTCACCTTCACCTTCGGCTCCCTCTCAGACGGCGGGCCCTTCCTTGTCTATGAAAGGGGAGTAAAACAGCGGGGCCCCTGCTTTATTCCCCCCGGTGACCGGCAGGCAGAATGTGCCATATAAGATGCGGGGGCTACCACAACCTGGCAAGGAATTGACTGGAACCACCTGGATAAACATGATCCGATGAGATTTTCAGGAAAGCTTGACAGGGTTTATCTCCTCGAATGGGCACAAAAACTATCCGATGAAGCTGAGGAAAAGAGCCTTAATAACCTTGCTCATCTCTCTCTCAGGAACTCAGCGAGGGCCTCCTGCCAGGGCCTCATCATGGAGCCTCTGAGGCTTCCCAGGGGCGTCCTGAGCGGCCGGCGGGCCCTTCGCCCGAGGTCCCCGTGGGAAACTGCGATGATGCGCGCGCCCGGCGAAGCCTCTTTCGCGACAGCGCAGGCAAAGTCATACCAGGAGCACCATCCCCCGTTCACGGCGTGATAAATCCCCGGCTCCCTGCCCTGGGCTGCAAAAGACCATATCCACCGGGCGAGATCGCTGGTGGAAGTAGGCGACATGACTATATCACCGGCAGCGGTGATCTCCTCGCTGCGGCGGGCCTTTTCAATCACGGTCTTCACGAAGCTCCCCCCCTTGCCGCGGGAGCCCGTGGCGCCATAGAGGCTGGCCGTGCGGATGACATGATGCTTCTCATGAGTATTCCTTATGAAAAGCTCGCCGGCAAGCTTGGAGAGGCCGTACGTGTTGAGAGGGCCCGCAGCATCATCCTCCATGTAAGGGAGATTCTCCTTCATCCCGTCAAAGACATAATCGGTGCTTATATGGATGAGCCCTGCCCCGAGAAGGCTGCAGCTCTCCGCAAGGTAACGGGGGCCCAGGGCATTCACCCTGAAGGCCTCCTCCTCATGATCCTCCGCGTCGTCAACGCGCACATAGGCGGCAGTGTTGATGACCAGGGCGGGCTTCAGCGAGGACAGGACCTCGCGCACCGAAGGCCTCGAGGTGACATCGATCTCACGCGAGGTAAGGGGAAGCACAGAGGCATGGGAGGGCGCCTGGGCGCAGAGGTCGCTGCCGAGCTGGCCGCGGGCACCGATGACTGCCGCATGGAGGGCCATTACCGGGCTTTCTCCCCTCTCATCTTCTCAAACTCGGCACAGAGGCCCGTCACGAAAGAATCAACAAGCTCCCTTTTCTTCTCGAGCCATCCCTTGTGGTCCCTGTACCAGGCCACGGTCTTTCTTATCCCCTCGAAGAAATCAATCCTCGCATGCCAGCCCAGGGCCGAGGTGATCTTTCCCGTATCGACGGCGTAGCGGAAATCGTGGCCGGGCCTGTCGGCAACGAACTCGATGAGGCCCTCGCCGGCGCCGAGCAGCGAGATAAGGGTCCTCACCACCTCGATGTTGCTCACCTCCTCGGCGCTTCCCACGTTATAGACCTCGCCGGGCTCGCCCCTGTCAAGGACCATCTCTATTGCCTCCGCGCATTCGTCAACGAAAAGCCATGTCCTTATGTTCTCCCCTTTTCCATAGACCGGTATCTTCTCGCCGCGCAGTATTCTCGCGATGGTGAGGGGTATGAGCTTCTCGGGGTACTGCCAGGGTCCGTAGTTGTTTGAAGGGCGCACCGTCACCACGGGGAGGTCATAAGTCCTCCTGTAAGCCCTTGCGAGGAGGTCTGCCGAGGCCTTGCTTGCCGCATAGGGTGAGTTGGGAAGGAGGGGGTCGCCTTCCCTGAACCGGAGGGCCCTGTCGGCAGGCAGGTGGCCGTATACCTCGTCGGTGGAGATGAGGACAAACTTTTCCAGGCCGTGAGCCCTCGCAAGTGAGAGGAGCGTCGCCGTTCCCACGATATTGGTGCTTATGAAGTCGCCGGGCGAGACTATGCTCCTGTCCACGTGGGTCTCGGCGGCAAAATGCACAAGAAACCCCGGCTTCACCTCTTCAAATACGGCCGCCATCGCGCCGGCATCTGCGACGTCAGCCTTGAAAAAGGGCACTTCCCGCCCTTCAAGCCTCTCCATATCAGCGGCATAGGTGAGCCTGTCAACGGCAAAAGGCTCCCACCGCGACCCCGAGGCAAGTCGCCTTATGAAGGCGCTCCCGATAAAGCCGGCACCGCCGGTGACCAGCACTCTCATTTTATCCTCCTTGCTCGCACGAGGTATCGACCTCAGATAAGGCCGGCAGCTCCCTGTCTTTCTGCGACAGAAGAGGCTTCTTCACAGGCCACCTTATGGCGAGGTCCGGGTCATCCCAGCGGACCCCCGCCTGGTGGCGGGGCGCATATTCCGAGGTCGCCTTGTACTCCACCTCGGTCCCGTCTGCCAGGGCAACAAAGCCATGGGCGAAGCCGGGAGGTATCCATATGAGGTGGCCGTTTCTCCCGTTGAGAAGGCTCGAGACCCATTTCCCGTAAGTAGGCGAGCCTTTCCTTACATCAAGAGCCACGTCAAAGATCTCGCCCCTCACGACGCGCACAAGCTTCCCCTGGGAGGCGGGATGCTTCTGGTAATGCAGGCCCCGCAGCACGCCCCGGTGAGACACCGTGCGGCTGTCCTGCACAAAAGGCATCATGATGCCGGCGTTATGGAAATCGCTTGACCGGTAATGGACCTGCAGAAATCCTCTCTCGTCACTGAAGACTTCCGGCCTTATCAGCACGACATCGGGAATTTCGAGGGGCTCAAAAGTGAACGCCATTGCTATTCTCCCCCCCTCCCTCTCTCGCCGCAGAAGGCTGCCACACGTTCCATGTCCGCATCGACCATCATGGCGACGAGGCTGTCGAAGTTCACTTTCGGCTGCCATCCAAGGTCGCGCCGGGCTTTAGAGGCATCGCCGCAGAGCAGCACCACCTCGGAAGGGCGGAAAAGCGCCTCGTCGGTCACAAGGTATTTCCTGTAGTCAAGGCCCGCGCGGCCGAAGGCGCACTCTGCGAACTCGCGCACCGAGTGGGTTTTACCGGTAGCCACCACGTAATCGCCGGGCTCATCAGGCTGGAGCATGCGCCACATGGCATCAACATATTCCCCGGCAAAGCCCCAGTCACGCCTCGCCTCAAGGTTGCCCAGGCGCAGCTCTCCGGCGATACCGTGCTTTATCCTGGCGACAGCCTGCGTGATCTTCCTTGTCACGAATTCAAAGCCCCTGCGGGGGGACTCATGATTAAAGAGAATGCCGCTTGCCACGAAAAGCCCGTAAGCTTCACGGTAGTTCCTTGCCAGATCATAGCCCGCCACCTTTGATATGCCGTAGGGAGAGCGGGGGTGAAAGGGTGACTCCTCATTCTGCGGTGACACTTTCACATGGCCGAACATCTCGCTGGACGCGGCGAAATAAAAGCGGCATTTTGGCGCTTTCTTCTGGATTGCCGACAGCACGTAATGGGTGCCGTTGATATTGGTATTTATCGTCGAAAACTCGTCCTCGAAGGAGTAGCTCACAAAGCTCTGCGCCGCCAGATGGTAGCACTCGTCCGGTATTACTCTCTCCACGACGCTGAAGATGCTCGGGTAGCTCTCAAGCGATGCTGAGTGCAGGGTCAGGCGGGAGAGGAAGGGAGCTATCCTGGAGAGGCGGTTGAACTGATCCTCCAGGGCCGTCCTTCTCACGATTCCATGGACTTCATAGCCCTTTTCCAGGAGCAGTTCCGCCAGGTACGACCCGTCCTGCCCCGTGATTCCTGTAATGAGTGCCTTTTTCGCCGCACCATCTGCCATTGCCCTTCCTCCATTCTCTTGCGGTATTATTGCTCCATCGGCGCGGTCCCGGCAGGCATCGGGGAAGTGGCGGGCGCCTTCATGGGCATATACCAGGCAAGAGCTCCAAGGGCGGCAAGCCCGAGAATGCAGAGCAGAAGCCCCGTATTCCCGACCGATACGAAGGTGAGGGGAATGAGGGCCAGCAGGCAAAGCGGAGGCATCATCGCCATGCCGAGGAGCCTCAGGTTGATCACCAGGCCTGCGGCAAAGGAGAGCAGTATAGCCGCGGCAAGTGGCAGGGAGGTGAGAAGGTAGGCCGTGAGGGCAAAGCCCGCCGAATAGGCAAGTGTTGCGAGAACCAGCATGAGGGGCGTGATCTCGATGCGCATCTTGTGGGCCCAGAGAAGGATGAGCACCACGAAGCCTGCAAGGGCTATGGGGGCAAAGAGGTAAAGTCTCGTGATAAGCTCGCTGATAGAAATGCCGGGGAAATAGAGGCTTATGTCCTGCGAGGTGATGAGGCCCGAGAGATCCCATGTGAGCGTCGTGCCGGTGAGGCTCTTTTTCGTAGGGGGAAGGGATCCCCTCAGAAACTTGATTCGGGCGTTGTTGGAGTCCACATTCATCTTGAAGGACGATATGGCCTCGCGGCGAGCCGAGAGGTTGTAGGTCCAGGAGCGGGAACCATTGTGGCTGTATGCCACCTCCACGCTGACTGCCTTCTGGGGCTCCACCTCGCCTACCCATTCATAGCCGTTCGTCACGTCCTCGACAGAGACATCCTTGCCGTCAACGCGGAACTTGAAGTCGGAGAGGGTGCCGCTCGAGTATGGGAGGGGAAAGCTGAAGTGGACTATCCTTTTTTCCTGGAACGGGTTGCTGAAGCCATAGCGCCCGCTGAAGTCCGCCTTGTAGAACTGCCTCTTGGCGCGGTTTCCCTGGGCGAGGAAGGTGAACTTCACGTTGATGTCAGATTCCTTCAGCTTGAGGGGAAGAAAGCGGTCCACGGTGATCTTCCTGTTGATGACAATGGCGTTTTCATCCTTTTCAAGCTGATCGTCGATATTCATGATGGGGCGCGTGTCATAGCGCAGCTCCTCGGGAGACCACCCCGGAACGAAGTTCAGGCCCTGGGCGTTGATATAATTGAGGGTGTACTTGGGAATTATCAGGCGCTGCGTCCTTTCCGTCCTGTCATTATAAGTGATCGAGGGCACGTACTGGACTGCTTCACTGCCGCTGCCGGCATCGCTTTCACTTGTATAGCGCGCGGCGCTGGCCTGATCTATTCGGCGCACCACGCCCTGGCAGATTGCTTTCAGGAAGCTTATCTCCAGCAGAAGGACCGTGATAAGGACGGCCCACATGGCTGATTTCAGCAGGACCCGCCTTACCTGGGCCATTGCCGCCATGTAGGCCTCCCTGTTGGTCTTGTAAAGCATCAGGGCAAGCACGGCCCCGACAGCACAGGTCACGAGGGTCACTATCAGCAGCGGGAAGGTCCACTTCCCGAGAAACTTGATGAAGGACTCAAAAACTGTCTGAACATAACGGACCATGGCGTGTACCTTCCTCTCCCTCTTCTTACGGTTCTCTCATCATTATCCTTTTCATCCACCACAGAGACTCTTTCTGATACCCCAGGCTCTTCAGGGCAGTCTTCAGCGCCCTCTGGTTCTCATGGCTTATATCGCCGGTAATATAGCCGATACCCCGTGAATGAAGGAGGTTTTCTCCTACCCTCATTATTCTCTGGGTGGCGCGCTTCCCCCAGTAGTCGGGGTGAATGGCCATGTCCTGTACGCAGCCCAGTTTATGGCCCGTCACGGCGTGTCGCGAGCTGGTCTTCATGAGCAGGTAGCCTACGGGCTTGGACATCATCGTGTCCTCGATGATGAGGCCCTCGAGAAACTCGTCATCAAGCATGGGAAGCTCCGCGCATGCCGTGAGGTAGCGCCTGAGCTCCTCTTCACGGGAGATGACGCTCTCGTGGCTCATCATGAAGGAGGCGCACTGAGAATTGAGCCAGAGAATGAAGATCCCGTCATCCTCCGAGGCCTTCCGGACGCGGTAGGGATCGGGCGTGAATCTTCTTATGGCGTGGTGCTCGACTTTCTTGATTATCCGGTGAAGGCTGGGAGAGAACCCCATTTCCCCGATCAGATCCATTTCCTTCTCACTGCCTGCCGGTATTTCTATGATGAGGCTCTTTATGCCCATGGCATGCGAGATCTCTTCTGCCTTCCCGAGCAGGGGGGCGAGGATTGCCTGCTCACTGGCACCTGCGGCAATCCCGTAATCGTAGATCACGTTCCGGCGCTCTCCTGTCGATGAATCAGGGGAATTGAGGTCCAGCATCAGGTAGCCTGAGAGGTTCCCGCCGTCATTGCGGGCCACTAAGACGCAGAGGGACTTGTCAAAGCCTATCTCGCCGGCCTTTTCCCTGAATCTCTTTGCATAGTGCTCTCTCTGGTCAGCCGGCGCCTGGGAATTGACGGGCACGGGAGGCTTTTCATCATAGATTGCGATTATGGACCGGCAGTCCGAAGGACAGGCTTCCTGAATTACCATGGCACCCCCTCCCACTAAAGGGAATTCTTCACGGGCTCCCTAAAAACCTTTCAAGGGAGAGAGCTGCGCCACACTCCTCTCAGAGGCGCCCTTTTTCCAGGAAGCTGTAGTATCCTCTCCTGCTGAATATTATGTGATCAAGCAGCCGGATCCCGAGCATCTCCCCGGCCTGCCTGAGCTGGCACGTCACCTCGGCATCCTCGGCACTCGGCTCAAGGCTTCCCGAAGGGTGGTTATGGGCAACGATGAGGGAGCTGGCCCTGTCGGTAATGGCATCGGCAAAAATCTCCCGGGGATGGACATGGGTCTTGTCCACGAGGCCCACGGTGACCACGCGGGTGGAAATCACCTCGTGGGCGCCGTTGAGAGTGACTGCAATGAAATGCTCCTGCTTTCTCTCCGAGAAATGAGAGAGCCACGGCAGCACATCGGCGGGAAAGGCTATCTTCAAGCCTTCAGGCCTTATGCGGCGGCGGGAAAACTCTAATGCCGCAAGAATCTGAAAGGCTCTTGCCTCGCCCACTCCATGGATCTTCCTGAGCTCTCGAGGATCGGGGCTCTCGCCTCCGCGGTCAAGCACTTTGAGGATCTTCCGGGCCACGGTCATCACCGGAGCGCCCCTTGTGCCGCTTCCCATCACCAGGGCCAGGAGCTCGGCGTCCGAGAGGGCTTGAGGCCCCTTTTCAAGGATCTTCTCCCGGGGCCTGTCATAAGGATTGAGTTCGGCCATTGCTTTCATCGGATCGGTGACCTCCGGGGCTCTCCTGCCCTTGCGCCTGTTCCTCCTTCCATGGTATCCTGCCGATGTTACCAAAGATGGCTTTTTCCCGTTAAAAATTCTGGCAGTATTGCAACATTTTTCCGTCACCTGGGGCACGGTATTGAATTTTCTCCGCCGAGTGCTATAATTTATACTGATGCACATGATGCACTGCATGATCCCTGCAGTCAGGAACCTGAAGGTAAGGAGGTCTTGAGTGGACAAATTCTTTAAGCGATTCAAGAAGGAGAAGGAGCTCACTGAATCGGAGAAGGCGAGGGTCTATTACCGGGACGGGAAAATCTTCATGGAGCAGGGAAAGATCGACAATGCCATCGAGAGATTCGTCGAAGCCCTGCGCATGGATCCCGATTTTGCCGATGCCCATGACTTCCTTGGAAGAGCTTTCATGGAAAAGGATGTGAAGGAAAAGGCCCTCCTTGAGTTCAGGCAGGCCCTGGAGCTTGACCCGGAGCGGTGGGAGACCCATTACAACATCGGCATCATCATGGGGAAGTTCGGGAAATTCCAGGAGTCCATCAGTGAATATGAGGAGGAGCTGAAGCTCAATCCCCGTTACGCCGCCGCCCACAACAACCTGGCAGTGTCATATTTCGCCCTGAAGAATTACCCGCTTGCCATACAGCACTATGAAGAGGCCAAAAAACTGGGGACCCATATCAACCCCGATTTCGAGGCCGCCGTGCTCAAGATGAAGGCAACGCTCGACTAGGAGGGAAAGAGGGGAAGCGTGAGGGTAAAGGTGCTCCCCCTGCTGGGAGTGCTTTTGCATTGCACGTCGCCGCCATGGATCTCCGCCACCTTTTTCACGATGAAGAGGCCAAGCCCCAGGCCGCCGAACTTCCTTGTGGAGCTTGAATCCACCTGATAAAACTTTTCAAATATCCTCCCAAGGTGCTTTCCTTCAATTCCAATGCCATGATCTTCTATCTCGATATGAAGATAGGGAGGCCTTGCCCGGTCATTGAGCACTCTCACGATGATGATGCCGCCCCCCGGAGAGAATTTCACGGCATTTTCAAGGAGATGAAATATGCAGTGCCTCAGCTTCATGGCATCGGCTCTCAGGGGGGGGAAGTCTGATCCCCCCGGGTACTGAACCTCAATAGTGTGCTCTGTCGTGCTTCTCCTGAATTTCAACAGCGTGACCTCCAGGAGCTCCTTGACGGAAAAATCCTTCACCATCATTCTGTTCCTTATTTCATCAATGTCGTTGATGACAAAGAGATCGTCCAGCAGCGACGTGAGCCTCACCGTCTGCGACTCAATCATCTGCGCCGTCTTCTGCACCATCTCCTGCTTGAGCTGCCCTATATGGGCCGCAAGGAGGCTTGAGCTGCTCAGTATCACGGTGACGGGCGTCCTGAGCTCGTGGGAGAGGAGGTTCACAAGCTCGTGCTTGGACTCCTCAAGGGAAGTGATTCTTGCCAGGGTGCTCTTTATCTGTGAGTGGAGCCGCGCATTTTCCAGGGCCACAGAGGCGAAGCTTGCAAGGGTCTGGCACTCGGAGAGCTCGGCGGCGGTAAAAAAGCCCTTTCTCTTATTGATGACCTCCATGGTGCCGAGGATCCTGTCATTTCCCCTCAAAGGCACGGCCATCATGCTCCTGGTGATCTTCCCGGTCTTTTTATCGGCCTTCTGGGAAAACCTGGGATCATTCTGCACATCGTTGATGATGAGAGGGGTGCCTTCCTGGGCCACATAGCCCGCTATGCCTTCACCTCTCTTGAGAGAGAGATCCCTGAGAAAGCTGAGATCATCGGAAGAGCCCACGTTTCTGAAATGGAGCGCCTCCTTTTCTTCATCGAGGAAAATAAGGGAAGCACTCTCCGACTTGAATATCAATGCCGCTTCATTGACTATCGTGTTGAGAAGGTCGTCAATATCAAGGTTTGCCGAAAGCTGGAGGCCGAGCTCTATGATCCTGTTCTTTATCGGAAGCCTGCCCCGGCTTTTTCTCGCCGGCACGGGTACCCTGCGTTGACTCCCCTGTGAATATCCTGCCATGGCGCGACCAGTCGTTTCCTTGACATTTTTCAGCCCCTGCGGTGAGAGGCCCCGGTAGAGACCCGTCATGATTTCCGTCTCCCCTCCCCTGACTCCTTTAAGATTATATAAAGCCGGCAGATTCCCTCCGAGAGCCACCCCGGTACAGTATTTTTTCACCGCGGGAGGAAAGAGCCACCCCGAGGGATAACATAAGGGTATTTCGTCCATGGGGGCTTATTGCATGAACCTGATAAATATCTTCAAGGAACTTACGGGAGGGGCTCCCTCATTCAAGGAGGCCCTGAGGGAAAAGCGGGGAATCCCCCGCATCTCGTGCAGCATCAATGCCCGCGCGAGGCTTAACGACAGGAACAGGCACTTCACCATCACCAACCTCAGCCTCAACGGCATAAGGATGGAGAGCCCCATCAGGCTTTCCACAGGCCTCACCTTCCCGCTCTCCGTTGATGCAGGTGCCGCAGCGCTGGAGAACAGCTCCTTCGAATACACGACCCTCAGGGTAAAAGTGGTATGGTGCCGGAAAAAGCGTTACTCGCCCCTCTTTATTGCGGGCCTCTCCTTCACCGACAGGGAGGACATTCTTGAGCGCTCCTGGGTTCATTACGTCTTTCACAGGATGGGCTTTGATCCTGAAAGTATCTTCATGCCGCGGGGAAACCTGAGGATCTTCTCCTCCTTTCCTGTCTCATGCATAGGAGACAACAAGGTCTCCGACGGCATCATCATCAATATAGGCCTGGGAGGCCTCCTCATGGAGAGCACCGTGGATTTTTCCCCCCAGGCATCGGTCACCCTTGCCATAGGGCCTTACAAGGGATTCAGAAAGCTCACTGCAGGAGGGAAGGTCATCCGCTCGACGCCTCTTGAGAAAAAAAAGGAAAAGCTCGTCGCCATTGAGTTTGAGACAATGCCCCCCCGCGAGTATAAGGAACTGGGGCGGCTCCTTCTTGCCCTCCTGAGCGAAGACGTGTTCTGAGTCCCTCCCTTGCCATGCAGGAATCCTCCACCCACCCCACCCACCCCGGCCGGAAAGCGCTCCTGGTAATCACAGGCGCCGTTCTACTTTACACGGCGCTCTTTTTCTTCTTTGCCATGATGAGGGCAAAAGCATCGTCATACGGTGACTCCGACCTGGGGATCTTCGGCCAGGCTTTCCATACCACCCTCTTCTGCGGTGAGATCTTCTACAACACCTTCGAGGGGGGAAGCCATTTCATGTTTCACAACTCACCGGTCTTCTTCCTGATAGTCCCCCTCTACGCGCTCCATCCCGGGATTTATACCCTCCTCTTCATTATGACGTGCGCCATAGCCAGCGGAGCCTACCCCGTCTATTTCATCGCAAGGGAGAAGATAAACGAGAAAGGCGCGGTCATCTTTGCCCTTCTCTACCTGCTTTATCACCCGCTCCATGGCGTGAACTACTGCCAGTTCCACGAGCTGGCCTTCACGATCACGCCGCTCCTCTGGTCCTATTACTTTTTCATGAAAAGGAGCTACGTCCCTTTCTGGATTTGCTGTATTCTTGCCATGCTGTGCAAAGAAGAGATCTCCATTACCACCGCTGCCTACGGGATATACCTGCTTTACTGCAGCCTGGTGAGGGAGCGTCTCTCACCGGACAGGGCCCAGAGAAAGGCAATTGCGGTAAACGGGGCGGTCCTTGTGGCAGTCTCCTTTCTCTACCTTTATCTGTCGCTCCATGTGATCATCCCTCACTTCAAGCACGGTGATTACCCCTTTGTGAGCGAGCGCTACGGGAACCTCGGCACCACCCTGAGCGGCGCGGCCCTTCATCTTCTGCTGAATCCGCAGCTCATCTTCAAGGCATTCTGGGATGACGTGGCCAGGGTGCACTATATTGTCGAGCTCCTTCTTCCCCTTGCCTTTCTCTCGCTGTGGGAGCTGCCGGTGCTCCTCATTGCACTCCCCAACCTTTTCATCAACATCATGTCCACCTACTCCACGATGTACCTCACGGGATCGCGGTATCCCTCGGTGCTGATACCTTTCATCTTCATATCGGCAATTCTCGGGGCCCACAGGCTCATCTCAAGGAAGCCCTCCGTTCCTGAGAGCAGGAGAACCGCGAAGATTCTTGCCGCCCCTGTCATCCTGACGGTCCTCTGCGCCTTCTTCATCAATCCCAGCCCGCTCCGGCTCCACGTGCAGATATGCCCTCCATGGTTAGTCTTTAAATATCCCAGGATGACAGCCCATCAGCGCATGATTCTCTCCCTGGCATCACAGTTTCCCCGCGATGCCTCAATAGCGACCCAGCTGGGAATCTACCATCATCTCTGCGGCAGAAAGGAAGTCTATGCCTGCTACCACGAGGGTGTTGACTATATTTTTATTGACAGGAGCTCGCGGTGGTACACCGAGGGAGCTGAATGGAAGAGGTTTCTTCCCGGCCTTGCAGAGAGCGGCGCTTACGAGCTCATCTTCAGCATGGACTATCTCCTGATTTACAGGAGAAAAGATCTCCCGGAGGCCGTACATTTCAAGATATGACAGGCTTCTGCAGCGCCATTCACTCCGTGGGAGGGGCGCCGGTGCCATCCTGGGGAAAGAGAAGCTCCTTACCGGGGAAATGCTCATTCCATTCCCGTTCCAGGTGCATCGGATTCTTGATGGGCTGGTTTTTCATGAGGCTCTCGCGGTTTTTCTCCGCCATGAAAAGGTAGTGATCCTGGCAGAGCTTGAGCTGCTCGATGGCCGTGAGGGGGAAGGGGCCGTACTTCTTCAGGAACAAAATGGTGTCCCTCTCGTCAGAAGGACAGAAAAGGGGCATGGCAAGACTCCCTCCCGAGAGGGAGGCGAGCTCCCGCCTGTCAATCTCTCCACAGCTCCATAAAAGCTCCTCCCGGGGGGTGCCCCGGGACCCGTCAATGAGGAGAACGGGCTCTATCTCTTTTAAAGTCTTCTCCAGGAGCCTCTTGAGCTCATCCCGCCCGCCGGGGAGCAGGCCCTCTATCCCTCTCACCGCTGAATTCCACATTCTGCCGCTGATAATCCCTGCCGTATAACGGTAAAGAAGAGAGATAAAGATATTTTCCGCATCCTGGTCAGGATTGGCGAAGATCTCCGAAAGAGGCATCACCGCAGTGCAGAACTCGACAAAGCCGCTCCAGTACGCCCCTGACTTTTCAGGATCATAGAGCTGACCGTAAAGGATTCTGAGCGCTTCGCTTTCCGCAAAGCCCCCCGGCGGAAAGAATGCCGTCGTGGCGTCGCGTTCGCTTGAATGCTCGTAATCACCTGCTTCCAGGTGGAGATTCGTGGCAATCCCCTTGAGAAACTCTTCTGTCTTCTGAAGCCGTGCCTCAAGAGCGGCTATTCTCCCGTGGTCCGCCAGGCTCTCCATGGCGTCATGGACCATCCTGCCGGCGAGGATCTGAAGCTCCGCCTCCACATAACGCCTCAATGCCTGGAAGAACTCGTCGGTATTGGCGCTGAGATCTTTCTTCTGGGAGATGCGCCCGTTGATTTCATCAAGTGACTCGAGATAGTGCAGGGACTTTTCATGGATCAGGCGGGAGGACTCCTGCTCCGAGGCCCTCGTGTCCTTCAGATGCTCCTTTACCCTTCTCAAGGTGCCAAGGCACCACGAGGGACCTTCGTTCACGAGCCTTGAGGAGATAGTAGCCTCAAGCTCCCCGAGAAAGGCTTCCTTCAGGCTTTCAAGCTCCCGGAGCGGTGGCTGGGGCTCCTCTATGAGGGCCCTCATCTTTTCAACGTAATATTCCTGGTGATCTTTCGCAGTCTGCACTATCTTGCCCATATTGGCAAAATAATGAAACCTCGGCACCATGGCCCTGAGCTGCTCTCTGCGCTCCTCAAACTCTTTGTCTATGCGCAAAGCCTCTCTCACGGCTCTTATCTGCCCCTCGGCAAGCCTCCTGGCTTCGGCGGTAAAGTCCAGCAGGCGCCGGTGGAGCTCGGGTGCCCCCTGCTCGTCATATCTTCTTGAGAGGCTGCTCTTCAGGAGCTCCGAGCTTATCTTGCTGGAGAGGTATTTCATGATATCCAGTCCCCGGTACTTGAGGAAGGAGAAGCCGGGAGCAAAAAAGGGCGGCCATGGCGCTTGAGCAGCATCAAGGAGTGGCACCGGCCCCGTGATATGGCAAAAAAGTGCATGCCCCATAAGGGAGAAAAGGCCTTCAAGAGGGATAAGCCGCGAATCCTGCACCCTGTTATCCGCGATGTAACAGCAGTCAAAGGGCTTCCACTTCTCATGGAGGGCTTTCTCCTCATCCGGCACGGTCTCAATGCTCAATCTCCAGAAATCCCTGGCACCGCCGGAGAAAAGATGGTCAAGCTCCCTGAAAAGGCTGTAGGTATTGGCATGAAGTGATCTATACTGCTTGAAGGACACATAGAGCTTGTCAATAAAGGCGCCGGGGAGCATGAGAAAAATGGTTGTCCTCGTGGTGAGGGCCATCTCAACTTCCAGGATCCTGTGGAGCATGAAGAGGATATCCACAAGGCTTCCGCTCCCCGTGCCCCCGCATGCGGAGCTCACGATAAAAACCTGGAGGGTCCTGAGGCTTCCCTCCTTCGGGAACAGCAGTGCCGCCTTTTCTGAGATGGCGCTCCGGACCCCCGCGAGATGGGCGCTGAGGGCAAGCCTCCCGAGCTGCCTTATCCCCCCGGTGCCGTCTGCGAGGTCTTTTTTGGGAGGCATGAAGCCCATATCCCACCATCGCGTGAAGCGCCCGTCCAGATGGCCCATGTGATTGACGGCCATTTTCAGGTTCTCCACTCCCAGGGCGACAAAATCAACCTTGTCAATGCCATCGCCAAGGGGAGGCCCGGGCCTTGAAATGTCCATGTAAAGGAACTGGTGATAAAGGGGCGCCTTCTCAATGGACCGGTAATAATCGCCGAGGCGCTTCCTGAGGGGGATAAGCACCTGCGTTCCCGTGTTGCCCAGGCCTATCACAAGCGTGGGCCTGAGGGTTGCCTCGCGGCTCTCTTCATCAGGGGTTCTGGCGAGAAACCCCCCGGAAAGCTCCGGGGGAAAAGGCACTTTTCCTGTCATTGCGCCACCTCAATGGAAAAGCCCTGTCATGCTTTTTCCACCTCAGGCGGCTCAGGCCTGTTCATCTTGACCTTGGGAGGCTCATAGAGGGTCTCCCACTTCTGCTCCGGGTCATAGGAGGCAAGCTTGCTCAGGGAATCATACCATCCGGTGCGCTTGTCGAACTTGGTCTGCTTGTAGCCGAAATCAGTGGAGCCCACCGTGTCGGGAAGGTAGGCCGAGACCCCGTGGGCATCCTTATACTTGGGAGGAAGCTTCTTGCTGTCGGTCACATCGAGCAGCATGGCCTTCAGTGCCTTCTGCACTCCCTTCGCCGCCTCCTTCAGCTTCTCATCCTTGAGTGTCCCGGAATCAATAATATTCTGGCAGAAATGGTGAATGTCGCGGTAATCTCCATAGGGAGACTGCTCAGGCGACTGGAGGTTGAACTGCTGGGTGCTGTTGACTATATCGAGAAGCGCCGCCTTGTCAGGATATTCATCAATGGCTGAGGCCAGCGTTTTCATCGAATCAGCAAGCTTCTCGGCAAACTCTCCCAACCGGACGGCCGACATGGTGGGAGTTGTTTCGGGGTGCCGCTCGCAATAGGTCACGATGCCATGGGCAAAAGTCTCGGGATTGAGGGCGCCTTTCCTGGTGATGATCTTCTCCGCGAGGGCAAGAAAGTCAGAGAGCCCGATATAGGGATTATATCCCCGGGGGCTCATGGAAGGAGCCGGGCTCATGGAAGGCCCTGGTCCCTTGGCAACATCGGGAGGCGCCTGTGAGCCTTCGGGACCCTTGAAAATCTGGCTGTCGCTGTTGCCTATGTCGTCATAAGGCCATCCACCGCTGCCGATAACCTCCTGGGAGCCGATCATGATGTCGGCATAATCTTTCAGCTCATAGGCCACCTCGGCCTGCGCCATGAGGCAGGCGTCAAAGCCTATGATATCTATTTTCTTCCCTGTCTTGTCAACGGCATCCTTCACCCCGCCGGTCACCGTGTCCCTGGTGGCCGTATCGAAGGCTTTCCCCAGCTCCGTGAGGTTCATGGAGTGCTTGTTTCCCTTGTCGTCGGCTATGCCCATGAAGCCGTAGCCATGATCATTGATGAGGACCATGTAATGGCGCGCCGGGTAATTCTTCATGCCCCACTGGATGAAGTCGGAGAGGTGCTCCGGGTCAGCCATGTTCACTTTCCCGAGGTCCTGGACCGGCTTGGAGGTGATCTTTCTCGGGTCATCGGACTTCTGCACCAGGAAGCGCCTGGAGCCTTTCCAGCGGCTCACGGGTGACCGGGGCGCGTCGCCTCGGTCAAGCTCCACCGCGATGTTGATATTGGATCCTGAGCCGACTTTCTCAAGAGATTTCAGGTTGTTCACGAGATAGGGCTCAAGGTCGTTGTCACCGGCCATATACATGAGGACAGTCCACTCTTTTTCCTCGGGCGGCTCCTCGTAGGCGGTGCCTCTCACGTTGCTGGTGGGCTCAAAGGGATCGATCTCCACGGGGTTGCCGTTGCGGAACGGCGCCGGATCTTCCCCGGGGCTGTAATAATAGGATCCATCGATAGAAGTGGTATTTACCGTGAAGGTCTTTTCGCCGGCCGGGTACAATGAGTAACTGGCATTGTCAAGATCACGGCTTACCCCCATGGAGTCGCTGGTACTGTAGGACACGGTGCTGAGATCGGCCCTGTCGGGGGGAGCTTCAGTCCCGGTCTCGGGGGGCCGGGGAGACTTCTGGGGACGGGTGCCCTTTGCCCCGCCTGGGGCAAGGTGGGAGATGCTGTCATAGCTGCCAAGATTGCCGGGATTTTCTATCATGATGTTTTCTCCATAAATTCGCGATTTCTCCGGTCTCCCTCTCTCCGGGAGCCGTCGTCACGCAGTTCTTCCCACATCATCATTATAGAATATCGGCAGGGGCAATGCAAGTTTTTTTTGTTACAATTTCGTCAACTTTTGGGTACTTTCCGTTATCTTAATCATGCGGGCGCCGCGGCCTTGACCTTGAGGGCCCGCCATACATCCTCCTCCCTTATGGGCATGTGGGTGAGATCGGCGCCGCAGGCATTCTGCAGGGCATTTCCGAGGGCGCCGCAGATGGCGATCATGGAGTGCTCTCCCACGCCGCGGGCACCAAAGGGCCCGTCCAGCTGGGGCGTTTCCACGACAATGCTTTCCACCTCCATGGGGAGATCGAGGGACGTGGGAATCTTGTTGTCCGTAAAACTCGGGTTCAGCAGATGCCCCTCGGCGTCATAGAGATACCCCTCGCACATGGCGGTGCCCAGGCCCTGGAGCATTCCCCCGATGGCCTGCCCCCTCACGGAAAGAGGGTTGATGGCTTTCCCCACGTCAAAGGCCGAGGCCACCTTCCTGATGGCATACTCGCCTGTCTTGTCGTTGACTTCCACGACGATGCCGTGGGCACCGTAAGTCCAGTCCAGCGCGGGGTTCCCCTGGCCTGTCTCCTTGTCGAGGTTGGTGAGGCCCTGGGCCACATAGCGCCCTACGCCCACGAGGGGGCCTCCTATGCCCCTCCCGTCAGGGTAGGCATACCCCACTGCCATGCTCCTGAAGGTCACATGATGAGAGGGATGATGGCGAATGAAGACTTTCTCCTCATCATGATCAAGATCGGCCACGTTGGCCCGCAGCACCTGCGCGGCCATATCGTATGCCTGGCGAAGGAGATCGCGCGCCGCGAGAATACCGGCGTTCCCGGTGAGCAGAAGTCCCTTTGAGGCCACGGTCTGCCAGTCATAAGGATCGTGATCGGTGTCATTCTCTATGGGGATCTTCACCCTCTCAACGGGGAAGCGGAGCTCCTCGGCGATGATCTGCGCCACTGACGTGTAAGTACCGGCGCCGATCTCGGTGAGGGAAAAGGTGGCCATTACCGAGCCATCCTCGTTCATCCTCAGGATGACGGCCGTGCCCGTGAAGGGTGGCATTGCCGGCGCCTTGTGGAGCGCCGCCACGGCCTTGCCTATCCTGAGCCCTGTCTTCTCCTGCCTCTCGCGCTCGGCGTCCGTAAGACTGCCGTACTTTATGGACTTCGCCACTGCCTCGAGGCACTTCGTCACGTTCCCTGAATGCTCGGTGATCTCCTCGCCCGTGAGGGTCATGGAGCCGGGCTTGAGGGCGTTTATCTTCCTGAACTCGAGGGGATCGATGCCCACGGTGCGCGCCACCAGGTCCATGTGGCGCTCGATGCCCCATGAGAACTCCACGTGGCCGAAGCCCCTGTATGCCGTGCCGAATGGCTTGTTGGTATACATGGTATAGGCATCGAGCCAGGCGTTGGGGATCTCGTAAGGCCCGGCGCCTGAATATCCTGAAGCCCTCGTGACGTTCACGGCGTAATCGGCATAAGCGCCTGAATCCCAGTACATCGTCATGTGCTGGGCGGTGATGTGGCCGTTTTTCTTTACTCCCGTCTTTATCCTGTAGACCAGGCCCGAGCGGCAGGGAAGCATGGAGAACTCCTCCTCGCGTGTGGCCACGAGCTTCACGGGCCGACCTGCGGCCTTGCGGGACAGGCAGAGCACCAGGGGCTCCAGGTGGATCCCGGCCTTCCCTCCGAAACCGCCGCCCACGTAAGGGATTACGACCCTGATGTTGTTATGGGGCAGCTTGAAGGAATGCGCCAAAAGGTTGCGCACCGTGAAGGGGGACTGCGCGGAGGTCCAGACGCTGAGCCTGTCGCGGGCTCCCCACTGCCCGATGGAGCAGTGGGTCTCCATGGGTACATGCTGCACGTTGGGGTTCGAGTAGCTGCGCTCCACGATGAAGTCTGCCTCCTGGAAGCCCTTCTCCACGTCGCCCTTCCTGAGCTTGGTGTGGTTTGCGATATTGGTGCCCGGCTGCGGAGAAAAGACCGCCTCGATGTAGCGGTAAGAGCCCAGGTCGGGGTGCACGAGGGGGGCGTCCTTCTCGATGGCCTCGAGAGGCCCCAGTACGGGCTTCATCACCTCGTACTCGACATTGATGAGCTCTATGGCCTTCTGGGCATTTTCCAGCGTGTCGGCGGCAACGGCGGCAACGGCCTCGCCGAAATGCCTCACCGTGCCTTTCGCGAGGATGTGCTTGTCCACGAGGTACAGCCCCACGCGGTAGTCAAGCTCGTCGCCGGTGAGAATGGCATGGACACCGGGAATCTTCATGGCATCGGAGGTGTCTATCTTCAGAATTCTTGCCTTGGCGTGGGGGCTCTTCTTCACCTTGGCATGGAGCATCCCCGGCAGCCTCAGGTCAGCCGTGTAGAGGGCTTCGCCTGTGAGCTTCTCGACGGTATCGAGGCGCTCCACGCCGTGACCGACACATTTCAATGATTCACGCGGCTCGGTATCACGCATAGGTCAGCTCCCCCTTCCCGGCGGAACCTGTCACATCGCCGACGGCCTCCACTATCTGCTTGTACCCTGTGCAGCGGCAGAAATTCCCCTCTATTGCATGCAGCAGCTCCTCTTCTGAAGGCTTCGGGTTCTTTCTGAGGAGAGCCCTGAGGGACATTATCATACCCGGAGTGCAGAAGCCGCACTGCACGGCATGATGGCGCTGGAAAGCCTCCTGGAGGGGAGAAAGCTTCCCCTCCCGGGCTTCCGACTCGATGGTCTCAACTGATGCTCCGTCCATCTCGGCGGTCAGCACGAGGCAGGAGTTCACGGGCTCACCGTTCACCAGCACCGTGCATGCTCCGCATTCCCCGGCGCCGCAGCCCTCCTTGGTCCCCGTGAGGCCCAGGTCATCCCGCAGGAAATGAAGAAGGGTCCTGTTGCCCTCCACTTCGCGGATTACTTTCTTTGCGTTCACTGTAATCTCGATTTTCATAGGTCGCCCTTCCTTCTTGCTTAGTTCGCCCCGGCCATAAGGCGCCTGATAAAGGTGTCCACCATGAAAGCCCTGTATTCTCCCGAGGCCCTCAGGTCATCTATTGGCTTGATGGCCTGACGCGCCGCGGTGCACACCTCCTCTGGAGTGGCCCCGGCGGCGAATTCCTTTAAAAGCAGCGGGGTGACGGCGCAGGCCCCGACGGCAACGCGGAGGCGGCCGTCCGTCCTGAGGAGCGCCACGCTCGCAAGGGCAAGGTCGTGGCCCCTGATACGCTTGAGCTTTTCATGGCCTCCGCGGGCTCCTGCCATTGACGGAGGGATCAGGATCGCCTCAGCCACTTCCCCGGGACCCAGCACTGTCGCCTTGACTCCCGTGAAAAACGTGCCAAGATCCACTTCCCTGGTGCCCTCGAGGGAAGCGATCCTTATCCTGGCGCCCATGCAGAGAAGGAGGGGGGCCATGTCAGCACTTGGCGAGGCGGTGCACAGATTTCCCATTATGGTTGCCCTGTTGCGGAGCTGCGGCGACCCTAGCTCCGAGGCCGCCCCGGCGAGCAGAGGGAATCTGTCCCTGATGAGGGCGCTCTCCATCACGTCGATGCACCGCACGGCAGCGCCTATGGACAGCCCTGAGCCGCCGTCAAAGTCAATTTCGTGGTAGCTCTTTATCTTCTTGATGTCAATGAGCTTCCCGGGATGGATTTTTCCCGCCCTCATATCCACGAGAAGATCGGTGCCGCCTGCGAGCAGCTTTGCCGTGCCCAGTGATTCTGAGAGAAGCTGCAGAAGATCTTTTTCCTGGCGGGGGGCATGATACTCAAAGGGATAAAGCATTGGGATCTCCTTTCCTTCCGGACCCGTGCCCGGTGCCGCATATGCAGTTCTCTTTGCGCCCGTTACTGGGTGACAATACCGGTATTTTCTGTGGAGGGAACCGAAGAGCTTGAATACTGCCCGTTGGTGGTGAGCACATTGACTATTATGACATATTGAGCGCCTGCGGTGAGCCCCGTGGGGACAGTGCAGACAATCTGCTGATCAGCCCATGAAATATGGCTTCCGGCATTTGCGGAGACTCCCATGGGCGTCGTGCTCTCAAAGCGCACGTAATTGTTCGCCGTCGTCGTTCCCGTTGTCATAGTGCCGAAGTTGAGGCCTGCAATGGTGATGGGAAGGCTTGTCGCAAGGCTCGCGGGGCTTATTGAGGTCACTTTGGGTGAGGCTACCACTCCCTGCGAAGTGCCTCCCCACGTGGTCGTATCTCCCCCTCCGCCGGAGCATCCCGTTCCGAGGGCTATGACAAGAATTATGGCCAAGTATCTCATTTTTGTTTTCATTATGGCAACACCTCCCTTGCTATCATTTTCCCCAAGAAGAGAAGAATACCTTCTCCGCAGAAACGCAAAAATCTCCTGCCTTGAGTTCTCCTCCCCCATCTGCTATAATTACGCTGCAGGATCAGAGCGGCCCCGCGGAAGTTACCGCGGCGGTCCCGCGTGTCGTGGCCTGCACCACTTGGTGGAAGTGGGTTCAACTCCCTCATTCTCTCCCTCCCGGGATCCCGTGCCCCGTGCACCGGAACAGGGGCCCTGCAGGCTCGCGCCTCCGCCTCTCTCCGAGATCCCAGGGGGGGAGAGCCGGAAGACAGGAGGAAGCTATGCGGGACGTGCTCCATATTCTCATTCTCATCGTGGGCGTGACGGTAGCCCTGGCCCTTTATCACTGGGTCAAATCCCTGCTGATGAAAGTGACGGTCTACGAATACCAGAGGGGCCTCAAGTACTGCAACGGCAGGTGCACGGAGGTGCTCGAGGCCGGAAGCTACTGGATTTACACGAGGACCACGCGCATCGATCTCATCGATGTTCGTCCCCGCTTTGCCACTGTGCCCGGCCAGGAGATCCTCTCCTCTGACGGCGTGGCCCTCAAGGTGAGCGTGGCGGCCCGCTACGAGATCACCGATGCTGCTAAGGCCGTGAACCACGAGGAGAATTACGCCACAGCCCTCTACCTGATGATCCAGCTCGCCATGAGGGAGATTGTGGGCTCTTTCTCCATTGACGACCTTCTCAGGGAAAGGGCCCGCCTCAACGCGGCGCTCCTTGAAGCGGCGGCACCGAAGGCCCTCGAGCTTGGCCTCACTCTTCACTCGGCAGCCATCAAGGATATCACCTTCCCCGGAGATCTCAAGAAAATTTTCGCCCAGGTGGTGAATGCCCGCCATGAAGGGCTTGCCGCTCTTGAAAAGGCCCGGGGTGAGACTGCGGCGCTGCGCAACCTTGCCAACGCGGGCCGCCTGATGGAGAAGAACCCCTCGCTCCTCTACCTGAGGATGATCCAGGCCCTGGAAAGCTCGAAGGGGAACACCCTGCTGCTGGGCATTCCGCCCCACGCCATGCCCATTCCCCTCAGGCCCGGCGTGCCCGAGGAGCCGGCCCCTCCGGGTGTTGATGAACAAAAGCAGGGGGAGGAATAGGCAGACCTTCAGGAAGCCGGAAAAGACCGTGGAAGAGTCACTGGAAAAGCTTAAGCAGGAATGCGAGTTCGAGTTCTACAAGTCGAGCGGCCCCGGGGGTCAGCGCAAGAATAAGCGCGAGACCGCGGTAAGGCTGCGCCACACCCCTACAGGGATAGTGGTCCACGCCACGGAGTCACGATCGCAGGCTGCCAACATGGCCCTTGCCCTGAAGCGGCTCCAGCAGAAGATCGCCGCCCGGTCAAGGAAAAGGAGGCCTCGCATTCCCACTGGAGTCCCGGCAGCAGTAACGAGAAGAAGGATCGCCGACAAAAAGCACCGCGGCGCCCTCAAGACCTTGAGAAAAATCTCGCCTGGGGACTCCTCCTGAAGGAGGCTCTGCGAGTGCCCGCTCCCGGGGAAGCGGACAGAACGTCACCGCTCTCTGAATCTGTAAGAGTTTTACCGTGAGAGGCTTTCATGGGAATGTGGGATGAGCTCAAGAAAAGGGCAAAGATCCTCAAGTGTGAGGTGATGACCCTCTCCTTTGCCCTGGGCCACCCCCGCACTCCCTGGCATGCAAAGGCCCTTGCCCTTGTGGTGACAGCGTACGCCTTCAGCCCCATAGATTTTATCCCTGACTTCATCCCCATTATCGGCCTTCTTGATGACCTGATACTGCTCCCCCTCGGGATATGGGCCGCCTGTGCCCTCATCCCCCCCGAAGTTCTGGAGGAGTGCAGGGAAAAAGCCCGCGGTGCGGAACAAGAGAAAAAACCGGTGAATCTCGTTGCCGCCGCCGTTATCATACTGATATGGATAATGGCGGCACTGCTTGTGTATCACCTCATCACCCTCGAGAGGAGACATGCCGATGGCCGTTCATGAAGGAGCATGGGACTGCCCGAACTGTGAATACAAAGGGAACAAGGGGCCTGACAAGCACTGCACGGGATGCGGCGCTCCCCGCGGCGACGACGTGAAGTTCTACCTGCCCGACAGCGCCCGCGAGGTCACAAGCGAGGCGGAGCTCACAAAGGCACAGGCCGGCCCGGACTGGAAATGCCCTTTCTGCGGGGGCGACAACAAGGCCGGCGCCCCTGCCTGCACGGGATGCGGCGCGGCAAAAGACGGCGCCGCAACGAGGGAAGTCAAGGACATCCGGTTTGACAGGAGGGAGCAGCCTCCTTCCCGCACACCTCCCCCGGGTGCATCGGGGTCGCTGAAACGGAGCCTCTCCTATGGATGCGGCTGCTTTGTCCTTTTCGTGGTCTTTTTCCTGGCGCTCATAGCCTTCGGCTCCCGCGACACCACCCTGAAAGTCTCGGGATTCCAATGGACGCGCACCGTCGAGGTGGAGAAGCTTGGCACCTTCAGAGAAACGGCCTGGGAAGGCGAAGTGCCTGCCGGGGCCCGTATAAGGGAGAGAACACGGGCCGTTCACCATTATGACCAGGTGCAGACCGGCACCGTCACCAGGACCAGGCTCGAGACTGACAAGGTGCAGTCAGGAACTGAGAAGGTCAAGGTGGGGGTAAAGGACAAGGGGAACGGCTATTTCGAGGACATTTACGAGGAGCGCCCCCTCTACAGGGAGGTGGAGCGCACTGTAACCTACCAGGATCCCGTTTATAAGCAGGTGCCGTCGTACCGCACAAAGCTTGCCTACGACATCGACCGCTGGAACGCGGCAAGAACCGAAAAGGCCGAGGGAAAGACACAGGAGGCGCGGTGGCCGGACCTGCGCACCGCGGAATCACCGGCTAAGGAGCGGGAAGGAAAGAAAACGGAAAAATACCTCGTGCTCTTTGCCGATGCCAAGGGGAACTCATACCCCTACGAGGCCAGGTCGGAAGCCGAGTGGCTCACGTTCAAGGAAGGTCAGCACTACAAGGCCAGGCTCGATCTTTTCAAGAAGATCACCAGGCTTGAAGGCCCGAAATAGCCAGGCCTGAATTTCGTCAGTTATGCCCTGGAGCATGATAAGGAGGAACACCATGGGAGATACCGCGAGGACCTTCGTGGAGGAGATGCAGAGTGGATATACCGTCAAGGGAGGACACATCCTTCTCGGCGCGGCGATGCTTGAGGGAAAGGCGCTGCCTGAAGCCCCCGTAAAAATCCCCCTCGCCACCTTGAACAGGCATGGACTTATCGCCGGTGCCACGGGGACAGGCAAGACCAAAACCCTGGAGCTCATTGCCGGCGAGCTTTCAAGAGAGAGCGTGCCTGTACTGCTGATGGATATGAAGGGCGACCTCTCGGGTCTTGCTGCCATGGGGGCAGAAAACGAAGCCATCAGGGAGCGCCATGAAAAAATCGGCGTTCCCTTCACGCCGGAAGCATTCCCCGTGGAGTTCCTCTCCCTCTCCGGGGAGAAGGGGGTGCGCCTCAGGGCCACTGTCTCCGAGTACGGCCCCGTGCTCCTCTCCCGCATCCTTGGCCTCAACGACACGCAGGGGGGCATTGTCTCGATCCTTTTCAAGTACTGCGACGACAGGGCAATTCCCCTCCTTGACCTGAAGGACCTCAAGAAAACCCTCCAGTATGCCGGCAGCGAGGGGAAGAAGGAGTTCGAGGAGGCCTACGGAAAGCTTTCTTCCACGTCATCGGGGATAATCCTGAGAAAGATCGTGGAGCTTGAGCAGCAGGGGGGGGACCTCTTCTTCGGCGAAAAGTCCTTTGAAGTCGATGACCTGCAGAGGACCGACGAGAAGGGAAGGGGCGTCATCTCGGTCCTGCGCCTCACCGACATCCAGGAGAGGCCCAAGCTCTTCTCCACCTTCATGCTCTGCCTTCTTGCAGAGATATATTCCACCTTCCCTGAAGAGGGGGACCTCTCGCAGCCCAAGCTCGCCATCTTCATAGACGAGGCCCACCTCCTTTTCGAAGAGGCCAGCTCGCAGCTTTCGGAGGAGATAAACCGCATCATCAAGCTTGTGCGCTCAAAAGGCGTCGGCGTCTTCTTCTGCACGCAGAACCCCGCCGATATCCCCTCTTCGGTCCTCTCGCAGTTGGGCCTGAAAATCCAGCATGCCCTGAGGGCCTTCACCGCCCAGGACAGGAAAGCCATCAAGCTCGCCGCCGAGAACTATCCCCTGTCCTCCTTTTACCGGACCGACGAGCTTCTCACCGCGCTCGGCATTGGCGAGGCTCTTGTCACCGCCCTCAATGAAAAGGGGGCCCCTACTCCCCTGGCTGCATGCCTCCTGAGGAGCCCCTCCTCGAGGATGGGCATTCTCTCGCCCCAGGAGATTGAGGCCCTCGTGGCACGCTCACCCCTTGTGAAAAAATACGGTGAGACAATCGACAGGGAGAGCGCTTACGAGCTGCTCACGGCGAAGATTGAAGAGGCCCGCAGCAGGGAAGAGGCCGAAGAGGAGAGAAAAAAGCCCTCTTCCTCAAAGAAGGCCCACGAAGAGACCATCATGGACAACCCCCTTGTGAAGGACGTGAGCAGGAGCTTCACAAGGACCATCGGCACCACGGTGGCGAGAGAGCTCACAAGGGGCATCCTTGGCGTCCTGGGATTGGGAGGGCGCTCCAGGCGCTCGCGCTGAATCCCCTACTCGCCGGAGATCACTTTTCCCGGAGGCGGAAGAAAGCCTGGCTTCTCTGCAGAAATGACCATGAAAGGGCGCTTCGCCGTAACCTCCTGCTGTGACGAAAGCTCCTCGGTATCGCCGCTTTGCCCATCCATGACAACAAGCTTTGCTCCCTGCTGGCAGATCGACAAGACGCCTCTCTCACCGGCAGGGGAGAAAGCCCTCTGGCTCCCGCCGTCATGGGCAAGGGAAGGCCTTTTCCCGTCGGCGCCCAGGGGCAGGCTCTCAAGTTTTTCAATGCCGTCCTGGGGGAGCACCTCGAGAATCTTCTTCTCACGGCCGGCGGAGCATATTCCCAGGGGCCTCCCGGCTTTTACGGAGCTTCCCTCTTCCTCGCGGGGAAGCCACTGCGCACTTATCAGCTCCACATCGAGCTCTTTCCTGTACTCCGATGATGAGCACCCAGCCTCTCCCGCTGCCCCCCCGGGTGAGCACCCGCCCAGCTCCCGCTCCTTCAGCATCTTATAATAGCGGACTTCTTCCGGCGAGAGGCACTTGAAATTCATGAGCTCCTCCCCGGCCTCAAGGGCGCCCTCCCTGCCGATGGTGCTCACTGCAAGGGGGTGGGTGGCCTGCAGCTCCTCGTCGTCGTGGATCTCTCTTTTCTCCCCTGACTCCGTGTCATAGACAAAGACATGGCCGCCCTCATCAAGAGTGGTGAAGGCGCCATGGCCGCTTTCCCCGGGATTCCCGCCGCAGGGAGAATCCCCTGCGCTTTTCAGAACCGCCCTGCTCTTTCCCGGGCCTGGCTCATCTCCCACGGAGCCTTCGAGATACCTGCGCTCTCTTGAGACATGGAAGCGCCCCCAGGAACGGCCGCGCTCAACGAGCTCATGGACGCTCACAAGAGGCCGCCATTCAACGGATACCTCTTCAACCTCCTGCTTTCCCGGGCCATTGCCTCTTCTTTCTGATGCTTCAGGGCCGATGGCAGAGCCGCGCACGGCAGGGGGAAGCTCAAGAATGTCATCCTGCTCAGGAATCACCTCTCCTCTGGTGTCGAGCAGAATATTCCTCAGAAGAAGACCGAAATTACCGCCACCACGCTCTTCCCGGTCTTCGAGGGCCTCTTCCGACAGCTCTCCGCCGTCACATGCCTCCCTTTTCTCACCATGGGTCATTGCCTCGCCGCCCCGCGGGAAAGAAATACCGCCCCCGGCGCCGAGAGAAGTCATACCTTCTGCCCTGCCCAGCTTCACGCCAGTCATGTCATCGCCTCCCCTTCGGTCAGTTCCCCTTTGACCAGTCCCACTAATTACATTTTTATATGTTTACATTTTTAACTGTCTACTTATAGTATGCCTTATTTTTATTGCCGTTCTGTTGCCTTTTTGTTGCTTTTTCGTTAAATTGCCGTAAACAAAATATGAACAAGTGAGGCTTCGCGGAAAAGAGGAAAGGCCCCCGCGGAACACCGCGAAGGCCCGTACACAAAAAGGGGCGGCTCAGTTCCGCCCCTTGCTTTTCACGTTCCTGAGCTCTAAGGCTGCTTCTCTTTCATCCTGTCCTTTTCTTCACCGGCTCCCCCGGCCTTCTCCTGCTGCTCCATCTGCTTTACCCCCTCGACGGGGTCAAGGCCCTGCTCTTTGGCCTTCTTGCTCTTTTCCACCTCGTCTCCCTTGGGGAACTCATAGGTGAAGAGGAGATCGCCGGGATTCAGCTCGCCGATCTTGCCCAGCTGCATGATCTTCATGGGATGGGTCGCCTTTATATCTCCGTTCTCGGGGATCTCTATCATCTCGCCGGTTCCCTCGTCTTTGACATAGAGCTTGCCGTCACCCTTGTTCTCGACCCCGCTGCCCTTGGGCTGCTCCTTTCCCTGGTCCTCCGGGCCGTTGGCGCCCTTCATCATCTGGGGAGTCTTGCCGTCCTGGCCCTTGGGAGCTTCCGCCACCCTCATTGCGCCCACCTTGGCGCCCTTGCCGACCGCGCCTTTCCCCGCCGCGGGCTGAGCCGCCTGCGGCGCGCTCCCCTGCTGCGGTGCCTGGGCGCCCCCGCCTGCCTGCTTGTCGTCAACCTGCTTCTTTTCGCGCGAGATATTGAAATGGCCAATGGCGTCACCTGTGTCGAGGACCTGGCCCTCCTTCATCAGGGGGCTCCATGACACCTTGACCTCTTCTACTTCTTTTTTACCGTCGCCGGCTCCCTGGGCACCCTGGGCCTGGTTCGCCTGCTGGGGACCCCCTTCGGCCTGGGCCCCCTCTTCGCCGGCCTCTTCGGCGCCCTCATCTTCACCCTGGCCCTGCTGCTTCGCCTCAAGGATGTTCTTCAGAATGCTCTCGATGTCGGCGCCTTCTCCGCCCTGGCCCTCAAGCTGCTCCATGGCCTCGTCAGAGACCTCGCCGGCATCTATTGTCGAGATGCCGCCCTTGTCCTGGGCCTCGCCCACCTGGTTCTTTATCAGATCCCCAGCACTCTTTTCCACAGTCTGGCGTACTTCCTGTGGCTTTCCTCCGCCGATTTCGCCTATTTTGTCGATCATGTGAAGGCCTCCTTAGAGGAGATTTTTTACAGTTTCTGCTGTCACCATAAAATTGTTCTGTTTTTATTATCCCTTATTTCCATTGCCAGAGTGTGTCCGTATTGTTGACAGAACATTAAATATTTGTAAAATAATTGTGAATTGGGGCCGCGGCCCCCTTACCTTATATATCACTCACCCCCGCGAAAAGTAAAGTGACGTAAAATGTTCATAATTTTTCAATATTCATTTTGCCGGCTTTCTGCTATCATGAGTATGGAATTACTTACCATGGAGCATTTTATGATATCACCACTACACAGCAACAATCAGCCCCACATTCCACAAAGGGAGGCACCCCGGAAAGAGAGCGCCCCGGAGGCCCCTTCACCCGGCGACAGGTACGTGCCTTCGCAGGGAGAGGCACCGGGAAGCCCCCCTGCCCCTGAAGAGAAAGAATGGACCGTCCTTTATTACTTTGCAGGAAATAACGCCATCTCCGACGACATGATCAAGAAGATCTCAAGGCTGGAGGCCGTGGGAAGTGATGGCAATGTGAATGTGGCGGCGCAGCTTGGAAGAGCGTCAAACTCCGAGGTCCTTCCCGGCGGGAACCGCTTCTTCATTGAAAAGCATACCGACAAGATACCCGAGCAGGAAGAGCCCCGCATGCCCTGGAAGGCAAGCTCCACGCAATTACTGAAAAACATGCTCCACTCAAAGCCGGTGGAGAGCCTCGGCCCTACCGATATGAGCAATCCCGACACCCTGGCAGACTTTGTCGCCTGGGGAATGAAAAAATATCCTTCAAAGCACACCCTGGTGGTGGTGATGGATCATGGCTACGGATTTCTTGGCTCGCCTGATGACAACGAAGTGAAGCACACCATGACCATCAACGAGATGTCGCTGGCAATGAGGAAGGCCCAGGATCTCACCGGTAAAAAAGTTGATATCATAGGCTTTGACACATGCCTCATGGCCCAGGCCGAGGTGGCCTACCAGCTCAGGGATGCCGCAGGGTACCTTGTGGCTACCGAGGAGATTGAATATCCGCTGGGATGGCCTGAAGCGAAAATCGTGAAGCACATGAAAGACGATGCGCAGGCAGGCCCCCTCTCCGCCGAGGAATGCGCGCAGATAATAGTGGAAGAGTCATCCCACGCCACGGATTCCACGAAAACCATGTCGGCGCTGAAGCTGGAAGGCGCAGATCGCATTGCCGCGAGCACAAACGACCTTGCAGACGCCCTTTTGAAACTCATGGCCGCCCGGCCGGAAATGAAAATCCTTGTGAGGGACCTCGTGATGAAGACCCACAATTACTGTCTGGTCATCCCTAATGAGCAGCTCTGCCAGGATTACCGCGATCTTTACAGCCTCGCTGAAAACCTTGCTTCAAGCGGCGGAATAGCATCGCCCGAGGTGAAGAAAGCAGCAGAGAGCGTGATGAATGAGATCAAGCAGGCCGTGGTGGCCGAGATGCACGCCGGTGAAGAAGGCGGAGGCTCCCATGGAGTTTCAATCTATATCCCCACGAAGGGATTCATCGACTCTTACAAAACCGAGACGGGTGCAGAGGTGAATCCCCACGAGCGCTATCTTGCCAGCGACTTTGCCAGGGCCACCCTCTGGGATGAGCTCATCGAGAAGCTGAAAGCCTGAGGGCACCTGCAGCAGGAGCGAGGCAAGCCCCCTGCGATTTTCCCTTCAGATTCCTCTCCTCTGGTGAAGGAAAAAGACTTTCCGTGATGAAATTCAAGAATTTGCCCACAAGGGGTTCCCACTGACAAGGTGACGGCGGCCCCGCTTTTGAAAAAGACGCATTCCTCCAAGGAGCAGCTCTCATGGAACAGAGAATGAGCACCATACGCAATTTTTCCATAATCGCCCACATCGATCACGGCAAGTCAACGCTCGCTGACAGGCTTCTCGAGTTCACGGGGACCATCGCTCCCCGCCAGATGGCCGACCAGGTATTGGACAAGATGGAGCTTGAGCGGGAAAGAGGCATTACCATCAAAGCCCATCCAGTCACCATAGATTATCACCACCCCGACGGTGAGACCTACCGCCTCAACCTCATTGACACGCCGGGCCACGTTGATTTCACCTATGAAGTCTCAAGGTCCCTTGCAGCCTGTGACGGAGCCCTCCTCGTGGTAGACGCCTCGCAGGGAGTAGAGGCCCAGACCCTCGCCAACTATTATCTTGCCATGCAGAACAACCTGGAAGTGATCCCTGTCATCAACAAGATAGATCTCCCCGTGGCTGATCCTCCAAGGGTAAAAAGGGAGATCGAGGATATCCTGGCCCTTCCGGCAGACGATGCCGTGCTGGTTTCCGCCAAGGAAGGCATCGGCACCAGGGAGGTCCTCGAGGCCATCGTGAAGCGTCTTCCCCCGCCGAAAGGGGAGAGCGGCAAGCCCCTCAGAGCTCTCATCTTTGATTCCCAGTACGACTCTTACAGGGGCGTCATCCTGTTCATCAGGCTCGTTGACGGGACCGTGGGGAAGGGAACGCACATCAGGATGATGTCCTCCCAGATAACCTACGAAGTGGACGAAGTGGGGATATTCAAGCCGGAGATGACCCGCACCGAGGCTCTCACGGCTGGTGATGTGGGCTACCTCATCGGGCAGATCAAAGACATCAAGGAGACAAGGGTGGGCGACACGGTGACCCTGGCCGTCGAGGGCACCACCGAGGCCCTGCCGGGCTACAGGGAGGTGCTGCCGATGGTTTACTGCGGCCTCTACCCCGTGGACAACACCGAGTACGGGTCGCTCCGTGACGCCCTTGAGAAGCTCCAGCTCAACGATGCCTCCCTGGTCTTCGAGCCGGAAAACTCGCTGGCCCTTGGCTTCGGCTTCCGCTGCGGCTTCCTGGGCCTCCTCCACATGGAGATTATCCAGGAGCGCCTCGAGAGGGAATACGACCTCACCCTCATCGCCACGGCGCCGAGCGTCGTGTACCGGGTTTATACCACGGCACAGGAGCTGCTCAGGATGGAAAACCCCTCGCAGCTCCCCGATCCCACCATGATTGAGTATATCGAGGAGCCCCTCGTAAAGGCAACGGTAATGTGCCCCGAGAGCTTTGTCGGAGCCGTCATGGACCTGTGCCAGAACAAGCGCGGCATCTTCAAGAACATGGAGTGCCACCTGGAAAACCGCTACCTCCTCACGTACGAGATCCCCTTCGCCGAGATAATCACCGACTTCTTCGACCAGCTCAAGAGCCGCACAAGAGGCTACGCCTCCCTGGACTACGAGCCCACCGGCTACCAGAAGGCGGATCTTATCAAGCTGGACATCCTGGTCCATGGTGAAAAGGTCGATGCCCTCTCGCTCATTGTCCACAAGGACGATGCCTACGCTGCGGGAAAGCGCCTCGTGGAAAACCTGAAGGATGCCATACCGCGCCACCTCTTCGTGATACCAATCCAGGCGGCGGCAGGCGGAAGGATCATTGCAAGGGAGACCATCTCGGCCATGAGGAAAAACGTCCTTGCAAAATGCTACGGCGGCGACATCACCCGCAAGCGAAAGCTCCTGGAAAAGCAGAAGAAAGGCAAGAAGCGCATGAAGACCATCGGGAACGTGGACATTCCCCAGGAAGCCTTCCTGGCGGTGCTCAAGGTGAAGGAATAACCTTATTTCAGCACAGGGGCATTCATGGCTCTTTCTCCTCCACAGGGACCTTGCTCATACAGGCTTTTGCATGGTGGTGCTTCCTTCCTTTTGATACGGGAAAGAACAGAGAGATTCATCGGCCATGGAACTCAGGAAGGCCGCAATGAAAGAGGAGATGGCGGGAAAAAGGAGAATAGAGAGAATAACGCGAGGAACCAAAGGAAATGCAGGACCGTCAGAAAAAGATACTTTCTGCAGTGCTCCGAAATCCCTTGTTCTGGGTACTACTCATCATTCTGCTTCTCATCGGGTTTATTTTTTTCTTCGAGGGAGGCTACCCCAGATATATCAAAACCATGTATAATATCTTTTAGGGAACCTCACCTCTCCTCATCCCAGCCTGGCTCCCTTCTCTCCCTCACCACGGAGTGAACATCACAGGAGGTGCTCTTGTCAGAATCACCACCTTCGCAGTCGCCAGAGACTGGCGTGCCCCCTGCTGGCGAAAATGCAGAAAGAAAGCCTTCGGGCAAAAAGAGATTCTATACTTCTGCGATAGGCATTTTCATCATAGTCCTTCTGAGCCTCATTGCAATTGAGGTCGCCACGAGATCTCTCTACCCCGAGCAGGCCCTCACCGTGCCTGACGCCTATACCTTTTACCGGATCAGGCCCGACCTCAAGGACTACCGCAGATCAAATCCCTTCAGGGTCCAGTCCTCCGTCTCAACCAACGAGGACGGCTTCAGGGCGGCGGGAGTCCACAGGAAAAAGAATCCCGGCACCTACAGGGTACTGTGCATCGGGGACTCCATCACCTTCGGCAATTATGACATAGGCAATGAAGAGACCTATCCCTATTACCTGCAGGAATTCCTCAAGAGAAAGCACCCTTCGAGGGATTTCGAGGTGATCAACGGGGGGTGCCCGGGATATACCTGCCTGCAGGGCATGGAATTGCTCAGGCGGAGAGGCCTTGCCTACAGCCCCGATCTTCTTATCATCGGTTATCTGCACCATGAAATGGTCAAGGTGCCTGTTCGCGACTCGGACAGAATGAATATTCCCGGCCCGGTAAAGCTCACACGGTCAGTCCTCTACGGAAGCGCTTTTTACCGCAAGCTGAAACAGGGTGTGCAGGAAGTGGAGGAGGACCCTGAAGCCGGCAGAAAGGAAGGGTCAGTGAGCCGGGTCTCTCTTGAAGAGTATAAGGCGACAATGGAGAAATTCATCAAGATTGCAGAGGACCGCGGGGTAAAGCTGATCTTTCTGAACCTTCCCACGGCAAGGAGCGTTGTCTCCAAGGAGGATAAGGATTACCGCGAAGCTCTCAATGATCTTGCCAGCGGGAAAAAAATTCCCCTCTTTGATGCCTATACTTACTTCTGCTCGCAGTATGAGAAGAAGAGAATCCCCCTCTTCACCGTCGATTCCATCCATCCCAACGCTTACGGGAACATGGTCATGGCCCAGGGTATCGCAGACTTCATTGACAAGAAAGGGTTTCTCAATGAAGGAGAAAAAAAATAGGGATTACCATGCGTAAAGAGCACGCAGCCGAAGGCTCCGAAGAGAAAAAGCTCCCTGATTACGGGGAAGCATTCCGTCGTCCCTCCAGAATCATAAAGCTCATACTGCTTAATATCTTTATTGCGGCGGCCTTTCTGGGCCTCATGGAATGGAGCACCAGGCAGTGGCACAGGGAAAACCAGATCTTCATCCCTGATGCCTACCTCATGTTTGCCCCCCGGAAAAATCTTGCCGCCTTCAAGGTGATGACTCCCATGGGGAGCTGCACTGTCTCTACAAATGCCGACGGCTTCAGGACATGGCCCGGAGCCCCACCCGTAAAGGCCTCCAGGCCTCCCGGCACCTGCAGGATCATCTGCCTGGGGGACTCCGTGACCTTCGGGAACATCAACATCTCCGACAAGGAAACCTACCCATACTGTCTCGAGAAAAAGCTCTCGGAGGAAAAAACCGTGAAGCCTGTAGAGGTGATGAACGGCGGCTGCCAGGGATACACTTCCCTCCAGGGCCTCGAATTCTACCGCAGAACGGCGGTGAAATACAAGCCTGACCTGCTGATAATCGGGTTTCTCAACAATGATCTCTCCCCCTGCGTGGAGCCGGACCAGGCAAAGCTCTCCTCATCGGAGGCGGGAAAGTTCCTGAAATCCCTTCTCTACCGAAGCGCCTTTTTCAGGATGCTCAGGGTCAGAATCAAAGGCGACAGCTTCCTGGAGCGCTATCAGGGCCCCGATACCGCTCAGATGAGGGTCCCCTGCGAGGACTACCGCAATGCCATGGAAGAATTTCTCTCCCTCGCATCAAAGGAGGGAACCAGAGTCATATTTCTGAACCTCCCTGCCAACATATCGGGATTGAGATTCAAGGAGGCCGAGTACCGCGAGGCCGTCCGCGACCTGGCCTTCTCACGGAAAGCCGGCTTTATCGACCTGATCGCCCCCTTCACCTATTACCAGACCTATTATCACACGACCTTGTTCAGCGACATGGTCCACCCGACAAAACAGGGAAACGAGGTGATGGCCGATTATATCGGAGAGTTCCTCATTGACAGGGGCTACCTCACCCGTGAGGGGAAAAAATAAGCTCACCTCGGGGCTTTCACAAGGCCTTTGCCGGCGATGAATTTCTCAATGACCTCTGCCGCAAGAGCATGGCCCTTCTTGTTCCAATGTGGGTCCATGACATAGTAGAGCCGCCCTCCTTCCCTGGAGGCCTTGAAGGCCTCCAGCAGATCGACAAGCACAATGCCTTCCTTCTCCGCAAAGGCTGCAAGCTCCCTGTTGGGACGCTCGAGATCGGGCGCTCCCGAAATGCCATAGGCCCTGGTCCACTGGGGAAGGTCGCCGCCATAGATCTGGAAGCTCGAGGGCACGACGACGACAACGAGGGGAATCCCATGGGCACGGGCCTGCGAGTGCATGTTCCTGAGGGCCTGAAAGGCTCTCCTGCGCGCATCCCTGATCAGCTCAGGCTGCTCACCCGATATGAAGGCATCAAGACCGTATCCGCCCAGCAGCTCTTTTTTCCCTCCCATGGCCTTGATGACTTTCCCTGCGGTATCAACGACGCCGAAAAGGGGGGAATACCTCATGAGGGCGATTCTCGCAGAGACCAGCAGGCGAGGCGTATGCTCCACTGTTGATTTCGTCACGAGATAATGATCAACTTCCACCATGTTGTCGGCGTTCAGAATATCCCAGTCAACAGGCCAGGTTTCTACGATGACAAGGGATGGCTTGACCGTGGCAAGCATTGTCCCGAGCATCCTTTCGTCCTGTTCCAGGCCGAATCCGGGAACACCGGCAGAGATGACAGGCCGGGCCATGCCCTTCATGAGCAGAAAGGGGAAGGAGTCCCCGGCATTGACTCCCCACCCGAAGGAGAAGGAGTCCCCTATGACAAGGACAGGCGAAGAACTCCCCTCGCCTCCTATGACCCTCAGGCCGCTCGATTCAGTGATTATCTCGGTGGAAAACTCCCTGGTCACGAAGGGGATATGAAGGCCCGGCAGAACACGCCACCGGAACTCGCTGTCTTTCCTGTAAAGAGGGGGATACTCGCGGGCCCGCAGGGCGGGGTACCAGCAGCCTTTCACAAGGCGGCATCCAAGGTGAAGCAGGATTTCAAGCACCAGCAGAAATATCACCAGGGCGGCAAAAAACTTCCCCGCCCTGGCAGGAAAAGATCTCCCTGCCGCTCCCCCTTTGAGAGGCTTGCTTTCTGGTGCCTGATCACTTCCCATATCGCCTGTTCTTTCTGCGCTTCAAGAGGCCGGCACTAGAAGAGAGTGTAAATAAAGGGCGCAAGCACTGAGCTCTCTGCAAAAATGATGATTATCGAGAGAAGTATCAGTATCACAATGATGGGAATGAGCCACCACTTGTCTTTCCCGATGAGAGATTTGAAAAAACCGAGAACGGTCTTTATCTTTTCCATGGTCTTTCCTTTCTTTCCCGGCGCATCCAGGGGGTATTCTCCCATGGAAAGCCTATTTCCTCTCTCGCAGCAGGGAAAAAATACCTGGGGAGCGGGAGCTCCGGGACTCTTTCCGGCGACGCATTTTTTCCGGCCGGTGAAAATGACCTGCCACGGAGGAATAAGGGCGGGGAGGTAGAATAAAGGGAAATCTTCACCGGAAATGGGGTGATTTTTTGTATATACTGGGAATCTCAGCATTTTATCATGACAGCGCAGCCTGCCTTTTGAAAGACGGCGACATAGTTGCAGCAGCCCAGGAAGAGCGTTTTACCAGGAAAAAGCAGGATTTCAACTTTCCAAAGCGCGCCATACAGTACTGCCTTGACGAAGCCGGCATCAAGGAATCGGATCTCGACTACGTGGCTTTCTACGACAAGCCTTTCCTGAAATTCGAGAGGATTCTCGAGACGCATCTGGCCTTCGCGCCGGCGGGCTTCCACGTCTTCCTGCAGTCAGTCCCCACGTGGCTCAAGCAAAAGCTCTGGATGGGCGATCTCGTGAAAAACGAGCTCAATACCAGGGCTCCCCTCATCTATCCCGAGCATCATGAGTCCCATGCGGCATCATGCTTCTATCCCTCGCCTTTCAGCAGGGCGGCCTTTCTCACCATAGACGGTGTGGGAGAGTGGACAACGACGAGCTTTGGAAGGGGCGAGGGGAACTCCTTCGAGATCTTGAAGGAGATAAAATTCCCCCATTCCCTGGGCCTTTTCTACTCGGCCTTCACTTACTACACGGGCTTCAAGGTGAACTCCGGCGAGTACAAGATGATGGGGCTCGCCCCATACGGCAACCCCAAATATGTGCAGCTCATCTACGACAACCTCATTGACGTGAAGGAAGACGGCTCCATCAGGCTCAACATGAAATTCTTCAATTACTGTACCGGCATGACCATGACCAACAAGGCTTTTGATGAGCTCTTCGGGCTTCCCCCGAGGGTGGCCGAGTCAATGATGACGACGGAGTCGCAGCCTTACCTTGATATCGCCGCATCGGCCCAGGTGGTCACGGAAGAGATAATGCTCAAGATGGTCCGCCACATCCACAAGGAGACCCAGGAAAAATACCTGTGCCTCGCCGGCGGCGTGGTACTGAACTGTGTGGCCAACGGGCGTATCCTGCGGGAAGGGCCCTTTGAGGATATCTGGATTCAGCCTGCAGCGGGCGATGCGGGAGGAGCCCTCGGTGCGGCCCTCTTTACCTGGTACCGCTATCTTCAGAACCCGAGAACCACGGGGGAACACGATACCCAGAAAGGCTCGTACCTCGGGCCGGCCTTTTCCAACGAGAGGATCCTGGAGTTCCTCACCACCAAGAAAATTCCCCACCATTTCGTCGAGACTGCCGATATCCCCGATAAAATCGCGGGGCTCATCGAGGAGGGAAAGGTCATCGGGTGGTTCCAGGGGAGGATGGAATTCGGGCCCCGGGCACTCGGCTCGCGGAGCATCATCGGCGACGCCCGAAACAAGGAGATGCAGACTCTGATGAACATGAAGATCAAGTTCAGGGAGTCTTTCAGGCCCTTTGCCCCCTCGGTGATGGCAGACCGCGTTTCCGAGGCCTTCCAGATAGACAGGGAGAGCCCCTATATGCTCCTGGTGGCCAACGTGCAGGAGAGCCGGTGCCGCAAGATGTCCGAGAGCGAGGATAAGCTCTGGGGGATAGAAAAGCTCAAAGTGTCGCGCTCAGACATCCCGGCAATCACCCATGTGGATTATTCCGCGAGGATCCAGACGGTGAACCGCCGCGACAACTCCCTTTACTATGACATGATCAAGGCATTTCATGCCAGGACAGGCTGCCCGGTGATCATCAACACCTCCTTCAACGTGAGGGGCGAGCCCATCGTGTGCCGGCCCGAGGAGGCCTATATCTGCTTCATGCGCACCCACATAGATTACCTTATCCTCGGGAACTACCTCCTCGACAAGAGAGAGCAGCCCGAAATGAAGGACGACATTGACTGGCGCAAGGAGTTTGTGCTGGATTGACGGCAAGACCACAGAAGACAAGGAGCAGAATCGTGAGCAAGAACAAGCCTGACACAAAAATCCTCAGAAGCTTCGGCCTTCTCATCGGGGCTATCTTCCTGCTGCTGGGACTCTGGCAGTACTGGCCTGAAAAGAGCTTCACCACGGCAAGCCTCGTGCTGTTCGCGCTTGGCGCCCTTCTTCTGATACCCGGCGCCCTGTTCCCCGCGGTGCTCGCCCCCGTCTACCGCGGGTGGATGGCAGTTGCCCATGCCATGGGATGGCTCATGACCAGGCTCATCCTCGCACTGGTGTTCTTCCTTATCTTTACGCCCGCGGGGCTTATCATGAGGCTGCTGGGAGCTGATCTCCTGAAGCTGAGATTCGAAAGGTCGGCTGAAACCTACTGGATCACAAGGCCGCAGAAGCCCTTCAACAAGGCGGAGTGCGAGAACCCCTTCTAGCAGAGGCCCCTATTTTTTTATGACCTCGCCGATCTCAATCCAGCCGCTGTCCTTGCCCACCCTGGCATAATAGACCATGATGGTGCCGTTGGGCAGCACCGCTACGGCGGGGTCATGGAGGTCTTCCTCGTCGTTGGTGGCAAGCTTGTCACCGACGGTCCAGGTGAGCCCGTCATCAGAGGTCGCACTCCAGATCTCGGGCTTTCTCTTGGCCGACGACGGCTTTGTGTATACCATATAAAATTTACCATCAGGGAGCTGCACCACATCGGCTCCCACACCTTCAACCCGCGTTCCCGCTTCGGCCTCGAATTGCTTTCCATCATTGGAGATGGCGCTGTAGGTATGTGCAGAGGTGTCACAGTAGTAAAGCCGCCACTTCCCCTCTTTTGTTTTTACGACGCTCGCAGTGCTTGCCACATCACGATCGGTGGCTGAGCGAAAGCAGAGGCCCTCCCTCTTCCAGCTCACCCCGTCATCTGATATTGCCGAGTAAAGCCAGTTGGACTTTGCGAGCTTGTCCTTCTTATATGCATCATAGTACATGCGGTATCTTCCCCCGCCAAGGCTCACCACCGTCGGCGATGCGATGATCCCCTCCTCGTCAGAGGAGGTGACGGGTGTCCCCGATTCCTCCCTGAAGGTGATGCCGTCATCGGAGGTGCCGCTCTTGAGCTCTCCGGCGCCGCCATAAAATATCCTTATCACGCCATCTTCAAAGGCCCTCACGGAGATAGCCCCTCCAAAGGGCCTCTCGAGCTTTCCCACGACTCTCATGGCAAGCTCTCCCGATGGGGTTGTCGGCGTAGCCACGGGATCTATGGGGGCGGGAATGAAGGCTATCGACGACGACCCCATGGCCCTCCCCGTCTGGGCCGTCACCTGGCCGCTTCCCGCCGTCGTTGACGTCACATAGGTGACAAGCTCGCCCTGGGCATCGGTGGCAATCTTGTCCGGCGCTATCCTGCCGTTGGTGGTGGCGAGCTTCACCACCTGGTAAGCGAGGGGCTTGCTCGAGAGATCGAGGACCTGCACCTTCACCATGGCTTTTTCCCGGCCGTTGGCAGGCACCTTGTCGGGGGTGACCGTGATCTTTATCGATCCCGCCAAGCCTCCCGACGTGGGATTGGGGAGGATGAGATCGCAGGGAACGGCGCTGTACATCCAGAAGCCTTTCCAGGGATCAAGCCTGCCCCCGGGCGTCACCTTATGATAGGACCTGATGACAGGGTCATAGCCGAGCAAGGTGGCCATGAGCCACCCCCTCGCCTCGGCCTGCGCCACTTCAACACGAACGCCCTGGTAGCTCACAAGGGCTTTGGACCAGTCAAAATAATAGGCATAGGGATTGCCAATCATGTTCCAGCCTGCATTGAGCCTCACATTCACCACATGGCTCGAGTTGAGCTCGCCGTCAACGGTAAAGCTCATTGCCTGCCGGCCGTGCATCCAGAAGGCCTGGCCGGGCCTTATGAACGATGTGTTCCCCGAGGACCTTTTCGTGTAGGCCGAGCCTTCGAAGCGGTAAATGGTGCCGTCAAATCCCCTGATCGAATCAACGGAGCTGAAGGGGAAAGAGACAAGGTACCACCCGGGCGGGCCGCTCACGCTGTTGAGCGTGGTGGCGATGCCGGCTCCCAGGGCATAAGGGGAACAGAACAGCAGAAAGAGGATCAGCAAAGAGGTAACTTTTCGCAGCATGGGCTTAGTGCTCCTTCCTGTAAATTCTATCAAAAAAGGGAAAAAAGGTAAAGGGGTGGGGTGAAGAAGAATCTCTGAGGGCAAGGAGCATCAATGGCAAATCCCTTCTTAGTGCTTTTTCTGTTTTACACATTGACACTGAACGCTCTCATGCTGGCCCACCGGGATATTGCCGTGACCCAGGGCATTGGAGGTATTGAAAGCCGCCGTACGCCAAAAAAACAGGAGCCTCTCGTCTCCCGGAGCAGGCACTATCCACCGGGAGTCCATGATATATGCTTTCCTTTCGAACTCACGGCCTGCACCAAGGGATTCTACGGCAGGCTCAATGCGTATTACCAGGGCACCTGGCGCTTTGTCCCGACCCCTCCTCCCTTTCTCCATGCAGGCAAAGGTTACCGCCTCTTTAACGACACTCCCCTCACCATCACCATCGAGGGTGTCACGGCTGAGGGGCCTGTCACCGTCGTCCCCCTCTCGGGGGGATGGAACTTCGTAGGAAACCCCTACGAGGAGCGAATGCCCTGGAACGCCGCAAAGGTCTTCGTGCAGAAGAAGATTATGCCTGTTGACGAAGCGGTGGGGAGGCACCTCATCAATGCCACCCTCAAGGAGTATGAAAACGGAGAGCTGAAAAAGGTCCTCAGCTCTTCGGAGTCCATGGAGCCCTGGAAGGGCTACTGGACTTTTACCACGGAGCCATGCTACCTTCTCTTCGTCAACCCGGGGGAGGCAATGGAGCCTGCCGGGGGGACCCTTGAGGTCACGGCGTCTCCTTCGGCCATACCCGCCGATGACACCACCTTTTCCGTGATAGAAGCCACCTTGAAGGACTCACAGGGGGAGCCGCTGGCCGGAAGAGAGATCCATCTTGAAACTGTCATAGGAAGGATCGTCCCCAGGACCATCATGACCGATAAGAACGGAAAAGCAAGGGCCACCTTCCTTACCGGCACGCTGGGCAATACCATCATTGCCGCTTCGTGCGGGTCCATGATAAAGGTCTGCCCGCTCTCCATCACTGTCCCGGAAAAGAACATCCCTCCCCCGGAAAAACCGGCAGAAAGCCTCGTGAATGCCGCCGTGCCCCTCATGAAAGAGGGAAGATTCGGCATCAACGGCTTTCATGAGATAAACATGGCACAGTTCCCGGGGGAGTCAGCCAGGGAATATATCAACTGGGAAGCCCGATCCATCTTTGACGGCGGGATCAGCTTCAACAGGACCATATCCCCCCAGGGAGGCCTTCTTGCCTGGAAATTCATCGAGGGAAAGCCAGGCGTGTATGATTTCTCTTATTCTGACGCCTTTGTCCGCGAGGTGCAGAAATACCGTATAAGGCTTCTCGCTGTCCTGAGCACCAGCAACTCGCGCCTTTCACGGCCGCGCACTTTTATCGGCGAAGATTACTCGAAGCCCCACGATTTTGAGGCCTTCGCAAGGTACGTGGAAAAAGTCGTCGAGCGGTACGACGGCGACGGGTACGAAGACATGCCCGGGCTCAAATACCCCATCAAACACTGGGAGATTGGAAACGAGCCCGAGATGCCTTTCGAGCACGACAGCGGGGCTTTCCTGCGCACCATGAAGACCGCCTACGAGGCGATGAAACGGGCCGACAGGGACGCCAAGGCGCTGGTCTTCGTCTCCAATTTTGAAGAGGAGATGACGCCCCGCGAGCGCGTCATGAGACGATTCTGGGATGACATTCTCGCCCAGGGAGGCTACGAATACATAGACATCCTGAGCATTCACCACCCCTTGATGGCGAATGCCGAGCGCTTCCAGGGCCTTTCACCCTTCTGGCAGAAGATGCAGAAAACCGCCGGGAAGAAGAAAGAGGTCTGGATGACTGAATGGGGCATTGTCACAGGAATAGCGATAAACGACGACATCCTGAACCCCGGGTATCACATGGTCTTTGCAGGGGGAAGCGAGGAGGACACGGCCTCAAGCTTCGTCAAATTTGTCGCCAAGGGATTCGCCACAGGCATAGACCGGTTCTTCTGGACCTTTTTCTATGCCACCAAGTCGGAGTTTATGGCCAAAGCCTCGCTCTGCAAGCCCAAGGGATTCCCCAACCTCACCTATTATACTCAGAAGCTTATTGCCCTCAAGATCGGCGGTTTTACCTCGGCCAGGGAGCTCCGGCCCGGCGTTTATGAGTTCATGGTGAACGGAAAGCCTGTATACGTGGCCTGGAACGCCCAGGATTCGGCCTTGCCCGTGAGGGGTATGGCCAAGGTGACTGACATTCACGGAAATGAGGAAGAGCTCCTCATGGAAGAGGTGATCCTGAAGAAGTCACCCCTCATCTTTGAGCCGGCAGGGAAATAAATATTGTCCAGGGAAGAAGTCTGTGGTATAATTATGATAGGGAATAAAAGGTGCTCCTGCGCGACTGAATGCATGAAAAAAGGCAGTAAATCTCGTCGGAAAGGTGACATGTCATGAGAAAATACTTCGTGATGCCCAAGAAGCGCATGAAATGGCAGACTATTCACACGGCGGTAATGGTGGCCGTCTTCTTCCATCTCATGCTCCTCACTGCTTACGCTATTTTCAAGCCCGAGACGAGAAAGAAGGACTACGAGTTCTTCGAGGTGAAGGTCGTGGAGCAGGAGAAGCCCCAGCAGCAGGAAGTGAAGGAAAAGACCACCATCAAGCTCCCCAAGTCAAAGGCGCTTGTGAAGGACATGCAGGACTTTGAGCCGGCGCCGGCACCTACCTATAAAGAGGTTCCTTCGCTCCCCAGCAAGGCTTACCCCACCATAGCCCCCATGGCCAAGCAGGCCCCGACCCTTCCCGGGGGCTCGAGCGGGGGAGGACCGCCGGTGCTGGGCACTCCCGTCGATAGCGGAGGAGAGTTCAACCAGAACGGCGGGTGGGGCAACGGGCCTGCCGGCTCGGGCGACGGATCAGGAATCCCCAACGGGCAGGGATGGGGCGGCCCCGTCACCGGTGGTGACGGCGCAGGGGGCGCGGGCCCCGGCGGCTTCGGCGGCGGCAACGACTTCGGGAACACTTCCCTTTCCGACAAGATCAAGGACATGAAATGCCTCATGTGCAAGGTGGAGAATGCCCAGACAGGGACGCTCACCATGGATGTGAACAAGCAGCCCCAGCTTCTCAACTTTGAAAAGGCCGTGCAGTCGATGTTCGCCCATAATCCCGACACGTCAAAGTCATACACGGTCGAGCTGAAGCTTTCCGTCGATGAGACAGGGAAGGTGGACAACGTGGAGCTCTTGAGGCCATCGGGAAACCGCGACCTGGACGACGCGGCCCTGGCATGGGGAAAGTTGATGCGCTATGCGGTATTCTATGAGAACGGGAAACCGACACGGTGCTATGTCTACTGCCCCCTTCTCATCGAGCCCAAGTAGCCAAAGGTCAAGGAAGAGCCTCAGCGGCAGGGGAATTGAAAAGCTCAAGGTTCATTTCCAGGACCTTTCCCTCAAGAAGGTCATCGAGGGCTCTTTGATAATGCTCCCTGTTCACTCCGGGTATGAGCCCGTCGCGGGCTATCACCGCCAGCAGGACCATGTTCTGCATCCTTGAGTCCTTCAGATCATCCCTGAAAGCCGCCACTTCACTGATGCCTCTTCTGAGGCATTCCCGGGTAATGAGCTCCCGGGTGACAGCGGCTGCTTTTCCCAGGCGGACGGGAAGAGGCTGAAGCACCGTGTCATAATAGACGAGCGTGCCGCCATCCTTAAGGGCGACATTCATTGCCCTGAGGGCTTCAGTGCGCTCCAGAGCCACCACCAGGTCGGCCTTTCCTTCGGCGATAAGGGGGGAATGAGCGCTTTCCCCGATTCTCACGTGGGAGATCACAATCCCGCCCCTCTGGGCAAGGCCATGGGTGTCTACCGCCTTCACCGGGAGACCGGCAAGATCGGCAGCCCTCAAGAGAGCCTCGCAGAGAAGGCCGATGCCCTGCCCCCCCACGCCGGTGACATAGATATCGAAATTCTTTTTCATCAAGGGGGCCTCCTTATATGGTAGTGAGCTCAATGGCTTCTGACGGGCATGCCTTGAGGCAGGAGCCGTCGCCGATGCAGAGATCGCGGGTCACTGTCACGGCGCCGTCCTCCCCCACCTGGAAACTGGGGCAGCAGAATACGGCAGTGCACTCGTGAGCCTTGGTACAGCGCTCTCCGCTCACGGAAGCAAAACCATGAGCCGCGCCTTTCCTCCTTCGCTCCCTGGTGAATTTCAGCATGCAGGGATGCCTGGCAATCACCACGTTGAAGCCCTCCTCATCGAGGGATTCCCTCACGGCCTCGGTGAGCTTCTTCTGATCATAGGTGTCAACCTCGCGGATTGCTTTCACGCCGAGCCCCTCAAGCACCTTCCTTACCGGGATCTTATCGACAGCCTCGTTGAAGTTGTGCCCCGTGGCGGGATGATCCTGGTGCCCCGTCATCGCCGTGGTGCCGTTCTCCATGATTACCAGCGTGAGGCGGTGCCTGTTGAAAAGGGCATTGACAATGCCGGGAATTCCCGCGTGAAAAAAAGTGGAGTCGCCCAGAAAAGCCAGCACTCTCCGGGTCTTGTTGAAAAGCGAGAGCCCTGCGCCAGTTCCCGTCGAGTGCCCCATGCAGAGAAGGACCTCCCCTATAAGGTATGGCTCCAGGAAACCGAGGGTATGGCACCCGATATCTGCAACGGTAATATCTCCTTCCCTTAATGCCTTCTTTATGGCATAAAAAGCAGAGCGGTGGCCGCAGCCGGGGCACATCTGGGCAGGCCTCTGTGGCACCGGCGGGCCTGCGCCTCTGCCGGACTTTCTTTCAGGGAGAAGATCGGCCCATGTTTTGCTGAGAACCTCATGCACCTTGCCGGAAGTATACTCGCCGACCCAGTCCTCAGGATCTGTCTTGCCGGTGATCTTTACCGCGATGCCCTCCTCGAAGGCGAGGGCCTTGATGTCTTTCTCCAGCAGGTCGTCGAGCTCTTCGAGGATCTTCACCTCACGGTGGCTCCTGAGAAAGTCCGCCACAAGGCTTCTCGCGAGAGGATAGACGATTCCCAGCTTCAGGATGTCGGGTTTCCTCTCGGCGCCTTCAAGAGCGTCCAGAAGCGACAGGAAGGGAAGGCCGGCGGTGATGACTCCCCTCTCTCCGTTTCCATGGTCAACCAGCCTGTGGTAAAGGGATTTTTCAGAATAACAGGCTGTTTCTCCGAGTTTTGCCAGCGCTTTCCTCTTGAGGGGGAACACTGCCGACGTGATGGGGATGTAAGGGCCGTTTTTTCTGTCGAAGCGGGGAATGTGATCGGGCGGTACAGGCTCCCAGGGCCCGAAGGAAACCTTCTCCTTGGCATGGCACACATGGGTGGTAAGGCGCAGAATGACCGGCATTTTCTTTTCCTTTGAAAGAGCTGCCGCCTCCAGGTACATGCCATAGACCTCGCCCGGTGAAGCCGGCTCGAAGACCGGGATATAGGAAAGGCGGGCATAGTGCCGGTTGTCCTGCTCATTCTGCGACGAATTGGCGCCGGGATCGTCGCCAAGCACTATCACCAGGCCTCCGATGAGCTCAAAAAGTCCGAGCTGCACAAAGGAGTCAGCCGCCACGTTGAGGCCGACGCTCTTGAAAAATACCGTTGAGAAATGGCCGTTCACCGAGGCCCCGAAGGCCACTTCCGTCGCCACCTTCTCATTCACTGAAAACTGGAAATAGAAGGGCCTCTGAGAAGAGGCGATACTCTTTATCACCTCGGCAATCTCAGGCGTCGGAGAGCCTGGATATGAGGTGACGACCCTTACCTGGGCTTCCAGCATCGCCCGAACAATGGCGGTATTGCCCATCACTATCTCGGAAAAGCCCTGCCGTGAGAGCAGCATATCACCAAGATGCTTCATCAGTCCCTCCCTGTAGCAGCCTTTTTGAGGCCTTTTCCCTCCATGTTAAACATTCAGGGAGTTTTTCCTTTCATGGCTTTCTGCACACCAGCAGTGACAGTACCGGAAGGGAGCCCGCCCTGAAGTGAAGAATAAGAGGGGGGTGGGCAGGCCTTCTCCTGGTCCATGGGGCCGGGAATAGAAAGGAAAGACATGTACTGCGAAAACTGCGGAGAAACAGTGCTTCCCGGGGCGCGCTACTGTGACTGCGGCGCCCCTTTGCCACTCCAGGGAAAAAGCACGGACATACAGGCGAGGCCGCCCAGGGAGAAAGGTGAGCCGCTGGGGCTCTTCACTTCCCTCACAGGGATAGGCCTGGGCTCCATGGATATCCAGCTTGAAAAGTATCATTATTACTGCGGCGAGCGCCTCAGGGGCCGCATCATCCTTCACCTCAAGGCTCCCGCGCATGCCGCAAGGCTTGCCGCCGGTCTTTATGCACACCGAACCATCAGGACACGCACAGTGAACAGCAAGGGCGAGCTGGCCACGGAATCGCGCTCGGTAAAAGTCTATGAGTTTGAGTACAATGTCGATGGCACGGGCGAGTATCAGACCTGCGAGTATCCTCTTGAACTCGTCATCCCCCTTGATGCCTGCGGAGAGGGGCCCCATCTCCCCGAGGGCGCCCTCGGGGATATCGCCCGCGTAGTGGCATATTTCATCGATGACTGGAAATCGCCCGTGTACTGGGTAGTCTACGGAACACTTGAGATCCCATGGAAAGCAGCTATCCGGAAAAAAGTCCAGATTACCGTCACGCAGAGAAAAGAGACACGCTGAGAGGGAAGCTTCAGCTCCTGAGCAGGGAAGCGGCGCGGCTTTCCCTGGTGAGAAACCTCATGAAGGGATATATTTCCACGATGTCCCGGGGATTCACCGCGATGAGGCTTGAGTCCGTCCTGAGATAGTAGCTTGTCCCGTTGCATCCAAGGACTCCGAAGCGCCATTCATCATTTCCGTCAAAGCCCCGGAGCACCAGATAGACAGGATTTCCCAAAAGGCTTGCAAGAGAGTCACCCATTGTCCCCACCCCACTTATAGAATATAGCAGATGGTGAGATTTATCCATGGAGCTGCAAAAATCCTTCCTATGGAAAAACAAATTGTTACAATACGGCAACAGAAAATTAACATGAGAGCCCTTGATTAAGGCCTTCCTTGCAGTGATATATACCCATGTGAACTTATCCATAGGAGGTACTTATGTCAGACGATTTTGCAATCGGGAAGATTGGCGACAAGAAGAAGACCGAGGAAGCCGGAGCAGCGGGCTACCAGCCGCAGGCAGCTCCGCCGCCGCCTCCGCCGCCTCAGGAACAGGCCGGTGGCGGGCTTGATCAGATCCAGGACAAGCTGGATATCAAGTCATTCGACGATCAGAAACAGTAAAGGGAACTGTTAAAGTCTTAAAAAGCCCGTCATATGGCGGGCTTTTTAATTTTGGCGTGAAGGCGGAGGAGAAGCCCTTCCGGGAGGAGAAGGTATCCCCGTGAGAACAAGGTCTTCCCCCAAGGAGGTACTATGATAAAGGTCACCATGGCCCTTCTTGCCGACTTTGCAAGCATTGCGATAGGCGGCAAGCTCAACATTCTGGGCATTTTTGACTCCCTCCACACCCCGGCGGTTCCCGTGGTCATTCCCCACATCTACCTCGTGATGCGAATCGAAGGGGACGTGGGAGAAGCGGGAAAGCAGTACGAAGCGGACATGCAGCTCATTGATGATGACGGCGGGAAGCTCCTCTCCCTTCCGGGATTCCTTGTGCTTCCCCAGCCGCCGCCTGGCAAGTTCGAGATAAAATATGACCAGCTCTTCCCCTTCTTCAACCTCAAGTTTGAGCGGTTCGGAAACTATGAGTTCAAGATTTTCATCAACCGCGAGATGCGGGCCAGCGTACCGCTGTCGGTGGCAAGAATCGAGGCGCCCCCTCAGAACCAGGGCTAGAAGAGGTTGCAGGGAATAGAGGAGGAAGACGGCAGGAGCAAGAATAAAATATGCTTGCCCCATTTACAGATTCGAAGGGGGCTTTTTGAAAAAGGAGGACGGATATGAAAAAAAAGGCAGTGCCGGAGCTCAACCTTTGTGACATATGCCTCTGTATCAATTCATACGACCGCTACGATGAAGTGATGAGCAAAATAGTCCAGAGGGCTACTGAAATCGTCGATCTGAAGGGCGCTATGATACGCCTTCTTGATAAAAAAGGCCAGGCTCTTGAAATAGCATCATATTACGGCCTCAGCAGGGACTACGTGGAGAAAGGCCCCATGATGCTCGATAAGAGCTCCATAGACAGGGAGGCCATCACCGAGGGCAGGACAGTCTTTGTGGCCAATGCCCAGAAGGACAAGCGCATCCTTTACCCCGACAAGGTAAAAGAAGAAAAAATCACCTCCGTGATCTGCGCTCCCCTCAAAACGCCTTTCCATACCCTGGGAGTCATCAAGGGCTATGCCTCCCGGCAGCGCAGGTTCACCCAGGACGAGATCGCGCTCTTTGAAAAGCTTGCCGGGCAGGCGGCAGTGGCCATTGAAAACCTCAAGGCCCTTGAGCGGGACAAGATCCTCCTTGAGATCTCCAGGAAGGTCAACTCGTCGCTTGACTTGTCGAACGTGCTCCAGACGACCGTAAAACTCGCCGCGGAGTCAATGAAGCTCAAAGCCGCCACCATCCGCCTCCTTGATGAAAACAAGCACAAGATGGTCCTCAAGGCCGCCTGGGGCCTCAGCGAGAAATTCCTTGAGTACGGCCCCTATGACCTGAGCGATCTCCCCATAGACCAGGAGGTGCTCGCCGGCAAGACGATTTATATCCCCGTAGTGACCGAAGACACGAGGTTCATCTTCCCCGAGTTCGCGAAACAGGAGGGGATTGTCTCGGCCCTCTGCGTGCCTCTCCAGGCGATGGAAAGGACTTTCGGGACCCTCAGGATTTACACCGCCACGGAATATCAATTCAGCGAGGATGAGAAGAATTTTCTCCTCACCCTTGCCAACCAGGCGGCAATCGCGGTGAACAACGCCATCCTGTACAACAGGCTCCATACCCTCTTCCTGGTGAGCACCTCCCTCAGCAAGAGCCTGGATATCCACCAGGTATTCAAGACCATTACGGAGGGCGCCACAAAGGCCACGAATGCCCAGGGCTGCGCGCTGCTCCTCTGGGACTCGGAGTTCAACAGGTTCAGCCTTGAAGAGTCCTACGGCGTGAGCAAGGAGTTCCTTACGACCATCAAGGAGAACTATGTGGACCAGTCAAAGGAGATACTGTGCGGCGAGCGGGTAATCACCAGCAGGCTGGAATGCGAGCTGGACCAGAAATGCCTCACCGTGGCATCGAAAGAAGGGATCAACTCCTTCATCAACATCCCGATGAAGTCCAAGGAGCACCTCACGGGCATACTCCAGTGCTACTTCTTTACCACCCGCGATTTTACCGATGACGAGATAGAGTTCTTCTACGCCCTCGCCAATGAGGCCGCCGTGGCAATTGAAAACGCCAAGCTCTATGACGCCATCAACAAGAAATACAACCACCTGGTGGAAGACATTTTCCTCTGGTATGACGGCACCTACAAGGGAATGGACGACTGAGAGGACCAAAGCCTGCTCCATGAATGGCAGCGGCACTATGAGGGCTCCGCGAGAGCCCTTTTTCCTTTCATGCGATAAAGGTACAGGAAAAGAAAGCCCACTGCAAGCCCGGTAAGGGCGCCTGCCGCCACGTCAAGGGGATGGTGCATGCCGCAGTAAATCCTGGAGATGCACGTAAGGAGGGAAAAGATCACGAGGGGCCACCTGAGGGAGGGGTAGAAATATGATAATATCACCGTGCCCGCCACAATGGCATTGGCATGGCCCGAAGGAAATGAGCTGTTGGTCCACTGGTGGCCGAGGCTCTTGATCCCCTCGAGGTACATGTAAGGGCGGGGCCTGTTCCAGAGGTGCTTGAGGAGCTTTCCCACCACCTGGTCACTGACAATCACCGTCAAAATGCAGAGAAAGGCCGCGGTTTTTCCCTTTTCCCTGTCAGTAAAGAGCACCACGAGACAAATTATCCAGAGGAGAGCTCCCCATTCGCCCAAGAGGCTTACCAGGTACATGAGGCCGTCGAGAATCGGCAATGATACGGCATTCACGGCCTTGCAGATCGCTATATCATACTGGAGGAGAGCTTCCATGTCAGGAGGTGCCCTCCAGCCGGATTCTCGGATCAACCAGAGAGTAGCACATATCTGCAATGATGTTGGCGAAGACCACGAGGATCGAGCTTATGAAGATGTCTCCCATGAGGATGGTGTAGTCGCGGTGAAATACTGCCTCCATCCCCAGGCGCCCCATGCCGGGCCACGCGAATATAAACTCAATGATGAAAGCACCGGCAAGGATCTCCGGCAGGGAGAGGGCGATTATGGTAATGAGGGGGAGGAGGGAGTTCCTGAGGGCATGGCGCCAGATTACCTGCACTTCCGAGAGGCCCTTCGAATAGGCCGTCCTGATATAATCCTCGCCAAGCACCTCGAGAAGCGATGAGCGTATATAGCGGCTCCACGTGGCAAGGTTCCTCACCGTGAGGACCATCACCGGGAGAAAGAGGTGCCAGAGGAGGTCCACCCCTAGCTCCAGGGGGCTTCCTTCCACAAGGTTGGTCATTCCCATGGGGGGAAAGAGGTCCCACCGGAGTGAAAAGTAATAGATCGCCATAAGGGCGAGCCAGAAAGGGGGAAGGGATATCCCCACAAAGGAGAATATCGTGAAGACATAGTCAAAGAAGGAATACTGCCGCACTGCAGAATAAATCCCCAGGGGGAGAGCCAGGATAATGCTCAGCACGTAGGCGGTGCCCATCAGCACAAGGGTGGCGGGAACCCTCTCCATGATGCTCTCCAGTACGGGCCGGCCGTTGACGAGGGAAAAGCCCAGGTCGCCTCTCGTGACAAGATTTTTGAGCCAGATGCCGTACTGCACATACAGGGGCCTGTCAAGTCCCAGGTTTCTCCGGATCTGCTCCCTGTCTTCAGGCCTTGTCCTGGGGCTGATGAACATCTTGGTCGGATCTCCCGGGGCAATCCTCACGAGCAGAAAAGTGAGGATCGTGATGACGAGAAGAAGCGGAATCGAGAGAAGGACACGCTTTATGAGATATCTTGCCACACTGCTTTCATTCTTTTTTGCCATGAAAATTCCTCCAGGCCTCTCGGCTGAGAGAGGAGAAAGGGGGCACCCGTTGAAGTACCTCCCTGATTTTGTAGATTTTATCCTGCATCAAGGACGGTCATATGAAGCGCGGTATCACTCTCTCCCTGGCATCTGCCTTGCTCCTCCTTACCCTCCAGATCCTCTTCGTGGTCCCGCCTCCTGCCTCCGCAAGGGCGACAGCGGCAAGCGAGTATCATCTTGAGGAATACTATTTTGACGGAAATGAGTATATCGGCGTGCCCAAGGCGCCCAGAACTGAAAAGGGGGTCACCATGGCCTGCTTTTTCAAGCCTGAAAAGGAATCCTTCAAGAATGCCGCTACCCTCATGGGAAGGTGGAAGGACACGGATGGCTACCGCTCGTATAACGTGAGCCTCACTGAGGATTACCACATCAAGGTCTGGCTTGAGATATGCGCGGAATCCTCGAACATCAACCACGAGGTGGCCCTCGTGCTCAAGAATGGCGCCAAGATTGACCAGTGGCAGCACCTGGTGGTCACCTACGACGGAAAGGACATCAAGGCTTACTATAACAGCGTGCTTGACTCCGACAAGATCTTCGGCGGGACCCTCGTGATGACGAAGGCCCCCGATCTGATTGTAGGAGCCATGGAGAACTTCATTGATTTTTCCAAGGGGAATCTCTTCAAGGGAACGATGCGCAAGGTCTATATCTTTAACAGGGCCATCGACGAAAACGAGGTGAAAAGGCTTTACCAGGAAGGCCTTCCTCTCCCGGACAAAGGCTCCGGCACCCCCTGATCCTCATCGGCACATACCAGAATAAAAGGAGGAACTGTCATGACCACAGAAACCCTGCTCCCCCCGCTGAAGCATATCCCCTTCGAGGACGTGCTCTCCGTCATCCAGGACTGCATCACCTTCCCCACCCTCTCGGGGCAGGAGGAAAAGCTGGTGCAGCACCTCATCAAGGTGGCGAGCCGCCTTGGCTTCACGAGCGCCCATAACGACCGGATGGGCAACCTGGTGGCCGAGATGACCGTCGGCACGGGCGAAGGCCCCCGGATTGTCATTTCAGGACATCTTGACACCGTCAGCGCCAATCCCGCCGAGTGGAATGCGACGACCAAGCCTTTTGCAGGGTCAATTATTGACGGACGGCTCTACGGAAGAGGATCTGCCGACATGAAAGGCTCCTTCGGGGTGATGCTCCATGCGGCGGCAAGCCTGCAGAGCCTTAAGGCCCCCTTCAGCGGCAAGGTCTTTGTGGTAGGCACCGTCGTCGAAGAGCTATTCGAGGGGGTCTGCTTCCTCGAGGCGCTCAAGGATATCAAGCCTGACTTTGTGGTGATTGGCGAGGCAACGGGCGGGAAAATCAACATCGGCCAGCGCGGCCGCGCGGAAATAGTCATCACCTCCTTCGGCCAGCCCCAGCATGCATCGACGGGGAGGAAAGTCATCAACGCCATAGAGCAGACCGCTTACATCATCGATGCTTTCCATGTATGGTACCGCTCCCAGGCTGACGAGATACTGGGGAGGCGCAACATCGTGCCCACCGATATCAAGATACCCCTGGGGGGAGGAGGCGGCATTGACGGCCGCGGCGGAAACTCAACGGTGCCCAACAAGGTGGAGATTACCTACGACATCAGGACACTTGCCGAGGACACCGAGGAGAGCATAATCCTCCTGGTAAGGGAAAATATAGACCAGGTGGTGCAGAACGCGAGAATACGGTACCCGCAGTTCAGGACGCCCGGCATCCAGTACTCGTCGGAGCGGTCCGTCACATGGACCTGCGAGCCCATCGTGCAGAAAAAATTCGCCCCTGCCTGGAAGACGGACCCAGACTCCGACCTCGTGAAGAAGGCGACTGCAGGTTTTGAGAAGGCCCTCGGGAAGACGCCGGAATTCGGCCATTATGGATTCTGTACCGACGGGAGCGGCGTGGTACGCTACCGTGACCTCTTCCCCGAAGCGAAGGTCGATATTATCGGCTACGGGCCGGGATCGGAAGAGGATGCCCATACCGTCAACGAATCGGTGAGCCTTGCCGACCTGAAGGATACTTACCTGGGATTCCAGGGCATTCTCACGGAGCTTCTGAAAAAAGAGTAGCTAAGGTCCCAGTCCGGGGGGAAGGGAGAACTTTTTCACGCCCCACCACCACCCCCGCCCACCCACCCTCCGGCCACCCGCCCCTCAACGGGGCAATGCTCATCTGCAATCCGGGTGATGAGCTCGTCATAGGTCATGCCCCGCCGGGAAAGCCATGCCCTGCCGCGGTGCACCATTACCTCTGAAGGCAGAGGGCGGAGGTTATAGACAGATCCCATGGAATAGCAGTAGGCTCCGGCGTTCTGCACCGCGAGGATGTCGCCCTCCCGTACCTGCGGGATCTCGCGGGCGCGGGCAAAAAAGTCACCTGACTCACAGATGTTCCCGTAAATGTCACAGGGAGCGGCGGCCCCGCCGGGATTTGAGAGGTTCAGGATGTGATGGTAGGCATCATAGAAGACGGGCCTGATGAGCTGTGAAAAGCCCGAGTCCGTTCCTGCGATGAGGCGCCCCCTGTTTCTTTTCAGGGTGTTCACCCCGATGAGGAGCACACCGCTTTCGGCCGCCAGAAACTTCCCCGGCTCGAAGCGCATCTCGAGCTCTTTCCCGTAAGACCTGCAGAAGCCGCCGAAAAGGGCAGCCACCTTCTCACCAAGGGCGCCGTAGTCTATCCTCTTCTCATCGGGCCTGTAAGGCACCTTGAAGCCTCCGCCGAAATCAATGAACTCCAGGTCGGGAAAATTTTCCCTCCCCGCCAGGGAAAGAAGCTTCTCCATTCCCTGCAGCACCTTGTCCGTATCGGAAATCCCCGATCCGACGTGCTGATGAAGGCCTATCACCTTGAGCCGGTGCTTGTCCACAAGCCCGAGGGCTTCCGGTGCCTGGTCCATCAGGATGCCGAACTTGGATTCATCGCCTGCCGTCATGACATATTTGTGCTCCCCGGCCTCCACATCGGTGTTGAACCTCATGCAGATGGCGGCGCCGGGGAAACGGGAGCCGAACCTGGAAAGCAGCGACAGGGACTCTATGTTGGTGAGGATCCCCAGGGAGTGGACCCTCTCCACTTCGGCCATGGTCACATTATTGGCGGTGTAAAGGACCCGGTCCCCTGCAAATCCCAGCCTCCTTGCGAGAAGAACTTCGCCAAGGCTCACGGCGTCAAAAGAAGAGCCTGCATCGTGGAGGATCCTGAGGACATCACAGTTACAATTAGCCTTCATTGCGTAAAAAATCCTGAGGCGGGGCCTCCTGAAAAAGCCGAGAAGCTCATGGTACCTCTGTTCAATGAGATCGCCGTCATAGACATAGAGGGGGGTCCCATAGTCCCCTGCAAGCTTGAGGAGCAGTTCCGGGTCAATAGTGGTCTTCATCATGTCTCCTTTTCACAAAGGGCGCCTCGGCGCCTTTATGGTATTCTGCAGAAAAACTCTGCATGTACTGCCCTTACGGCCCTCTCGAGCTCACCGTCATCGATGACAAAGCTCACGTTCACCTTGGAGGCGCCCTGGCTGATGACCTGGACCCTGATCCGCTCGCTGCGGAGCACCGTGGAGATGCCAAGGAGCAGCTCGGTGGAGCGCTCGACGTCACCCACGACGGTGAGGATCGACTTTCCTGTGCTTACGGCCACGGTGGCAATCTCCCCGAGGTCGGCCATCACTTTCTCCACCAGCGCGGGATCCGACGTGTTCTTGTTAAGGGTGAGGGATATGCTCACCTCGCTCGAGGCGATGAGATCAACGGACAGGCCGTGGCAGGCAAAGCTGTGGAACACTTTTTCCAGAAAGCCTGCGAGCCCGAGCATTCTTGTGCTCACGATATCGATGAGCGTGACATTCCTCTGAAAGGTGATCACCCTCACCATGGCTTCATGGGCAACGCTTTTCTTGATCACTGTGCCCGGCAGATGGGGCTTATAGGAATTTTTGACCCTCACAGGGATATTTTTTGCCATGGCAGGCAGAATGCTCAGAGGGTGAAGGATCTTGGCGCCGAAATAGGCGAGCTCTGAAGCCTCTTCAAAGGAGATCTCGCCCACCACTTCCGCCTGGGGAACGATCTTGGGATCGGTGGTCATGAGGCCGTCCACATCTTTCCAGACCTGCACCTCCTCAGCGGCGACAGCTTTCCCGACCGCAGAGGCAGTAAGGTCGCTTCCTCCCCGCCCGAGAGTCGTGATGGCTCCCATGCGGTCCTTTCCAATGAACCCCGTTATCACAGGGATATACTCATAGTGAGCGGCGAGAGGCGACAGTGATAAAGCAATCGCTTCATAACTCTCATCGAGCACCGCGGCATTCTGGTGCTCCGACGAGGTCAGCATCCCGATGTCCCAGGCATCGAAAAAGCGCGCCCTGTGGACCTCCTGGTCCAGATACCCGGCCATTATTCTCACCGAGAGCCTCTCGCCGAAAGAGACAAGGTAATCCCTTGTCCTCAATGACAGCTCCCTGATGAGGGAGATCCCCTTGAGGAGGCTCTTCAGCTCAGAGAGGAGAAGCTCCACAGGTGCCTCCGGGATGCCGAGCTGCTCTGCAGTGTGGAGGTGAAGGGCTTCTATCTTCTCCAGGTCGTACCGGCGTCCACGGCAGGCATCTTCACCGCACTCAATGAGCCAGTCAGTGACGCTTCCCATGGCAGAGCAGACCAGGACAGGGCACGACGGAAGCGATGACCGGATAATCTCCGCAACGGAGCGGACCATGACACTGTCCCTGAGAGATGATCCGCCGAATTTCATAACGATCATGGCTCGCTCCTCCCTCCCGGGTTCTTACCAGGTATGGTCCTTCTTCTTTGAGCTTCTCTCGTGAAGAAGCTTTGCAAGATCCCTGTGCCCTGCCGCCATGGCACTTTCCCAGGGAGTGAGGTTCCCTACGCTCGTCTCCGCGTCCACATCGCTCCCGGCCTTGATAAGCATTGTGGCTATCTCCTCGCTGCCCGCCTTTGCCGCATCGTGGAGAGGAGTCTCGCCGTGAACATCGGCCTTGTTGACCTGAGCCCCGGCGGATACAAGAAGCTGGGCGATCCCGGCATCGCCTCTGAGGGCTGCATGGTGAAGGGGGGTGCGCTGAAGCATATCCTCAGCATCGATAAAGGCGCCTTTCTCAATGAGAAGCTTCACCACGTCAAAAAAGCCTCCCATCACCCCCCTGTGAAGGGCGGTGAGGTTCTCCCTGTCCTTGGCATGGACGAGCTGCCTGTCCTTGTAAAGGAGCGCCTCAAGGGCGGAGATATCGCCCTCTTCGCAGGCTTTGCACACCGCGTCATCAGCCATGATCCTCCTGGGTGATGAATGGGGCTCTGGCGCGCCCTTCGCAGGCTTCCCTCCCCTCTTTCTTGCCATGTGAAGGAAAATGCCATGGAGCGCATAGATGATCAGGCCGGAAAATATGACGGCCCCGATGAAACGCACTGATTCTTCACTCGACATACCTCACCTCAATGTTCTTCTGGCCGGCGCCTCCGGAATTCTCCACCAGCCCTATGAGCAGTGAATATAGCGATCGACCAGCTTTTTGATATCATCCTCTTTGCCGTAGAGCTCCTCGCTCAGCCCCTTGTCATTGAATGCCTTGAGACGTTTTATACTATCGTCGATGACCAGCGGGGGAAAGACGCCGTCATATTCGTAGACCGACCGCTTCTCCTTGAGAGCATCGGCTGACTCCCAGCATGAAGTGGGCAGATGGGGCAGCTTTTCCTGCATGAAGACATGGGGCGGCGAGAATATGTTCACATCGATGTAGAGATCATCAGCCTTGGCAAGCGCCCCCTCGTCGGTGAGGCCGTGACGGGCAGCCACCATGAGGCCCGCGAGGAGCAGATGGATATCTGCAGAGCCGTCGGCGCCCCTGAACTCTATGGTCTGGCTCTTCTCGCCCCCGGGAAGGCAGGGAGCCGCTTCGGCAGGGTTGGCATCCTTCATCATATTCTCGACATTTCGCCAGCCCAGGGGAACTCTGACAAGGGCCGACCTGTTCCTGTCGCCCCAGCAAATGTTGGTAGGGGCCTCCTGGTGGGGCACGAGCCTGAGGTACGAGACAGGAACCGTGTTCCCGAAAGCCGTCAGGGATGAAGCGCATTCCAGGTAGCCGCCGATGAGCCTCCTCGCTGTCTCGGTGATCTGGCCTGATTTTACCAGCATGTTCTCCCCGTCACGGACAAGCTTTGTGTGGACATGAAGACCGCTGCCCGCGTGGCCGAAGGATATTTTCGGCGCATAGCTTATGGTGACGCCATGGCGGTAGCCCACCATCCTGAGAATCCACTTTGCAAGGACTATCTGATCTGCCGCCTCCTCGACGGGAACGGGCTGAAATTCTATCTCATGCTGCTCCATGCAGCTGTTCTTGGTAGAGATGTACCCCACTTCCGAATGGCCGTACTTTATTTTTCCCCCTGTCTGCGCAATGGCCTGCATCGCCTCGAGCCTTATAATCTCGCCCTTGGAGAAGGGAAATGACTCGTGATAGCCTTTTCTCACCGTCGAGGGGTAGAGCTCCTGGGGGCTCAGGAACAGGTAGTACTCCAGCTCCCCGAGGGCTTCAAAGCTGAGGCCCGTTGTCCGTTGAAGGGACTGTGACGCCGCTCTCAGTATCTGCTCCGGCGCACTCGCCAGGGGCTTCCCTTCACAGTTGTAGAAGGAGCAGAGAAGCTCCACGGTGGGAACAGGGGAAAATGGGTTAAGGTGCGCAGTTCTGAAGCGGGGGATCACGTAGAGATCGCTTGAGGCGGCATCTATTGAGGTAAAGAGGCTTGAGCCGTCAACACGCTCGCCGAAGGTGAGGAGCCGCTCAAGCTGCTCCCTGTCGCTGATTATGAAATTGAGGGCCTTGAGCCTTCCGTCTCCTGCGGTGTAGCGCAGGTTCAGCATCCGGATCTCATTATCAATGATATACTTGATGATATCGTCCCTTGTGAATTCCTGCTGCGGCTTCCCGAGAGAGCGGACAATCTGATTGGGATTCATTGAGATATTGCTGTCCTCCATGGGACCTCCTTTCCTCTGCAAGCTGAGAAGCTGTCATATATCCCCGCACTGAAGGCCGAGCTCATTAAGGACAGCCCTGAGCCTTCTTCTGTGTGACTCGCGGGTGACGGGAATGCCGAAAAGATAATAATCAAGGATATCAGCGTCCTTCACTGTCTCTTCCTCGGCGGTTCCCACTTCATCCTTGCTGCTGTGGCTCGTGACACCCTTCACGATCTTCTCGATCTCTTCGCGGGAGAACTCCCCTGTCTTCTCGAGAACCTCGCGGGCCGGACCCTCCCCCCGGAGCGCATGGCCGTCCTGGACGCCGCTTACAATCCTTCCCAGGTCATGAAGCACTGCCATCAGCGAGGCATCTTCTTCACAGGCGCCTCTTTTCCTGGAGAGCACCTTCACCAGGGCAAGTATGCCGAAAAGGTGAGAGAGCTCATACTCTTTCGGCGCCTCTCTCTTTTCATTCCCGAGAGGGTGCTGAAGCAGAATCTCAAGCACCCTTTGCTGCACCTTCATGAGTCTGTTCATCTCCATAATCCATATCTCCCTGCGTGAAAATCGGGGGCCGGCCTTCCCCGAGGCCGAACAGGAGCCCCTTTGACTATTCTGACGGGAGGAAAAATTTCCTCTTTATGGGTTGAGGCCCTACAGGATTTATCTTCAGGGGAGGAGAAAAAATAAGATGGCTGCCACGGTAAAGGAGGAGAGAACCCATGAATAAGAAGCGCCTGATTCTGATGTTCCTGATGCTCTGCCTTGTCATTGAGGCGGGGATGGCCTCTGCAATGGAGATCTATATCCACAACAAGCCGCTTTCCGGTAAAATTCTCACCCAGGGGGACGAGATATTTGTTCCTGCGGCTGAGCTTAAGAAACTCATCAGGGGAGAGCTTTCCTGGAGCGAGCAGGATGGTTCCGTAAAGGCAAACGGCAATGAAACGTCCATAAAGATAATGAGGGCGCAGAGCACGGTCTATCTCCCCCTCAAGGCCGTTGCTTCGGCAATGGGCTATAAAGTCACCGTCAACAAGGCCACGGGTATTGTCGATCTCTACCAGCAGAAAGCACTGATGCCCGGGACCTCACCGACACCTCAGCCCACCCAGGCCGCCGGGCAGACCCAGCCTGCCACAGCCTCCCCCGGCGACAGCAAGGGTCCTGAAGGGCCCGATCCTCTCACCATCGTCGAGAAGAGCTCCATGGAAGACGGGAAGGATCCCAAGAACGCCGGGCTCAGGATCTATGCCCTCGTAACAAACGGCCGCGGCAAGGATGCCAACAATGTCGTTGCCACGTGCATGCTGCTGTCCGATGGCAAAGTCTATAACCAGAAGGTGGAAAATGTGGGAAGGCTTGCTGCAGGGGAAAAGAAGGAGGTCATCTTCTACTTCCCCGCGGGATGGACCCAGCAGATGAAGCATGATTTCACCGTCAAGGGCGACTGACTCCAGGGCCGCCTCCCCGCGCTGGCCCTGAAAGCTCCCGGAGACTGCCATGACCGGGGCTTTCTGCAAAGAGCGTAAGTTGTGAAAAAGGAGCGATACCTATGAAGTGCTGGAAAAAACTCTTTCTCACCGCCGGGGTGCTCATTATGCTCTCGATACTTGCCCTTGTCGCTGCGCCGCCGGCTTCGACAATTCCCCTTAACTTCAGCCACTATGCCGGGGTGGCGCCGCCCCGCCAGGCCTCTCCCGAGCTGCTGGTCCAGAACGGCCATATTGACGGCATCACCAGCTGCGCCTTCAATCCCCAGGGCACGATAATCGCCACGGCAAGCAAGGATGAGACTGCCAAGCTCTGGGACGCAAAATCGGGAAAGCTCATCGCCACCATGGCGGGCCACAGGTGGGTCGAGGACGATATCCCTTACTCAAGCGGCCTTTACTCGCTGGCATTCAGCCCTGACGGGAGCACCCTCGCCACGGGGAGCAGCGACACCACCATAAGGCTCTGGAGCGTGACGACGGGAAAGACCGTTGCCACCTTGAAAGGCCACAAGGAAAAAATCACGGCCCTCCTCTTCCTGCCCGACGGAAACACCATAGTGAGCGGCAGCGAAGACAACTCGGTAAAATTCTGGAACGTGAAGAGCGGCAGGGAAGAAGGGGCACTCGCCACGGAATATGACGTGGCGGCCCTGGCCTTCAATCCCCGCGACAGGAGCATTGCCGTGGGCACCTCAGACGGGATCATCATCATCGACGGCGCCTCCAGGAAAAAGAAGAGCGGATGGGCAAAGAGAAAATCCGTCAAGGCCCTCTCCTTCTCTGCCGACGGCACATGCCTTGCCGCAGTGAGCGGTACCCATGAGATCACCTTCTGGGACCCTTCTTCCGGGAAAGAGACAGGAGCCTATACCCACGAGGATAACCAGTACCCCGTCGATGTGAAGTTCGCCGCCAGGGCCCAGGTCCTCGTGTCAACGACGTACAATAAGGTTTCCCTGTGGGACTTCAAAGCCAGGAAGCCAGTAAAGTCCTTCCCCGTCGATGACTGCCTGGAATGCCTTGCAGTCTCCTCCGATGGGAAGTCTCTTGCAGCGGGTTCAGCCAACCAGAAAGCCTATGTATTTGATGCTGCCTCGGGAAAAGAGACTGCCGTCCTGGAGGGAAAATCCTCGTACATCACGGGACTCGCCATCAGCCAGAAGGGCACCCTCCTCGCCACGGGCTGCCTGGACGGCACATCCGCCCTGTGGGACCTGGCCTCCGGCAGGGTGGCACGGGCTTTCACCGATGATTCCAGTGTTTTTGCCGTGGCGCTGAACCGTGAAGGAACCCTCTTCGCGACAGGCTACCGCCTGGGAAAACTGAAAATCCGGGAGGCCGGGTCAGGCAAGCTTCTCCACCAGATCGACGCCCACAAGGATGGCCTTAATGCAGTGGCCTTCAGCCCTGACAGCGCCTCAATCGCCACGGGAGGCGAGGATAAAAAGGCAAGAATATACGACGTGCAGAACGGCAGGCTCCGCGCCACCCTGGGCCACCCCGGCGAGGTGACGGCCGTCGCCTTCAGCCCCGACGGCAAGGTCCTCACGACAGCCTGCACCGACGGCAGAGTGCGGCAATGGGACATCGCCGACAGGAAGACCATCATAGAGCTGAAGCCTGAATCCGACAGCACGTGGAAAAGGGCCTGGTCCGTGGCCATAAGCCCCGGCGGGAGGGAGTTTGCCGCCGGAATGCAGGACGGAACGGCAAAGATGTGGGAAGTCGGCTACGAGGAGCCGGTAAAGACCTTCAATACCCACACGAGAAGGGCAATCTATGGGATCAGCTATTCACCGGACGGAAAGTCCATCGCCCTCGCAATGGACAGGCTCATCTATGTCTTTGACGTGGCATCAGGCAAAGAGGTCTGCCACTTCGAGGGAGACAGGGACGTGATATTCAGCGCGAACAGCCATGTCATAATCACGGGGGGCAAGGACGGCGACGTGCAGTTATGGAAGGTCCCCGAAGGCACACTTCTTGGCTCGGCCTTCCTGATGGACGAGGGGAAGGACTGGGTGGCCACGACACCGGACGGGCTTTTTGACGGATCACAGAAGGGCATGAAAATAATCGAGTGGCGCATAGGGGAAAGAATGTACACCCTGGACCAGTTCTTCAATGAATATTATACTCCCGGGCTCCTCTCGAAGATTGTCACATCGGGCCGCGCTTCGCAGGCGGGGCCCGGCGGGACGCCGCGCCCCGCAAAAAGCTTTGCGGGCCTGAAGCCGCCTCCCCTGGTAAAGATACTGACGCCGCGAAGCAGTGAAAAGATCAATGATACTGCCGTGAGTGTCTCGGTTGAACTGAAGGAGCAGGCGGGAGGGGGAATCTCCAATGCGGGCCTTTATCTCAACGGCAAGCACGTTGCCGACAAGGGAAAGCGCACCGGCCAGAAGATCGCCTACCGTATCCCCGTGGTCAACGGCCTCAACCGCGTAAGGGCAACGGCCTTCAACGGCGACGGGACCGTCGAGAGCCGCGGTGACGAGGTGGCCTTCGTGGCCGGCAGGCAGTCATCGTCAAAACCCACCCTTTATGTGCTCTCCATCGGCATTGACAGTTACTCAAGCGGCCTCAAGCTCCAGTATGCCTCGAAAGACGCCCGGTCCATCGCCTCCTTCTTCAAACCGGGACTTTTCAGCCAGGTAAAGCCCCTCTGCATCACCGACGAGAAAGCCGGGAAAAAAGAAATTCTGGGGGCCCTCTCAAAAATCTCAAAGGAGGCCCTCCCCCAGGACACCCTGCTCCTCTACTTTGCAGGCCACGGCGTCACTGTCGGCGACATGTTTTACTTCCTGCCCCAGGACGTCAAGGTTGACTCGGAGCATGAAATCAGGGCCACCAGCATCTCATCGCTCGAGCTTGGCCAAGCCCTCTCCGAGATCCCGGCAACAAGGCAGGTCCTTGTCATTGATGCCTGCCAGTCAGGGGGAACGACCCATGCCCTGGGCTCTCTCATGCTCAGGAGCGATCCCGGCGGCGTCATTAAAGCCCAGCAGCGCCTTGCGAGAGGAAGCGGCACATTCCTCATTGCGGCCTCGACAGACGAGCAGTATGCCATCGAAGTGCCGGAGCTCGGCCACGGAATTCTCACCTATGCCATCCTCTCAGGCCTCGGCTCCGGGAAGAAGCCCCAGGCGCCTCTCAACAAGGAGGGAAAAGTCACGGTGAACGCCCTGCTCCAGTATCTCTCGAGGACAGTCCCTGAGCTTGCAGAGAAATACAAGGGAGGCTCCCAGAATATCGTGCAGTTCAGCACAGGCCAGGATTTTCCCCTCGTGTCACATAAATAGCCGATGGGTCACCGGGCCTGCCTCGTGATATCACTGGCCCTCGCCGCGGCAGGGCTCCTGGGGATGGTATTCTCTTACATTCCCGCCAGGGTGGATTTCCTTACCTTCCCTGTCGAGGGAGGAATTACGGCCTCCGGACTGCTTTTTGAGCCGCCCCATCTCAGGGAGAGCGCATCGAAAGCCCCCGTCGTCTTCCTGCTGCCAGGCATTAACAACTATGCCGAATGGTACAGAGCCATGGCCCTCGAGCTCACCAGGAAGGGGTATTGCGCTTTCGCCCTCAACCTGTCCGGCCTCAATACAAGAACCCATCTCAAGGTGGTACAGGGGGCGGCCCGTTACCTCGCCGCCCACAATCCCGAGGCTGACACGGGGAAAAAAGCCCTCTTCGGCCATTCTTATGGCGCCATCCCCGCAATTGAAGCCGCCTATTATGACAGCACCGTCCGTGCAGTAGTCACCGTGGGCTACTATATCGGCGGAGAGGTGAACAGGAGCCCCTCGAACCTCCTCGTGGGAACCGGTGCCCATGATGATCTCAACGGCCCCGGGATCCTGAGGGAGATGATCGCCTCATTCACCGACGGCGCCGTGAAAACTGAAGGAATAAGGGTGGGAAGCTTTGAGCAACGCACCGCCATGGAACTCTTCATCTCCCCCTCTTCAAACCATGCCTCTGAAAAGGAGGATTACTACGTGGTGAAGAGGCTCATCGAGTGGCTCGACTATTCATTTTATGGCGCCCTTCAAGGCCCCGTGGAGGTGAAGTATCCCCTCTTCACCTTGTCGGCGGCGGTATTCATGGCTGGCCTCTTCCCTCTCCTCACCCTTGGAGCGATGGGAATCTTCACATCCCAAGGGCGGGGGGGGTTCCTTCTCTGGACCATCCTCCTGGTGGCAGGGGGCGCCCTTTTCTATATCCCGGGGATCACCCCGCTTCTAGGGGGCTGCAGTTTCTTTCTCCTTATCATGGCGGGACTTACTGCCTCTTACTATTCACCAGGCCTTCCCCTCAAAGAGGGAGGCCGGAGGTTCGCAGCCTCCGTCCTTTCTGGAGCGGGGGCCATGCTCCTTCTTGCGTCATCGCTGGTTCTTTCAGATTTTATTTTCGCATGTCCCGTCATTTTCTCGGCAAAGTCATGCCTCTCCGGCTATCCAGACTATCTTTTCGTGAGCTATTTTCTTCTGCCCCTCATCAGCGCCGAGGCACTCCTCAGGGTGCTGCAGAGGGCTCACCCCCTCATGTATTTCCTGATGCTTCTTCCCCCCCTGGCAGTCTGGGGGCTTGAATGGTGCAGGCCTGGATTTGCAGGGGGCTTGTTTATGAAAATGCTCAGCTTTTTCAGCTTTAAAAAAGGCATTCCCGTGCCGCCCCGCCAGGGGGTGCTCCTTCTCATCCTCTGCGGTGCCGCCGTATTTTTCTGGGCAAGGGTTTTCAGCGGGGGGCTCGGCCACGTGGTGAAAGCATATCTGACGGTCCTTGCGCGGTTCCTTGTGCTTCCCGCCACCTTCTTCCTGCTCGCCATCGCAGCAGGAAAAGCCTGGAATCAATGGGCGAAGCCCCGGGGAAAGGAGGAATAAGGCGGAGCATCAAAGAAACAGTTACCGTAATCATTGCCGCTTCGTTCCCGCAATATATCACCCATGCTGACGACTTTTCTGCGCTTGTACCTTTACGAGGCCTGCTGGAGCTATTATGGGATCGTATGCAGCTTCCATTGACATCGGAACCTCGTCGATAAAGGCCGGAGTCTTTGATGACCGGGGCGGGCTCCGGGGCTTCTCAAGGAGAAGCTACCGGAGGGAATTCCAGGGCAGCGGCACCGTGCTTTTTGATGCCCGTAACCTGACGCGGCAAAGCCTTATGTGCCTGAGAGAAGCCATTGAGAAATCAGGCGTGAGGCCTGTAGAAATCGGAGGATGCTCCCTCTCTTCAAAACGGGCTTCGGTAATCGCCGTTGACAGCCAGGGGAAGGCCATGGGTAAAGGCATTTCATGGCAGGATATGAGCGGACATGAGGACGTGGCAGGGCTCAGGGAGAGAATTGACGACAAAGCCTATTACGGCATTACGGGCCTTCCCCTCAATGCCGTGTTTACCATCGGAAAAATTCTCTCCCTGAAAAGGAATGACCCCACCACCTACCGCGCGGCAAGCCAGTTCATCATGCCGGGCGATTTCATCCTCAGAGCCCTGGGAGCAAGAGACTTTCTTACCGATTCATCACAGGCATCCCTTACGGGGCTCCTGGACATCTCTTCCCTCGCCTGGAGCGAGGTCATTCTCTCCCTTGCAGGGATAGGGAAGGAAAAGCTCCCCCCTATCGTGCCGGCCGGCAGCAAAGCGGGGGTGGTGAGCCTCAGTGCCTCACCGTTATGCGGGCTTCTCCAGGGCACCCCCCTTTTTGCAGGAGGAGGCGATCAGCAGTGCGCCGCGCTGGGAGCGGGGGTCATCGATCCCGGCATCGCCGGGCTCTCCATGGGAACTGCCGCCGTGACCATAACCCCCACCCTGGCCCCCCTTCTTGATCCTCTCAGGCGCCTCGCCTGCACTGCCCACGTGATACCTGGCAGATGGTGCATTGAGGGCCTCCAGAATGCCGCCGGCGGAAGCATCAGCTGGTTTTCCAGCCTCATCTCGGGGAAGAGGCCCTCCCGGCACCTCATCGAGTCCATGGCAGCAGTGCCGCCGGGAGCAGGAGGGCTTCTGTTCCTCCCCTACCTTGACGGCAGCGCGGCCCCTCACTGGCTTGCCGATGCCCATGGGGTTTTTACAGGCCTCTCCCTCAGTCATACCAGGGGAAGCCTTCTGAGGGCAGTCATTGAAGGCGTGGCTTTTGAGACGAGAGAGATACTTGAGGCGCTGCAGTCCCTTGCCCTGCCCGTTGAGGAGATCAGGGTCACAGGAGGGGTGGGGAGCCATTATGAGCTGTGGGGACAGATAATGGCAGACATCGGCACCATAAGCCTTAAATTCACCGAGAACCCCCATGCATCGCTCTATGGAGCGGCGCTCCTTGCATTCAGCGGAATGGGCGTATTTCCTGTACTTGCAGAAAAGGCGCTTCCTGTGATACGATGTACAAGGACCTGTGCACCGCAGAAAGATACCTTCACCCTATACCAGAAACTCTTTGAAAAATTCAAGATGACCAGGGAGAGGCTCTTTTCCCCTTAAGGCAGGAAGATGCGTGCCATGGACGAGATGTACAAACGGCTTCTCAAGTTCACCCGCGACGGGGTTTACCGTTATACCATCAGAGAGGGCAGGATTCTCTTTGCCAACCGGGGATTCATCGCCATACTCGATCTTCCTTACACCCCCGAAGAAATCACCGGGAAGCTCCTCAGGGAAGTGCTTGTTTACACGGAAAAGGAGGGCACCGTAAGGGAAAGCCTTGAAAATCACCGGGAGATCCATGGCTTTGAGTACCATTTCAGAACCCTCTCGGGAATCGACAAGTGGGTCATCCATGACTCTTTCGTGGTGAAGGACCCGCACCTTGGCGAGGATGTCGTCGAGGCCATCGTCAAGGATATCACGGAGCGAAAGATCAGGGAGAGAGAAAACATCCGCCTCGCCGCCGAGCTGGAGCGCCGCGTGAAAGAGCGGACGGCCCAGCTTGAGGCCACCGTCAAGGAGCTTGAGGCTTTCACTTACTCCGTCTCTCATGACCTCCGCACGCCCCTGAACCTGATGTCGGGCTATGCGGGCATTATCAGCGACGAATACGGGTCCCTCCTCCCCCCCGAGGGGAAGCAGCATCTTCAGGTGATCCTGAACAATGCCCGCCATCTCCAGGAGCTCATTGATGATCTCCTCAGCTTCTCACGCCTCTCAGGGGCTCCCCTGAGAAAAGAAAATGTCATCACCGGGGTGCTGGTGAAAGAAGCCCTCATGGAGCTTGAAGACCTCCAGAGGGGCCGCACCGTCATCATCGCCTTCCATGACCTGCCGCCCTGCGAAGCCGACCCCCATCTGCTGAAGCAGATCTTCATCAACCTGCTCTCAAACAGCCTCAAGTTCAGCCGGGGCAAGGCTGACGCCCTCATCGAGGTAGGCGCCATGGCAGGCACGTTGCCTCCCGTTTACTTTGTGAAGGACAACGGCGCCGGTTTCGATATAAGATATCATGAGGCAGTCTTTGATGTCTTCAAGCGGCTCCCCAACGCCCGCGACGTGGAGGGTACAGGGATCGGGCTTGCAGTCGTCAAGAGGCTGGTAAACCGCCATGGCGGGAAAATATGGGTTGAGTCGGAGCCCCAGAAGGGGACCACCTTCTTTTTCACCCTCGAGGAGGGCAGCGGGGAGATCACCACCGGGCTTGTCCATTCCGAGAGCATCGCGGGATAACGATTCTCCCTAAAGCCTGTTGCTTATCCCCACGAGGAGCCACCAGTCCCTGTGCACTGATGAGAGCCCTTTTGAGACATTGATTGTGTAACTTCTCCTGCTGTTCGGGCTGTAACACCAGCCGCCGGTAAGGCGGGTGATGTCGAAGCTGTTGGGATACCACTTGGGACAGAGGGCCGAGCTGCCGAGATAATACGATGTCTTCTTGGTGAGCTGGTAATTCAGTGAAGCGGCATAGGTCATCCTGTTGTAGTGCAGGAAGCTTGTGCCGTCAATGTAATTGTTGAGGGCGACATTGATGAGCACGTCCCAGGGCCCGCCTAGCTTCTGGTCATAGATGAACATGATTCCCGGCTCCACACCGGGATCACCGACGCCTCCCCCTGCCGTAGGAAGCTCAACGGTTCCCATAAGGGCCATGGAAGCGTTCCTGGCATTCAGGAACTGCCACTTGAAGCCGAGGTTGATATCATTGACGCCGTTAGTCGGGTGCTGCCATGTATAGAAATCGCTGTAAATCCTTGCCTCGGTGTTTTTCCCTGTATCAAATCTCAGAATATAGGGAAGACAGTTATAGACTGTCGAGCCGTCCTTGTAGGATTCATAATTATAGTAATTCTCCAGGACCACCGCGTGGTTTTCAAGGTTGCCCGGGCTCACAAAGGGCCTGTCCATGCGGAATATCTCTTCATCGGTCCCCACGACAGTCTGTAATTCGTCATCGCCGCGGTCTTTCTGCGCCAGGGCCGGCCCCTGCTTCTCCCGGAGGTATGAGGCGAGCCTGTTTACCAGCTCAAGATCGCTCTCCCCGTTGTCTTCCCTCATATCCTGGGCATAAAGAGGGGGAGCAGAGAGGGCAAGGATAACAAGCAGGGCGCAGAGGCATTTCTTGCATTGAATATTCCCCATAAGGCTCACTCCAAAAGCACAATGATTTTATTGACAATTTGCCTTTGCAGGGAAAAATCCTCCAGGGATGACAGAATAATCAGCGGCATTTTTCAGGGGGGCTTCAGGATGAGGCCTGTCAGAGCTGCTCCTTCTTGAGAAGCATCATGGCAATGATAGAGGTGCTCGCCACGGCAAAAATCACCACATAGAGAAATCCAAGGGGGTGATTGTCGCTTATCCCCCAGGGCACTCTCACGTTCATGCCCCAGAAGCTCGCGATCATCGTGGGAACGGCAAGGATAATCGTGATGGTGGCGAGGAACTTCATGACCATGTTCAGGTTGTTTGAGATGATGGAGGCGAAGGCATTCATCATGCCGCTCAGCACGTTCCTGTGCATCTCAACCATTTCCACGGCCTGCTCGTCTTCAATGATGACATCCTCAAGGAGGTCCTCATCTTCTTCGTACATCTGGAGAAGATGCTGGAACTGGCTGCTTTTCCGGAGCCTCAGGAGCTTCTTCAGCACCACGCCGTTGTCCTTGAGGGCCGTCGTGAAGTAGACAAGGCTCCTCTCAATCTCAAAAAGGTGAAAGAGCGAACGGTTCTGCATGGATTTCCTGAGGATCTGCTCAATACGGTCAGTGTGGCGGCTGATATAGGCAAGGTGCTTCAGGTAGAGCTCTGCCACCTTGTACTGGATCTGGAAAAGGAACCTTGTTTTTTTCTGCGTGTCAAAGAAGGCCGAACGCTCGCTCCTGAAGTGGGAGAAAATGTCGCTGTGCTTCAGGCACACGGTGATGAAATAATCCTGGGTGATCACGATGCCCAGCGGGAGGGTGTCGAAATTGTTCTCATCGATGAGAAGGGGGATATTGGTAATGACCAGGATGCAGTTCTCTTCGACCTCGAGGCGCGAGCGCTCCTCTTCGTCAAGGGCCGCCCCGAGAAAATCCATGGGCACGCCTGTGCCGTCAGTGACGGTGTTCAGCTCATCCATTGAAGGGTTCACGAGGTGGATCCACGCCCCTTTCTCCAGGGTGGCCGCCGTGAGCTCTTTGAGCGATGTGCCTTCCGTCTTGAATATATTCAGCATGGGAATGTTCCTGTCTTATCTGGTATCCAGATCAGATTCTTTACAGGGAGCAGTTATCCTCCAGAAAAAGAAGAGGGCCCGGGAGGTCACGGGAATTTTTTCCGGTACTCCAGGGCGAAATGATAGGAGTGGAGGTCATCGATATCAACGGTGATCCCGGCGTCACACCCCCTGATGAGGGCGCATGCTCCTCCCATGATCCTTTCCACACGGGCCACGATATCGTCGAGGCTGCAGCTCCCCAGCAGAAACTTCAGTATTATCTTCAGGCCGAGGATACGGGCCATGGCCAGGGGGCTTTTTCTCGCCCTGAATGCCTTGCCGATCTCATCGATTCTCCCAAGGCATGGGGCCACCTTGAGGCAGAACACCGAGCCGCCCGTATAGAGGCCCTCTTTCAGGCTGAGATAAGAGGGGACACCAGGCCTTATGGCGGGATCTATCTCGTCTTTGCTGAACACCGGATAGGTTACTACGGCGTGCTCCGGGGAGCGGGCCACAAAGTCCCGCACGGCAGCGCCGTTGATGAAGGGGAGATCGGAGGTGCAGAAAAGCACGCGGGGAGCCTGGGAATAATGGGTGAGGGCCTTCCTGATGTTCTCGACACCGTCATGGTCAGCTTCAATAAAGGCATCGGCTGACCGGGCCTCGCAGGCTCCCTCAAGCTCCCCGGGAGCCACAAGTGCGACAGCCGACACGACTCCCGACTCCTTCAGCGCTTCAATAGTCCCCTCCAGCAGAGTCCTTTCCCCGATACGGACCATTGCTTTTATGGCCGTGCCTGCCTCGGAGGCAAAACCGCCCGAGATGAGGCCTCCGGCAGTTATGACGGCGGGAATAGGCTCCTTCGGGGCTCCGCTCATGGCCACTCCTCCATGGTGCTCTCCGTGGATTCACCGCGGCGCTATTTTTGCCTTTATCGCCTCGGGAAAGTAAACATAGGGCTCTGTGACATCCCTCTCAAGGGAGCCCGTATTCCTGCAGTAAGTGATGACAAGATCGCCCGGTCCTTCGCTCAGCTCGGGGTGGGCTTTCGCGCCGTAAAGGAGGATCCCTTTTCCTTCCTCGGGGCAGCGGTACACCTCGCATGCTTCGCTCCAGGGCCCTTCGGGCTGGAAAGCGTGGCGGATCACTATGCGGGGGCCAAAGCTATCGGGCGTGTAAGTGGCGATAAAGCCTTCTACGCCCTTCACCTGGCTCACCGTCATCTCCGTCGCTCCCCCCTCGAAGAGCGTTGCAGGATTCTCCGGCTTCTTTTTCCATGAGTTGCGGCCCCCCTCGCTGCAGAGGTACTCGAAAGCTGATATCTCGAGATTCCTGAGCTTTGCCTCAGGGATGCGGGAGAGGACCACGAGACGCCTGAGGCCCCCGGGGGCGAAATCATCCTGAAGCCCGTAGACGTAAAGATAGCCCGATTTTTTTGCGCAGGCGGTCCCGAAGTGAAGAGACTTTCCAAAGCTTGGGAGCACAGCCGTTTTCCAGCACCAGCGGAATGGATCGTCACGGGGGTTTTCCACGGCGATGAGATCGTCGCCCTTCCAGTCAAATTGAAAGCCCGCAGGTGCATCGGGAATCGGCGCCAGGCGCTTGAAAAAAAGGTAGAGCATCCCCTCCGCCATGGCGCCGTCGCCGGGCCAGTACCATTCATCGGCTGCCGCCGGCACAAACCAGGCGCGGGGACGTCCTTCCATTTCCTTCCAGTCAAACCACATTTTCCTGTTTCTAACGCCACGCGGCTGAAGAGCGATGGTATTATTGATGAGCCTGTGATTCACTCTCCTCCCCCCGGTAATCTCCCCGATATAGGTATCCCCGAAAAACCAGAGCGATTTCGTGGAATCCAGAGGGATGCTGTAGGCGCCATCAGCGCCCGTCCATCCCCTGTCCTGCCTGAAAAGCGCGGAAAGTGCCGGGAAGGGCTCTCCTTTTGTGACCTCATAAGGGAATCCCCCCCCGGGGAGCGATCCTGAACTGCCGTATGAAGGGAGCGCCGTCACCAGGAAAAAACAGGCTGCCAGAATGGTAAAAAGCTTTTCTCTCATTGATGCTCCTCTCTTTCCATGCTTCCCGCTTCTTCCGGGATAGCATGCCTGCCATATCAAAAAATGCCATAGGAGAGCAGGCGGGCCATTCTCCCCAGGCCCGCCATGGTGCCGGTGCAGCGCGCTGCCCGCGAAGCCGCTCTCCCGAACTTCTTGTAAAGAACGTTGAAGAGCAGGTAAGACGCCCAGAGGGAGCGGCGCCGCGGGAGCCTTGAGAGAATGCTCCCCGTCTCGTAAAATTTCCTGTATATCCAGAGGTAGCCTTCGGAAAGCTCCCGGGGGCTCATGCGGCGGGGCTGAAAGACCACCGAGGAGGTATTGTAGTGGGACCAGTCAAAATCCGTGATCCTCTTCTCCTCGACAAAACGCCTGAAAAGATCCGTTCCCGGGTAAGGCGTGAGGATATGGGCCGTCATGGTGGCCGCCTTCTGCTCCACGAGCCACCGGAGCGTGGTGCTGAAAACCTCAGGGCAGTCGGAGTCAAGGCCGAATACCATGCTCGCGTTGATCATAATCCCCCTGTCGTGAAGGCCCGCGATAAGCTTCTCAAAAAGGGCCCTGTCATTCTGGCCCTTCCTCACCGACTTCAGGGAATCGGGATTGATGCTCTCAAAACCGATAAAGAGGCTCCTGCAGCCTGACAGGGCCATCTCGTCAAGGAGATCGTCATGGTGGACGATATCGGCGGAGACCGCGGCGTTCCACCTGAGGCCCAGGGGTCTGAGAGCCTTTGCGAGTGCCATGGCGCGGATTGTATCAGCGATGAAATTATCATCGATGAACATCACATGCTTTGTGGGGAGGCTCTCCACCTCTCTTATCACGCTCTCCAGGGGCCGCAGCAGCGTCCTCCCCCCCATATAGCCGCTTGAGTTGTAACAGAACTCGCATGAAAAGGGGCACCCCGCCGAGGTGCTCACAATGTTTGAATAAAGGTAGCGGGATGTGTCCACAAGGTCCCACCGGGGCAGGGGTATGTCGGGCACTTCCCCTCCCTCTCCGCGGCGGTAAAACCTCCTGAGTCCCCGGGATGCCGCGTCAGAGACGATCTTTTCCCATATGCCGTTCGCAGGGCCTATGCAGACGGAATCGGCGTGGGAGAGCACCTCCTCAGGGTTGGCGCTTGCATGTATTCCTCCCATCACGACAGGAACCCCGAGCTGCCGGTACCTGCCGGCGATCTCATAGGCGCGCCTGGAAGTGTCCACATTCACGGTGATGCCCACCAGGTCGGGCCTCATGTCAAAGGAGAGGGGCCTTGTGTTCTCATCATCAATAGCTATGGAGTGCTCCTTCGGCGTGAGGGCTGCCACGGTGAGAAGGGAAAGGGAGGGCGCCATGAGCCTTTTGAATTCGGAGTCCACAGGCCTCAGGCTCATCCTGGGCATGATAAGCTTTATGCGGAGGTTCTTCTTCACTTTGCCGCCTGGAAATACTCTTTCCTGAAGGGGTTATGAGGGCCCCGGTATATCGGTCCTCTCAACTGGATAGGAAGAGCACCTGATGGCACCTTCCAGGATACTCACGGCAGCCATTTTGAGGGGAACGACCTCGTAACCGTTACGGGTATAGGTATCAAGAGCTATTTTCTCGAGGGGCTCGCACCCATAGGTGGGAAGATAGACCTTCTTCACCTGCTTCCCGCTCTCATCGGTGTAATTCTCCTGTATGCTGTTATTGTAAGTGAGATAGGGCAGGCTCCAAGTGGTGCGCAGGCCAATCATGCAGGGTATGCGCTCCACCTCGTACCCCTTTTCCTTCAATTCCCTCGCCACATTGTCAAAATTGGCCTGGTGGGCATCGCTCCCGTTCACCTCGATGAGCTTTCCGATCAGATCGGTGCCGGGGGAAAAGCCGGCCTCTTTGGCCATCTCATTGTTTGCTTTCGCCTTTTCCTCTTCCGTGAGTGCCTGGAATGTCCTGATTGCCATGCCGGGGTCTCCCACGAGAAACTTCCTGTTTCCCACGGGGGTGACGGCCATGTCAATATGAAAAACCGGCTGCTCCTCCTTGAGGGGCGTTGACGGGTCATCCTGGCATATGACATAAACCTGGCGCTCAAACTCGCTTTCAAAGACCTCGGGGGCTATGGTGCGCCACATCTCCGCGAGGGTCACCTGGCCCGGCTTCTCCGGCACCCCTTCCAGCACCACATCCTTCCCGGTCCTGTTTTCATAGAACCGGATTATCTCGTCTTTCCACCGGGGAAGGACAAAGAGCTCCTTGAGGCGGTCAGTCGTGTGGACGACGGAATCCTGGCCCACGAAGATGAACTCCTCGTTGCTCAGCATGTTGCCGCCGTCAATGCGGAGTGAAGGGTGGGGCACCGCCGTGAGGTTGCTGTTTCCCTGGGCAAAGAGAGGCGTTATCTTTGCATCCTCGGGGCCGGGCCAGTAAGTCCTGTCCTGCATCAGAAGAGTCGTCGTGCCGTCGGGATTCGCCACGGGGATCATGGAGTCGCGGATCCATATGGAAAAGCCTTTCTGCGAGTGGGCGTTCACGATGTTCACCCTCCCGGGGTTCACCATGCCGCTCTCGGCGGCGGCCTGGCGGAGTGTCTTCTCCCCCTTTTCGTCGGCTGTCACCACAGTAAAGCGCGTTTCGGGGTGCATGTTCGCAAAGAGAGTCTTGTACACCCCAAGGAGCCCCTTTGCCGTCTTTTCCGGGAGGGGCCTGTCAAACTCCATATTCCCGAACTGGAGGGCCAGGTGCTTGATGCGGCCCGACGAGTCGGGGAAAAGGACACCTCCTATGCCGAAAAGGGCCCCGGTTTTTGTAAGACCTCCCTCGGCGGCAGCCAGGTCGCTCATCTTCTTGAGATAAGCCTCCTGGGAGGCCGTGAGCTTCCCCGCTGACGCAAGGCCCTTGTTCTGAATCTGCGCGAGGAGCTCTCTCGAGAGATGCCGAGGTGGCGCCTGCTCCCCTCCCGTGGTCACCGTGTCCTGCATGAGAGACGGCTCCCCGTGGGTCGAAGGGGCCTTCCGGGGCTTTATCGATTCAGGGCTGTACTGGTAATTTCCTGATATCTGCAACGGTTCTCCCTCCTTGCTCACTGCTTGCGTGAGATTTTCACTCCGCCGATTATGACCGAGGTATCATCAATCTGGATTGACCGGGGGCCCCTTTCAGGCTCTTCGGCGAGAGACTCCTCCTGGAGCTCCACCGTTTTGAATGAATAGAGGTGCTCATCAAGGGCCGCCAGGTACACGCTTCCATCGGCTCCCACCACAGGGGGCTCGGAGAGCCTCACTTCGAATTTCTCTTTCCAGAGAAGGCTCCCCTCGCTGTTGAGGGCGTAAAAATTGGTATCATAGCCGCTCACGTAGATTGTGCCGTCTTTACCCAGTGCCGGCGGCGCCTCGGCAAAATGCTCCATGGGGAACTCCCATTTCTTCTTCCCCTCCGGCGTGAGCGCCTGAATGGACTTGCCCGTAAAGGTGGCAAGGTAAAGAGTGCCGTCATCACCCTCGACGGGGGGCTTGCGCAGGGGCGATCCCGCCTTGTGGGACCACTTCTGGACTCCTTTCCCGTTGAAGGCGTACAGCTTCCCGTCCTCCGAGGGCACATAGGTGGTGCCATCCCTGCCTGCCGAAAGGGGGCCATTCACCTTTCCCGGGGACTTTTTCTTCCACATGAGGTTCCCGTCCCCGTCAAAACGGTACAGCATGTCCTGGTCATCGACAAGGGAGACGGAGCCGTCTGCGGCCACTGCAGGCCTCGGCGAGCCGAAGAAATCCATCGGGGCGCTCCATTTCAGGGAGCCGTCAGCCCCATTGAGGGCATTGAGCTTCCGGTCCTGGGTGCACAGGAAGACCGTTCCGTCAGGGCCCACGGCAGGCGAGGACTGGATGGAGCTTTCAAAGGGGTGCATCCACCTGAGGGAGCCGTCAGGGGCGAAGCTCTTGAGCTGCTTGCCCTTGTCCCACAGATAGACGGAGCCGTCAGGGCCGCATATGGGCTTTGAGCATGTCCATGAGTCAAGCTTCTCCTCCCAGAGGAGGTCCCCCTTGCGGGTAAGACCGTAGAGATTCTTGCCGTCACAGGCATAAACCCTTTCGCCGTCAGGCGACACGGCGGGGGGCATGGAGAAGTCGTCCTTCGCTCTGAATTTCCACCTCACATGGACCGACTCCCCTTCAAAGAGGGCTTTTGAGACCTTGCCCAGGTCGAGGGGCTTCGGAGGCTCTGCACCGCCGCCGGGGACAAAGCCGTCAGGGGCGGCGGCACAAGAGGCAGAGCCGTCAGAAGCCTGCGCTTGTGAAGGGGAAGCACCCGGCATCGGCGCGCCTGACTGTGACACCCGTGAGGGACGGGAATCTATCTTCATAGGATTACTTCCAAGGGTATTATCTGCAGGGCAATTATACCATATTAGCGCTCCCAGGGGAAGTGATCCTGCAAGAAAAAGCTGATAATACTCACATGGAGCCGCTCCTCCTCCCGCAGAGGATAAGTCCGGAACTGCCGCGAAATAATTATCAAGTCCCATTTATTTCGCCATTACTGCTGCATAATGACCCGAGAAAGCAAAATCAGTCTTACTGCCTTCATTATTCTCCTTGGATTCATTATTGCACTGGGTTTTTGCTACAGGGCCTCCACAAAGAGGTGCGGCTATCCCTTTGACACTTTTCTTTTCAGGCCTGATGGCAGGTTCAGCGACTTTGCCTCCGTCTATGATCCTGCAAGAAACTTCAGTCCCTACCTGGAACATGCCCCAAGCGCGAACAACGTCCTGTTCCCCTTTTCCTATCTGATAATGTTTCTCTTCACCATGCTCAGCAGGAGACACTCCCTGATGCTGTTTCTTCTTCTCACCTCCCTCTCGATATTCTTTATAGTCCTGGTGAATATAAGATCCCGGGACCGGCTTGAGAGCTGCAAGAATGCCCTGATTATTACCTTCCTGTCATACCCCTTTCTCTTTACTTTCGACAGGGCAAATGTTGAGATTTTTGTGTTTATTGCTCTTTATCTTTTTTTCTATTACTATGAGGAAAGGAAGCTCTTTCTTCATGGATGCATTTTTCTCTCCCTGGCAATGGCAATGAAAGCCATTCCTGCAGTCTTTCTCGTGCTGCTCGCTTCTGAGCGGAAATTCAAAGAAGCGCTCATCACGCTCATTGTCTTTCTTCTCATCACGGCAGCGACCTTCCAGGCCTTCAAGGGGGGCTTTATGGAGAATCTGCATATGATGATTCTCAATCAGAAAATCACCCTCGGGATTTATGCAATGGGCGACGAAGGCATCATATTCGGGAGCAGCATCTTTGGACTGATAAAAGTCCTGACAGCCGGGATATACCCCTGCCATCTATGGATGAAAGCTTATGTGCCCTTCGCAGTGATATTTTTTTGCATTGCCGTCCTTTATGTCCTTCTCGTCGAGAAGACCCTGTGGAAAAAAATATCTGTGCTCACGTTCCTGATGATTCTCCTTCCCCATTTCTCCGCAGATTACCGGCTGCTCCATCTCTATATACCTCTCCTTTTCTTTATCAACAGCAGAGACTCTGACAAATATGACTGGCTCTACGCGGTGCTCTTCGGACTGCTTTTTATCCCGAAGAATTATCATCACTTCAACCTGCCGGGGGTCAGGCCTTTCGAGGTTCCGGGTATAGAGCCTTATGAGGCCGGCATCTCCATAATACTCAACCCTCTGCTCATGCTGGTGTTCTGCCTGGTCATCCTGGGATCGGGCCTTATGGAGGCCGATAAAAATGATATCCGGAAGCGATTCAATGGGTATTGCGCTTATGCAAGAAAATATGCCCTGGTACTTCTCACGGTGATTCTCGCCTCATCGCTGATGCTTGCTTTTGGCATTCGTGCATTGAGCAAAATAGCTGTCTCCCAGAGGGCATCCTACCTCCTCCCTGGAGTTCAGCAGGATTCTATGGCTCCAGTGTTTCACAGGGTTTTAAGTGATTATGACTTCAATCATGTGAAATGCCCGCCTGTTGCGCTGAACGACGGCTTCACCATTGAATTCCTGGTAAAGCCTGCAAGCTCTTCATGGAAAGGAGGAGTCATCCTCAGCAATGAGCCGGGAACGACCGGCAAAGAAGGCATCACGATAGCAAAATACAAGGACAATAAGTACTATATGATTGCCGGAGGATGGACGAACTTCGTACTCTTTGAAATGCCCCAGGATCAATGGAACTATGTGGCAGTCACGATAAAGGACCGGTCACTGACCGTGTATGTGAACGGCGAGCAGCAAAGGATTGAAGAAACAGAGGCGGCGGTAAGAAACAGCACCACGCCTCTTGAGCTGGGAAACTGTTACACCGGTGACGAGCCTTTCATCGGCTTCATACGAGAAGTGAGAATCTCTGAAGGTATCATGGACAGGGAAAGAATACACTCCAGCTGGCTCGTGGTAAAAAAGGCGCTGAATCGATGACCTCTCCGCGTCAGGCTCTTCTCCATAGAAAAGCAATGATGTGAAGCTACTTGGGAAGCAGTCGGGCAAAGGAATGGAAAACAGGTGCGTTGAAGTAACGTCTATGAAAAGCGGAATCCCTCGTAGTTTTCCCCTTTCAATTGAAACAATCCTTATGATTTACGCTCTCCTCTCCCTCATCCTGTATAATTTTGAGTATCCGATAGATGCCGACAACTTCATGATGGTGAAATGCGGAGAAGAAATTGTCCGCACAGCGGGATTCCCTCTCTATGACTCCTTCTGCTGGCCGCCACTTCAATGCAAGGTCCCGTGGCTTAACAACGAGTGGCTTTCATATGTTGCAGTCTACCTTCTCCACTCATGGGGGGGATTTCTCTGGGTCACCCTTTATAAGACGATTATTTACGGCCTGAGCTACGGCATCATATTCTGGTATGTGAGGAAAAAGAAGGGCGCCCTGCCTGCAGCATGTGCCGTCATTATCGCACTCTATCTTGGAAGATGGTTCGTCGCGCCGCGGGCAATGATGCATACCGCCCTTTTCTTCCCCCTTCTTGCCGTTCTTCTGCTCCGGCTCGAAGAGAGGGGGATCCGAAGAATCGACTTCCTCTACTTTCCCGCCCTTTTTCTCATATGGACTTTTTTTCATCCAGGAAGCTTTATCGGGATACTATTCATGGGGATGGCCATAGCACTTATCGGCGCGGTACTGATCAGGAAGGACCGTTCGCGGGAAGCTGCGGGAACGGTCCTCAGAATGGTAGCCCTCTGGGCACTCTCTTTTGCGGTGATGTTCCTGGCGCCTTTCGGGGCAAGGAGCTTCTCCTTTGTGGTTTCCATATTTGCCGATGCCTTTCACGTCACTGAAAGCAGCCACGTGATACCGGAATTCTCTTCCCCGCTTCAGAGGGTCCGCTTCAACATCCATTATTTCATAATCACCGGCAGCGCCCTGCTCGCCTTCATCATATGCGCAGTCCGTTATAAGGTAAAGCCCACCCCTGTTGAACAGTTTCTGTTCTTCTTCTGGCTTCTTGCATCGCTGAAAGCCGTAAGGAACATGCAGCTTCTCAGCACCTGCTCGATTCCGCTCTTTGCCTTTTTCTTTTTCCACCTCTTCAGGGCGCTGGACGGGCAGCTTCAAGCCAAAAAAAAGAGCACCCTGTGGTCCCGTTCCCGCCTCGTGCCCGCCGTGCTGAAACTCGCCGCCCTGACGGCAGTCCTCGCGACTTTCATACCCCGGATTGCCGGGACCGATCCTACAGGTCATTCCCTGGAGCAAGGGCTCTTCCCCGTGAACCTCAAGAACTTCCTGTCTGGCAACAGCCTTCCGCCCGATATTTACTGCGAGGAATTGGCCGGTGATTACCTTACATACCACCTGGCTCCCCGCTACAAGGTAAGCGCCGACGGGAGGCTTGACCTCATCCTCACCAGGGATTACCTTAACGAACTATACCGCTCATACGCGAATCCTGACGCCCTCAGGAGCTTTATTGAGAAATACGGGCTTGACACAATCATAATGCACCCGCGTTATAACTTCCTGGAGCGCGATCCCGCGTGGCTTAAAATATATGAAGGTGATGGCCTGTTTATCTATCTCAGGAAATGCGGGAGGAACAGAGAGCTCATGGAGCGCTTTACCGATGACACTCTTATATATCCCGATTCTGCGGATACCTGCCTGTTTCTCTATGTAGCCCACATCAAGATGAAGCATTACGAGACTGCCAGGAAATACCTTGTCAGGCTCATCATCAGCGATCCAAAAGAACAGGTGCTGCGTGACCAGCTGAAGCTTCTCGACAAAAAGATAAAAAAGGAAAAAAGCTGAAAATGGCCTGAAGCCTGTGTGTCAGGCCTCAGGCTTCTCTTCGCCGGTCTTTTCCTGGGGAGGCGCGGGCTCTTCAGCCTGAGGCTCCCTGGGAGCCGATGGACTCCGGTAGACCTCCACGGGGCGCTCCGTGAAAGGCTTTCTCCACTGGGACCTGAGCTCTATGCACTGCCTGGGGCACACCTCAACGCAGACCTCGCACACAATGCAGCGGTCCGGGTAAAAGGTGAGCTCCTTCCCCTTGGTATTCACCGAAATGGCCTCGGCAGGGCAGCGCCGCGCGCAGTTCGCGCAGAATATGCAGGTCTTTTCATCAAACTGCACATGCCCTCGGACCCGCGCAGGAAGGTCCCTTGCCACATCGGGGTACACTCTCGTGGCGTACCCGCCTAAAAGGTTCTGTAGTATGGTGGGAAGCATGAAAGGCATAGGTCACCTCGTCCTCTCGTTATCGCTCCGTGCAGCTTATGCAGGGGTCTATGGAATGAATGATCACGGGCACGTCGGGAAGCTCCGACCCGGGGAGCATCACGAGCAGCGACGGTATATTGGCATAAGTCGGGGTGCGGACTCTCACCCTCGCCACGTTCTTCGTGCCGGAGCCCTTGGCGTAATAGAACATCTCGCCTCTCGGCTGCTCGGTGCGGAACACGGCTTCCTCGGCAGGAGGGTTCCCCTTGGGCTTTGCCGCAAGCTCCCCTTCGGGAAGCTTCTCAAGGGCAGCAAGCTGCAGGTCAATGGACTGGATAGTTTCACGGGCCCGCACCAGGGCCCTCGCATAGGAATCGCACCCTGTCTCCACGACGGGCTCAAAGCCCAGCTCCCCATAGCGGTGAAGATCGGGCTGCATACGGGCATCGTCTTTCACGCCGCTTGCGCGGAGCACGGGGCCGGCGCAGCCGAGATGGAGCGCCTGATCATAAGTGAGGGGGCCTTTCCCCACGGTCCTGTGCTTCACCGTGTAGTCATTCATCATCACCTTGTTGAGAGCCTGCGCCTCCCTGCGGATCTCCGCCAGGGTCTCCAGGAGCCTCTTCTTCTGGTCTGTGTCGATGTCGCGGCGCACGCCGCCTATTATGGAGACGGAATGGGTGACACGGTGGCCTGCCGTGAGCTCGAGCATGTCCAGGATCTTCTCCCTGACCCGCCAGTATTGCATGAAGAGGCTCTCAAAACCGAAGGCGTCGGCAAAAAGGCCCAGCCACAGGAGATGGCTGTGGACCCTCTCCATCTCTGACCAGATAGTGCGGAGCCACTGGGCCCTCTCGGGAACCTCGAGCCCCCAGAGGCGCTCCACGACCTCGCAGTAAGCGATGCCATGGATGCAGCTGCAGATGCCGCATATCCTCTCGCAGAGATAGATATTCTTGTTGAACTCGTTGAGCTCGCAGGCTTTCTCTATGCCCCGGTGGACGTAGCCCATGGCAGGCACCACGTCAACGACCTTTTCATCCTCATAGGTGATCTTGAGCTGAATGGGCTCGGGAAGCACGGGGTGCTGAGGGCCGAATGGAACAATGGTGCGAGGCTGCATACAATCACTCCCCTTTCACTGCGGCGGGCTCTTTCTTTGCCTTGAGCATGGGAAGCTCAGGGCTGTCATGGGCGAGAAACATGTGGCCGCCGAAATCGATGGCCATGTCCTTCACCTTGACGCCGAAAAGCTCTTTCATCTCGTTTTCGCTCAGGACGGCCGTGAGATATATGGCCGTGATGCTGGGAACCTCCTCATCTTTCCTGACGGTGAAGCGTATCGCGTCCATCTCCCCGCCCGGTGTGACGACGAAATAGTAGGTGAGCTCAAATGATTCGCCTGCATCACTGCACACTGTCACTACAAAGCGGGCCTTCTTGTCCGCGTACTGCTTTGCCTCGCCAAGAAGGGCATCCTTTTTTATCTCACGCAGATTTTTTACCACGGGCCACCTCCTGAAGCTCTGCAAGTCTGCCCAGGGCCTTGACGACACCGTCGATGATGGCCTCCGGGCGTGCCGCGCATCCTGGCACATAGACATCAACGGGAATCACCTTGTCGGCGCCCCCCGCCACATTGTAGCAGTTATGAAAAACGCCGCCGGAGATGGCACAGGTCCCCACGACCATGACCAGCTTGGGATCAGGTATCTGTTCATAAAGGTTCTTCAGCACGCGGGCGGAGCGCTTATTGAGGGCACCGGTGCAGACAAGCACGTCGGCGTGCTTGGGATTGCCCATGTTCACCATGCCGAAACGCTCTATGTCATAGAGAGGCGTGAGGCAGGCCAGGATCTCTATATCGCATCCGTTGCAGGAGCCAGTGTCGTAGTGCAGGATCCAGGGTGATTTCAGGCGTGAGGCTTCTATCAATCCCATCAGAATACTCCTCTCTTGATGAAAAGATACACCAGGTTGGTCATACAGAGCACCATGGCGGCGACCCAGCTGTATTTCACCATCCATCCTATGGTCATACGCGCCGCAATATTATCGATGAACATTTCAAGGAAATAGACGGCAAGGGCGATGAGGACTCCGACCCATAACGGGACAGCCCAGAAGAGCGCCACGAGCCAGAGAAGGATGATGATCTCGTACCATTCGGCAATCATGAAGAGTGCGTAGTATGAGCCTGAATACTCCGTGAGGATGCCCCTTACAATCTCCTGGTGGGCATGATGGCATGTGGAGAAGTCAAAGGGGGATTTTCTGAGCTTGATGGTGATGATTATCACAAGGGCAATAAAGATGGGCCACATGGAATACATCAGGGGCTCGTTGCTGTCATATATTCTGCTGATGAGAAAGGTCTTGTTCTGGAAATAGACGGCAAGGGCCATCAGCAGCAGGACCGGCTCATAGGCAAGCATCTGGACAAGCTCGCGGTTTGCTCCGAAATGGCTGTAAGGGGACTTGGAGCTGAAGCCGCCGAGGACCAGGCATACTCCCGCAAAGCCCAGCAGAAACACGGTGAGGAGCATGTCAAGGCCGAGGGCGATGAATATCAGGCAGAATACCATGATAGCCAGATAGGCATACATCCACACGAGCTGCATCCTGGAGGCGGTGATCTGGTTTTTTCCCAGGAGCTTGAACACATCGTAGAAAGGCTGCCATACAGGAGGGCCTTTGCGTCCCTGCAGCCTTGCCGTGAGAATCCGGTCAAGGCCGGCAAGGAATCCCCCGGCGAAAGGTGCTATGATAACTGCAAGCATGGCGAGACCGATGGTCATAAGCTGCTGCTGCATAATCTGCTGCGTCACTGCCTGAGGATCATTCATAGCAGGATCACCCCCATCACCACTCCAAACATTATTATAAGCAGTACGACTGCGATGGAATTCACCCAGGGATTGAGGACCGCCTCGCTGAAAACATTCTTGAAATAATACCCTCCCAGTTTGACAGGCACCTTCTCATCGGCGGTCGTCATGTAAGTATCGGAATCGATCTCGCCCGTCTGCTCGCCGCACATGTACACAGGCCTGAACTCTGTCTGTTTCACCGAGATGAGGGCAAAGGGCACCAGCAGCGCCGCGACAAGAAGAATGAACAGAGGCCAGACAGGGAAATAGCCGATGGGATTCAGCAGATAATTCTGCGCCCCCCACTCAAGCCAGATATTACCCATATCGGGGTTGATCAAGGAAGCCTTCGCCACATCACGTACGGCAGCCGCAAAGAAGGCTCTGTAGAGGGGCGCCACGCCGATGCTTATTACAAAGACCCCTGCGAGAAGAAACCAGAGGGCGAACGAGTAGCCCGCCGAGAGATGCTCCTTCACTCTGCCGAGCCTCGGGAGCACCTGCAGGAGCCTTCCGAACCACTTTCCCCAGAACAGGATGGTGGCGGCGCTCCCAAAGACGATCATGAGAAGAATGAGCATCACGGGGAAGTTCACCACGGAATTGAGCATCAGGTTTCCCGCCTTCACGCTGCTTCCAAGGGCTGATACCGACTCTATGGCAATCCACTTGGAGAGAAGCATGCCAAAGGGGGGCAGGAACATCGAGAGGATACCGATTCCCATGATAAGGGTCGTCACCGGCGCCTTTTCGGCGAGGGCCTCCATGTCATCTATCTCCCTGCTCCAGATGATGTGCTCTACGGTGCCGGCACAGAGGAAGAGAAGTCCCTTGGAGACCGCATGGAACACTATCAGCAGGATTGCCGCCGCTATCGAGAGAGGCGTATTGATGCCTGCGCAGGCGATTATGAGGCCCAGGTTGGCAATGGTGGAATAGGCGAGCACCCGCTTCCCTGTTGTCTGGCTTATGGCGAGGAGCGAGGCGGCAAGGAAGGTAAAAGCCCCGCAGAGGGCGATGATTATTCCGATGAAGGGGCCGATTTTCCCGATGACCGAAGTCTGGAAGGCCGGCATGAGCCTCACGATAAAGTACACGCCTGCTTTCACCATGGTGCTTGAATGGAGCAGGGCCGACACGGGAGTGGGCGCCACCATGGCTCCCAGGAGCCAGTTCTGAAAGGGGAGCTGCGCCGCCTTGGTGAAGCCGGTGAAGCAGAGAAGCACAAGGGGGAAGAGGGCCACCGCCGAAGGGACACCGCCATGGATCACGTTCTGGAGAGAGAGCCCTGCGGCCTGACCGCCGTGGTTGTGAAGGTACATGATGGCATAGGTGAAGGCTGTGCCTCCCAGGGAGTTCATCCAGAGGGCTGTGGCGGCATTGTCAAGGGCCTGCCTGGTAAGGTCATGGCCTATGAGGAGAAACGAGCAGAGCGTCGTGACCTCCCAGAAGAAATAGAGGAGGTAGAGGTTGTTGGCCGAGACGAGGCCGTTCATCGCGCCCAGGAAGATGACCATCCAGAAAAGGAAGCGCGACTGGCGCGATTTCTGAAGGTGCAGGTGCTCCTCGTGATCCTTGATATACTTGATGCCATAGACACAGATCAGCGAGCCGATGACAGAGATGATTATAATCATGACCTTGGCAAGGCTGTCCACATAGAAAGCAGGATCGACGACTGTCTGGGCGTGGCCTTTGAACTCCCAGTAAGCAAGGGGCACAAGCTGGGCAATGGCAAAAATGAATACGAGGGGCTTGCGAAGCGAGATGCCGACATACACGACGTAAAGCAGGAGCATGAAGTCGAGGACCATCACGACCTCATGCCATTCCATCCCGCCGGAAGGAGTCCAGGTAAAATCACCGGTCCTCAGCAGGAGAAAAGAGTTAATCGCGAGCGCCAATGCCGTGATAATCACCACGGAAGCCCGGACCTGGTACTGTTTTACAAGATATATGATAATCGCCGAGATCACAGGAAGCAGTATGGCGATTCCCATCATTGTCCCTTGCTGCATAGGCCTTTCCTCCTCATGAGTGGCATGGAGCATAAAACCAGAAAGACTCTGTGATTCGACATAAATGAGAGAATACCTTCATGGCAGGGAAGGGCGGGGGCTGTCATTCGCTGCTGCAGAGTGCCTCGCAGCGCTTTCTGGCATAGTCCCTCGCGGAAAAGCTGCACTTCTCGCTGTCTGACACGACAATCTGCGGGGCAGGGTCTCACCACACAAGTTGACCGCAGGGCATATCTCTGATAAAATGGTAAAATCAACGGAAAGGACCGCAAGAGACCATGGGCGATACCCCGGTCGTGATAATAGGCGGCGGCGCCACGGGAACAGGAATCCTGAGGGACTGCGCTCTCAGGGGAATAGATGCCGTGCTTGTGGAGATGCATGACCTGGCGACAGGCACGAGCGGGCGCTTTCATGGCCTCCTCCACTCGGGAGCGCGCTATGCCGTCAAGGACTTTCACTCAGCCGTAGAGTGCATCACGGAAAACACCCTCCTCAAAAAGCTGGCGCCCTGGTGCGTCGAGGACACGGGAGGCCTTTTCATCGCAACTTCCGACGATGATCCCGCCTACGCCGCCACATGGCTCGAAGGGTGCAGGAAGGCGGGGATTGCCGCAAGGGAAGTCTCGCCTGCCGAGGTGAAGAAGGAAGTTCCCCTCATCAGCGGAAAGATAAGCCGGGCCTTCGCAGTCCCCGATGCCACCGTTGACGGCTTTACCCTGGCAGCGGCAAACGCCCGCGACGCAGAAAAAAGAGGATCGATGGTGAAAACCTACGCCCGTGTCACCGGATTCGGCATCAGCGGGAAAAGGATAACATCGGTAATGATCAGGGACGCGGGGGGAAGGGAGGAGGAGCTTGCCTGCTCCCTCGTGGTGAACGCCGCAGGCCCCTGGGCGGGGCAGGTGGCATCCATGGCGGGTGAAGAGCTTGCCCTCTCGCCTGACAGGGGAATCATGGTGGTCTTCCATTACCGCTTCACGCCGAAAGTGCTCAACAGGCTCCATCCCCCGGGAGACGGCGATATCTTTGTGCCGCACCACGACGTGACCATATTCGGCACCACGTCAAAAACGGTAAAAGATCCCGACGATCTCACGGTGGAACAGGACGAGGTGCTTGCGATGCTCGCCCTGGGGAAAGCCCTTATCCCTTCGATAGAGGATCTCCGCACCATAAGAGCCTTTGCCGGCGTGAGGCCCCTTTTCGAGGAGAAGGAGGGCCAGGAAGGAAGGGAGGCCACAAGGGAGTTTTCCCTTATCGATCACGGCGCCAGGGGAGGGCCGGAAAACCTTGTCTCCGTCGTGGGGGGGAAACTCACCACCTACCGCCTCATGGCGCAGAAAGCCGTCGATCTCATCGCGGCGAGAACAGGGGTCACAAAGCCATGCAGCACCGCTACGGAACCCCTTTCTCCCCCGTCAGCCGTTGAAGAGCCCGGCATTGCGGGACTCCTCTGCGAGTGCGAGCAGGTCAAAGGGAGCACCGTGCTCGAAGCCTCAGGCGCAAGGAGTCTGCACAGCCTTTCAGATATCAGGAGGCTTACCCGCATGGGAATGGGGCCCTGCCAGGGGACTTTCTGCGCCTTCAGGGCAGCAGGATACCTTGCCGGGGAGAAAAATCTCGGCGCCGGGGAAGCCCAGAGACTTATTGCGGAAGATCTTGCAGAGCGCTGGAAAGGCGTGAAGCCGGTGCTATGGGGATGGCAGGCCAGGCAGTCGGAGCTGGCCCGCCGGATTTACATGAACCTTTTCTCTCTTGAGCGGCAGGAAGGCTTGAAAAATGAACTTTGATGTAGTGGTTATCGGAGCGGGGCTCTCGGGCCTCTCTGCCGCCTCAGCGGCACTTGGCAGGGGAAAGAGCGTTGCCATCGTGGCAAAGGGCTCAGGAAACCTCTCTTCCGCCTCAGGGCATATCCAGCTCCTGGGGCACTATCCCCCTGAAGCTCAGGGGCATGCCGGGAATCCCGAGGAGGCCATCAAGACCCTCATAAGGAAAAATCCCTTACATCCCTATGCACTTCTTGGGATTGAAAGGATAAGGGATGCTGTGGCCCGCTTCCTGAAGAACTCGGAAAGCTTCGGCCTTCCCTACGGGGGCTCACTGCTAGAGAACAGGCTCATTCCCACCTCTGCCGGCACCCTGATACCGGCAGCCCTGACACCTCCCTCTTCGTGGAGGGATTTTTCCGAAGCCTCCGAGATCGTCGTGGCAGGCTTCAAGGAGCTCATAGACTTCTACCCTGCCTTCGTGGCGGAAAGCCTGGCTTCCCGCTGCAAAGCCCCCCTGAAGCACCTGTGGGTTGAAATGGGAACCGGTGCAGGGAGAGGCCTTAACAGCTACGACATGGCCCTGTATATGGAAAAGCCCGAGGCTTTGAAAAGCCTCGCGTCGCAGCTTAAGCCCCACGTGAAGGAAGGCACCTTCATCTTCATCCCGGCAGTGCTTGGAGTGACAGGGCACCTTGCCCTTTCCGAATCGCTTGAGAGCGGGCTGGGCTGCCCCGTCATTGAGCTCGTGACCCTTCCTCCCTCGGTACCGGGGCACCGGCTTGCCGAGGCCTTCAGGAGGCATCTCCTGAGAAGGGGTGTGGAGTTCCTCTGGGGCCACGATGCGGTCCTGGAGGCCTGCAACGGGAAGCGCTGCATCTCCCTGGAGCTCGGAAGAGGGACAGGGAAGGGCTTCTCCCTCAAAGGCCGTGCCTTCGTGCTTGCCACGGGAGGAGTGCTGGGCGAGGGTCTCATGGTGCTGCCGGGAAAGATCGAAGAGACAGTCCTGGGAATCCCCGTCCACTATCAAAAGCCCTTTGCCGAAGGCGATTTCCTGGGCAGCAGGGAGCTGCCCCTCGCAATGGCGGGGATAAAGGTAAACAAGGCGCTCCAGCCCCTTTCGCCCGAGACAGGCGAGGTGCTCTTCGAGAACGTGCACGTGGCCGGCAGAACCCTTGCAGGCTACGACCCATACCTGGAGAAAAGCGACTCGGGCGTGGCGCTCGCCACAGGCTACGCAGCGGGACTCAATGCGGCAGGGGAGGATTCATCAGATGACCACTGACAAGACCGCCTGCCTTGAGCACTGCATCAAGTGCAGCATCTGCCACACCCAGTGCCCCGTCGCTGCCCGGGTCCAGTCCTTCCCGGGACCGCGCCAGCTCGGTCCTGAGCTCGAGAGGGCCCGCCTTGCAGAAAAAAGCCTTCCCGACGAAATCGAGCAGTACCTCGGCTTCTGCATCAACTGCAGGCGCTGCGACACCTCCTGCCCCCACGGGGTGAAGCCTTCCGTCATCAATATCAGGAACAAAGGCAAAAAGCAGCACATGAACCTGGCAAGGCTCCGTGACTGGGTCCTGGCCCATAACGTGTGGTGGGGATCCATGGGGAGCATGGTGCCGGGTCCCTTCAACGCCATGCTCCGCCTGGCGCCGGCGAAGTTTTTCATGGGAATGCTGGGAATAGCCCCCAGGGACTTTCCCCGCTACACCCATAGCACCCTTAAGACAGAAAGCCTGAACAGGGAGAAAAAGGCCCTCATATTCCCCGGATGCTACGGGAGCTTCAATGAGCCCCTCATCCTGCAGTCAGCCATCGATCTCCTCGAGGCCTGCAGCTACCAGGTCGAGATAGCCAGGACGGGCTGCTGCGGCATCCCCATGCTCACCAATACCTTTACCGCCGAGAGCAGGGCAACGGCAGAGAAGAATGCCGCCCTCCTTCTTGGAAAGGTGGCGCAGGGCTTCACGGTCATCACCACCTGCTCAAGCTGCGGCCTCGCCCTCAAGGAGGAGTACGGCGAGCTTCTCGAGGAGAAGCGCCACCTCGAGCTTGCCCGCCATGTGAAGGATCTCTTCCAGGTCCTTGCCGATGAGGAGCTCTCGTTCTCCTCATCAAAAGAAAGGGTTCCCATTGCCTATTACCATGTCTCATGCCACCTCAAGGCCCAGGGTATAGGAACACCTGCGGCGGCCCTTCTCAGGAGAGCTGCCGTGAGGGAGCTCATCGTGGAGGACAGTTACTGCTGCGGGATAGCGGGGACCTTTGGATTCAAGAAGGAGCGCTTCGCCATGGCGCTGGACATAGGGACCCCCCTCTTCAACGCCATAAAAAGGAGCGGTGCGGGGCTTGTCATTACCGACTGCGGCACCTGCACCCTCCAGATAGCCGATGGAACGGGCATCACGGTAAAACACCCCGCGGTGGTGCTGAGAGATTACCTGTCCGGCGGCCCGGAGAGCTGAGGCGCCCGGGGCTATTCCATCTCGAAGGCCAGGAGACTCACATCATCATCAAAATCCTTGTTTCCAGCCCATTCACGGAGAAGGGCCTCCATACCCTCTATGCACTCCCTCAATGATTTTTTCCTTGACTGCACAAGATATTCAGCGAATCTTTCCCTTGAAAACCTCTCCTTGCTAGCGTTCATGCAGTCTATGACACCGTCAGAATAGAGAAAGAGCCGGTCTCCTTTCTGCATGGGAACGCGGTGCTCGTCATACTCGGCAAATGAGAGCATGCCGACGGGATATCCGCCGCTGCCGATAAAGAAGGAGGCGCCTGCGGGCTTTACCAGAAAGGGGGAAGGATGGCCCGCCTGCGAGATGGTGAGAGTCTCACGGGCTCTGTCAAAAAGGCCGTAGATCATGGTGAAGTAGATAAGGCTTTCTTCATCTCCGACGAAGTGCCTGTTAAGCTCCCCCACTACCGCGGAGGGAGCCGCGGCCTGGAGCGCAGGCAGCCCCTTGGCCGGCTTGACGACAAACCCTGCAGCGCCCAGAGAAGGCGAAAGGGTGTTGCTCAGCGTGAAAGAGAGCATTGCCGAGGGAATGCCATGGCCTGCCACGTCGATGATGTAAAAGCCCACGCGGTGGTCCTCCAGCAGAAAGTAGTTGAATATGTCGCCGCCGAGGATCCTGGAAGGCATGAAAAGCCATTCAAAGTGCAGCCCCCCCATGCTTGAGGAAGACGCGGGGAGGAGGCTCTGCTGAAGGCGGGCTGCAGCTTCAAGATCACGCCTTATGATCATGTAAGCCTCATTAAGCCTTTCATGGGCCTCATGGAGGCTACGGTTTTTCTCTGCGTAGCTTCGCTCAAGCTTCACTATACGCTCCCCTGCCATGATGCGGACTCTGAGCTCCTCGTTGTCAAAGGGCTTTGCGATAAAATCGTCAGCGCCTTCCTCCAGAAGCTGCACCAGGTCTTGGCTTGTCTCTCTGGCAGTGAGGATGATTATGTAGAGATAATGGGGAAAATCGATCTTCCTGATGCGCCTGCAGAGCTCCAGACCATCAATGGGCTCCATGACAAGGTCGCTTATGACAAGCTCTATCTCCTGGCAGTGAAGCATGTCCAGGGCTTCGCCGCCGTTGGAAGCTGTAAGGACTTCGTATCCCAGGGGGGAGAGAAAGACTTTCATGAAATTCCTGAGTTCCTGATCGTCATCAACCACAAGGATGCGCACCGCGTCAGCTCCCGCCTGTCAGATAATGGCCTTCCCTCTGTGTATTAGGTATGCACCGCGAAAAATCCTCTGTATGATGGCCTATCACTGGTACAGAATGCCCTGCCGCGGCGGCAGGGCATTCAAGAAAAAGGGTTCATCATCTCAAGAAAGAATAAGTGCTCAAGGCCGGTAATGCCAAAACATCTCAAGGAAGTGACGGAGTATGATTACCACGGAAGAGAGATTCATGCCTTTCAGGGAGCTGATGAGAAAAGAAGGCCTGCCCGACGTGGCAATCGCCACCTTTGCCCATTATTACCGGCATCTTGCCGAGGGATACGACGGCTTCATAAGGGAGACAGATATCCTTCCCCTTGAGTCCCTCCCGGAGCTTGAGTCTCTTCCCACTCACCTGGCGGAGACAGGACAGCGCTCACTTCCCCACACGGTGATGATAAAGCTCAACGGCGGCCTCGGGACAAGCATGGGCCTTAACGGTCCCAAGTCCCTGCTCACGGTGAAGGACGACCTCACCTTCCTTGACATCATTGCCACCCAGGCCCTTCATGAAAAGGTTCCTCTTATCCTGATGAACAGCTTTGCCACAAGGGAAGAGTCACTGAAAGCCCTGGAACGATATCCCGGCCTCATGAGGGATATTCCTCTTGATTTCCTCCAGCACAGAGTTCCCAAGGTGAAGCGCTCAGATCTCTCGCCGGCCAGGTGGCCCGAGAATCCCTCACTTGAGTGGTGCCCGCCCGGTCATGGCGATATCTACACATCACTGGTGACGGGAGGGCTCCTGGACCTGCTGCTGGAAAAGGGATACCGCTTCGCCTTTGTGTCCAACTCGGACAACCTCGGGGCCGTGATGAACAAGATAGTCCTGGGGTATTTCGTGGAGCACAGGCTTCCCTTCCTGATGGAGGTCGCGACAAGGACGGAAGAAGACAGGAAAGGAGGACACCTCGCAATGCTTCCCGACGGGCAGCTCATCCTCCGGGAAATTGCCCAGTGTCACCCCGAGGACAGGGCTCTCTTCCAGGACATTTACCGCTATAAGTTTTTCAACACAAACAGCATCTGGATCAATCTCCATGAGCTGAAGAAAGTGCTGGAGGAAAAGGATTACGTGCTGGGCCTCCCGATGATAAGGAACCCCAAGAGCATCGATCCCAGGGACCTCTCTTCAACGCCTGTCTACCAGATTGAGACTGCCATGGGGACTGCAATCTCAATTTTCAGGGGGGCCCAGGCCCTCCATGTGCCAAGGAGCAGGTTCCTCCCGGTCAAGACCACCAATGACCTCCTGGCAGTCAGCTCCGATGCCTACCTGCTCACCCATGACAACAGGGTGGTGATAAATCCACAGAGGGAGCCGGGAGGCCCTCCGATGGTCATCGACCTTGACCCGGCATATTACCGCTCCATCGACGACCTCCAGGCCCGTTTCCCCTATGGCCCGCCTTCTCTCATCGAGTGCGAGCGCCTCACCATAAGGGGTGATTTCAGGTTCGGAAGAAATGTAGCCTTAAGGTGTGTGGTACACCTCGTCAACGAAACAGCAGATCAGGTGATATTTGACGACGGGAGCATATTGGATGGATCATACTCGGCGTGACAGAACTTACCGCTTCATCCAGAGCGGATTGTCAAGGGCGCTCCTGTTGATGACAAATGATCCCGCCAGGCTGCTTTTACCGTCACTGGTGGCATAGAGGATCTCTCTGTAGCCAAGGTCATCCTTTTTCGTCACGGAGAATTCCTTGAGCTCCCCGTATCCTACTTCATTTTTGGCAGGCTCCCTGAGGGGGACCACCTTGTAGTCAGACCCTGCCTTCTTCACCACGTAAAGCTCAACAGGATCCCTCCCCGTTCCCCTGATATGGCGGAAGGCCAGCACCATTTCCTGGTCTCCCTCGTTGTCAATGTCTTCATAGAGCTGCTTGAGAAGAGCAAAGTCCTTCTCAGGGAATCTCTCCGCTATGGAAAAGTCTGAAAAGGCCTGTTCCGCAGGGGGCAGGGTCTCTGTCACGTCTCCCTGGAGGCCTCCCGTCTCGGGCCTTACCGCCTCGTCAGGATTCACTCTTTCCTCTTTCTTTTCTCCAGATTTCAGCGTGAACTCCCTGATCCAGACCCGGCCGTCATAAAGCACTGCTTTTACCGTCACGGGCGTGTCGGGATCGCAGAGGACCCTCTGGCGCTCGTACCCTTGGAACCTGTCATTCACATAAAATGCCGTGTCATAATCTCCCTCAAGTAAAAGGACGCCCTGTGCCACAGGCTTCACCGCGAGGAAGGCCACCTCGCCGGGGGTGACTTTCACTTCCTGCTTCCAGGGCATATAGAACTCCTTCGCCACAGTTATCTTGTGAGAGCCGGGGTTCACGAGATAGGGGCCTTCAGAGGCCTTCCCCAATGCCACGCCGTTGATAAATACTTTCGCCGTGCCATCACACTCCACTGCAACGGCTGATTTCTTCTCATCCTGAAGGCCGTAGAACTCTGTCCGCCTGCCCCACTCGACCTGTGCCGGAAAATCCCTTGCAGGGCCCTTTTCCCCGAATTTAAGGGTGATCTTGTGTGCTCCTTCATGGACATCCTTCAACAGAACAGGAGTGACCTTTCCCGTGTCCATGCCATCGACACTGACCGAAGCGCCTTTGGGAAAAGACTGCACGTTGAGGGTCCCGGTTTTCTTGAGGCTGAACATGCAGGTCGTCTCCTTGCCGGGAAGTACCTCCAGGGTCTCTTCGGCATCCAGGCAGTCTTTCATTGAAAGACGCACGTGGTATGTTCCCTTTTTCACCTCTGCGACACGGAGGGGAGTGATTCCCGAGATTGACTGATCCTCGGTGCAGGTGACAGACGCTCCCGTCGGATCGGTGTCAAGGTAGAGCGTTCCAGGAGCTATGGGAAGAGAGGGAATGGGCATATTCACTTTCTGGGTTGAGAGCGATATCAGGCAGGCCACTATGATCACCACGATGACAATGGCTGCGACCACATGCTGGTATCCCTGAGAGGTGCTCTCGCTGCGAAGGACTGTTTTCACTTCAGGCTTCACCTCGGCGGCGGGGGCTTTCGGCTCTATTGCAGGAGCTTTCGGCTCTATTGCAGGGGCTTTCGGCTCAGGCGTCAGCACAGGCTTCGCTTCCGCCACGGGAGGCTTCACCTCGGCAGCAGGGGCTTTCGG
>JAVHLM010000001.1:589306-595159 GCA_031082125.1 Candidatus Eremiobacterota bacterium
CAGGCTTCGCTTCCGCCACGGGAGGCTTCACCTCGGCAGCGGGGGCTTTCGGCTCCGCGACGGGTGCCCTTGTTCCTGCCTGAGGAGTCCTGGACTCCGGTGGTGCGGCAGGCTTCTTCTCTGCAGCCGGTGGCTTCTTCTCTGCAGCCGGCGGCTTCTTCTCTGCAGCCGGCGGCTTCTTCTCGGCAACCGGCGGCTTCTTCTCGGCAACCGGCGGCTTCTTCTCTGCAGCAGGTGGCTTCTTCTCGGCAGCCGGCGGCTTCTTCTCGGCAGCAGGGGCTTTCATGGCAGAAGAAACCGCCGAACCTTTTAAAGCTTGCTGGGGAAGCGGGGGCTCTCCCTGTTCTGCGATAAAGCTGGCTTTTATCTCCAGCGGAAAAACGTGTTGCTTCTTCGAGCCTGCCTGATGAGAGAAGGTTACGGTGGATTGTCTTATCTCACCAGCCTTGCCTGCGCCAGGCTTGATCCTGAGGGTCACTTTCATAGGGTTTTTCGCAGTGGTGGAAAACTTTAGAGGCAGAATTTCCATCCAGTCATCGGGGCATTCCGCCCTCACCGAATACTCTTCGTTTCCTGTCCGCGGCATAACGACAAGGAGCACCTCGCACCCCTTCTCTCCTATGTCGGAAAGCCAGAGCTTCTTTATAGGTGTGCCGTTATAGAGAATTTTCAGGCCAGGCTTTTCCTGCTTCACTTATGACCCCCCCTATGAAAATATATAGATAAATTCTCCACTCCATGGAAGTTACCTTTCTGTTCTGCCGGTATCTTCGGCGCGATTCCAGGAGCCTTTATGAAATAAAGAAGATCATGCTCACCAGAAAGAACCTTCATGCCCATTCAACCTTTTCAGCACCTGCAAGACATTGAGAGGATCATCACCATGAGAGAGAGAAACTTTTTGAGTGACAGAGGGTCTCATCATGAGAAGCGAGGGCACAGCGCAATGAGAACAAGGGTACAAGCCCCCGATGGGAAAAAAACCAAGGAAGGGACGCCAGTGATGGTGCTTCCCGACGGCACCGCTCTGCAGAATGGCCATACCCTCTCTTACCTGGCGGCAGGCGGGATGTGCGTAGCTTACAGAGGAGTGAAGGGGGGAAAGGAATACTTCGTCAAGGAAGTGGACGGGACTGTCTCCCGGCATGTCCTTGCCCTCTCCCAGGAAAAATCAACCCTGGAGCGCCTCAGGCACCCGGGGATCATCAAGATACACGATTTCTTTGAAGAAGAGGGCTATTACTACCTTGTAAGCGAGTTTATCGAGGGGAAAAGCCTCGACAGGCTTGTCCCGGAGAACAAGGAGGTCTTTCTGAAGGAAAGCACCGTCCTTGCCTGGGCTGAAGAGCTCATCACCATATTCGAGTATCTTCACAGCCAGAGCCCCCCCATCATATACCGCGATCTCAAGCCCCAGAATATCATACTGGACCTGAATGAGCACATACACCTTGTGGACTTCGGGATCGCACGCGTTTACAAGGACAGGGACAGCCGCAGCGGCGACACGATCCCGATGGGCACCGCGCTCACGGCATCGCCGGAGCATTACGGCGGAAGGCAGACCGACGAGCGCTCCGATATATACACCCTTGGCGCAACCCTCCACTTCCTCGCCACCAACGGCTGGAATTTCGGCGAAGGGCTCTTTGAATTTGTGCCGGTCCGCACAATAAACACGGCGCTCTCCGAGAACTTCGAAAAAGTAATAGAAAAAGCTCTCGAGGTTCTTCCAGAGGACCGCTTCCAGACGATGAGAGAAATGCGCACTGCCCTTACCCACCCTGAACTGAAGCAAAGCACAAGCCCCGCTCATAAGAAAGCCGACACTCCAATCACCACGGAGACTCTCAGGGGGGTGCAGACCCTCACTCCCGCTGGAGAATCTTCAAGAGCACAAAAAGTCCTCACTCCATTGTCACTGACAGGAATTGCCCTGGTGTGCCTGATCCTGCTCATATCGGCTCTTTTTGCGGTAAAGATCATAGTGATACCCCGCGGCGTGAGCAACGCCGTCACCATGGCGCCGGAGAGCACGGCATTGCCTTCCGTTTCGCCGGAAATATCTTCGAAGCCCTCACAGCAGGCAGCCGCCACGAGTCCATTCACTCCCCTGCCCTTATCAGCGGAAGCAACGACAAAGGCAAGCCCCATACCTTCCGAGGCTCTTACAAAAAAGAACCATAAAAGCACTGACAAAAAGAGGCCTGTGCAACCCCGGGTGACGGTAACGAAAACCGTTGCCTACGTGGCTGAGCCCGCACCTACCCAGGCGCTTCCCCCCCTCCCGGAAACGATCTCATATCCCCGGTTCACGACACCCTTTCAACAGCAGAGCAGGGAAGTACCTGCTTACCGCCAGAAACAAGAGGAAAAGCCGTGGAAGCAAAGAAGGCAGGAGCAGCCGCTCTCTCATAAGAATCATCCCGGGGAAGGCCCCCTCTATACCTTCAGAGGCTGCCAGATGAGTATTCCCCGGAATTTTCAGGAAATGAAATCCACCCCCCCTGAGTTTGTAAAGATGAATCTGATGACAGGCACGGCAGAAGCGTACATCCATGTGAGGTTCCTCGAGAGCAAGGACATGCCGGCACTCTCAAAGTGGGGGGAGAGACTGAAGGAAAAAACAGGGGCGCGCAACGTGGAAAACTCAGGGAACATGAAGCTTAACGGATACGATGCCCTCTCGTTCAGGTTTGTCACCGCGGCTCCCAACAACCCCTCGCAGCTTTTCTTGAGCAAGCAGGTAATCATTTCCTGCGGTGACAGAACCTATGTGCTTACCGTGGGAGCGGTAAAAGAAAAGCTCCAGGAGATTTCACCAGAGTTCAACAAGTTCTTCAATTCGTTTAAAATCGTGCAATAGGATCATCTCGGGATTTACATATTATGTACGTCATCATCGTGCTTGCTCTTGTGAGAACCCTCACCCTGAGCACCAGCATCCACTGCTTTTCCATCCTGTGTCTCCCCTCGGCAGGCGGCGAGGTGGCCCTTTACTTCCTCCTTCCCCAGAAAGCAGGCGGCACCCTGGAACTTTACCGATCGACCACTGCGGGGAAAAGGCTCCCTCCTGATCCCCTCCGCATCCCTGTTGCCCGATTTTCTCCATCTCCCTCTGAATGGCCATTTATTGACAGGAAAGCAGCCCATAATACTTTCTATTACTACAGAGCCTGCTACAGGCCCTTGCCCGGTTTCCCGGTATGGAGCAGCCTCGCCTCATGCACCACCAGCGGAACTGCCCTTCCCCCTCTCAGGAAACCCTCTCTCTTCGTTGACAAAGAGAACTTCATACTGGAGGTCCGGGACGATGGAGCTCCCATGAAGCGCTATCCCATTGATCTCGGCCAGAACTCCCGGAGAAGAAAGCTTTTCCAGGACAGAGCCTCGACACCTGAGGGAATTTACAAGATAATCTGCGTCCAGAATAATGCGACCTATTACAAAGCCTATGATCTGGATTATCCCACGCCCATTGACAGGATAAGGTACCGCTTCGCCCTGGCCCACAGGCTTCTCCCCGCGGAGGGCGGCGCTCTCCCCCCAATCGGCGGCGAGATACAGATCCATGGCCTCTGCGTGGGATATAACTGGACATGGGGCTGTATTGCCATGCGGAACAGGGATATGGACGAGCTCATGAGCCGCAGGGAAATCGGCGTGGGGACAGAAGTGCTCATATGCGGAAGCGAGGTTACTGAAGAAGACATGGCGCTGGAGATGAAGGGCCTTTCAATGAAGGAGACGAAGGCTCTCCAGCAGGAGCTTGCGGGAATGGGATTTTATCATGGCGGGATCGATGGGATACTTGACGAGGAAACCTCCTTTTCCCTTGGCTCATTTCAGCTCTCCAGAAAACTTCCTGTCACATGCGAGCCTGACAGCAGGACTCTCAGGCTTCTGCGCATAAGAAAATAATATGGAATTTACCTTTGAACCACTTTCTGAAAAAAACCGCAAGGCCGTCATCGATATCTTCAACTATTTCGTAGAGGAGAGCTTTGCTGCCTACCCGGAGCACCGCGTTGACTATGACTTCTTCGACGTGTTCCTCAAGATGTCGGAAGTCTATCCAGGGATCGCCATCTGCGATGATATAGGCGCCACGGTGGGATTTGCTCTCCTCAGGCCATATCACCCCGCCAGCACTTTTACCCGCACCGCCGAAATCGGCTACTTCATCCTCCCATCCTTCACCGGGAAGGGAGCCGGCACGAAAGCCCTCCATTACCTTGTCAGGGAGGCGGAAGCCCTGGGCGTCGATACCATCGTGGCAAGCATCTCATCGCGCAATGAGGAGAGCATAAGGTTTCACCTGAAGAACGGCTTCACCGAGTGCGGAAGACTCCGCCGGGTGGGCAGGAAATTCGGCGAGGACTTCGATGTCGTGTGGATGCAGAAACGCATTCAATGAGATTGCGGAGGGCCCTCAAGACGCTTCCGCTGGTGAGCCGGAAGACTTCCCGAGATTGAAGCCCGCCCCGGCTGCTCACCAATCGGCGCCTTTTTCCTTGGGGCGGGAAGAAGGGGCCTCTCACTTTCATGAAGGCTCACGCTCTCAAGCATGTTCTCCACGAGGGCCCTGGGATCTTCAAAAACCTCTCCCTTTTCCGTGAGGCCCACGTGGCGTGACCATTGTTGCCAGTGGCACTCCTCCATGAGCACCAGGTGAAACTGCCTTTGAACCAGGGATACAAGCTCGCCGGCGGCGATCCTCTCGGCTTTGAAGCGGTTCATCTCGGGATTCCGCAGGGAAAGGCAGAAACTGCTGTTGCCGGCTATCAGGATAAAAGGACATCCAGTCTTGGTGATAAGCGTGCCTCCCGGGTAGGAGTAATAGATAAGCATGAGATTGCCGTCTCCCAGCGCAATTCTCGAGAGGGCGCCATAAAGATCTTCCCGCTGGGAAAAAACACAGATCTTCACCGAAGAAGGCTTCCCTGCCAGATGGTCATCAATAGCTTCTGATGCCTGCGGCGCAAAGGAGGGTACAGGGCTCCCCGGCCCCCTGCTCTTTTCTATGAATTCCGGGAGCTTTTCATAGACCACCCTGTTCCAGTCAACCCGGGAGTCTGCAACATCAAGGACACAAATCGCCGATGCCATGGCGCACTCCTCCTCACCTGCGGTTTATCCCGCTTTCTCACTCTATTATACTCCTGCCATTCCCTCCTGTCTGTGCTTCTCTGTACAGAACCGCTCTCCTTCTATCGGGCCTGCAGCACTTTCACTTACAGGCCAGGTTCTCAGAGCACAGGCCGGACAAGCGCTGAGCTTCCCCATGGCCTGGAACCGTCAATTTCACTTATCCTGCTGAATCCATCTTCGATAAACAGGATTGCATAAATGACCGATCCAGTGCTCTCAAGCGCCTGATTGTACGCTCAGAGCTTGAAAATATTTTTCCTCCCACCCCTTTTTCCATTGACTCGCCTTTGCCCTTCGGCATGAAGCCTTTTTTTTCGCTGGAGAGACTTTCAGGGGCTTTGAGCAGAAAAAACGCAAAACAGGGCTCTTCGTCCCTCTGCGGGCCATGTGGTGATGGCTTTCAAACCCAATCACTGCAGGCATTTCCGCCGTCATATATTTTGACTTTATCTGTATCCTGGTATATAATAAGATAAGGGATACATGAGTATCCAATTCAACAAAAAAAATATGAAAGGAGAATTATTGTGAATACACCGGCGGGATCTCTTCTCAGGGAGGCCCCACACCGGGAGGCTGCTCAGGCCGCCCAGGCCGCTGAGGCATCTGCCGAGGCGATCCGCGAGTATCCCGGCTACGAGGCCGTCATGGAGGGCGGGCAGGTTTTCAAGGCTGCCCCCGGCCTCCCGCTGGTCACGTACG
>JAVHLM010000002.1:353174-368660 GCA_031082125.1 Candidatus Eremiobacterota bacterium
GATCTGGTCTGCACCCCGGAGAAGCACGAGGAAAAGTCTTAAGGAGAATAAAGGGGTCTGATGAGGTAGCCCACCCCCCCCCTGTCAAACCATGCTTTCGCAAACTCCTCGCGGTCATAGGTGACGGAGCCCCGGTCTTCATCGGCCCCGGCGGGATCGTTGCAGAGAGGGTTCCCCTTTTTATCAAAGCCCCTGATGACCATCACGTGGCCCTCAGACTGGGGAGTCATTGAGCCCCCGAGCTCTCCGGCCCCGAAGGACACGCAGGCGATGACAGGGGTGTCTCTTGCGATCCATTCCTTCACCTGCTCCCAGTTCCTGAAGCACTGCACCCACCCCTCGAAGCCATACTGGCTTGCCCCTTCCACGGCGCGCCACCAGATGCCGTACATCTTGTGGGAGCTGTCATAGAGGAGAGCCGCAACCTCTTTCGTGGGAAGGGAGACGCCCCAGTACTCCATTACCATGCTTACGCTCGTGGGAGAGCAGATATGGCCTGCTATGGAGCTCTCCTCGGCAGTCTGCGAGCGGAAGGGAACGGGGAGTGTCCTGTTCCACTGCGTGAGGGGAAGACTTGCCGGCGCCCTGCTCCTGAGGGGGAGATCCCTGTCCCCCCTCTCGCTTGAGCATGCCGCCGTGATGAGCCTTATCACGGGCGTGGCCTCTCCATTTTTTGAATAGAGGGAAAGGCGGAACTGCACGGTGGTGGCGCCTTTGGGAGCAACAAGGTAATCGACTTTCACGGCAGCCACTTTATCGCGGGTCAGAGGAGCCTTCTGCCGCGGAACCACGCCCCATCCCCCAAGAGAGAGCCATGACGACCATGGCCCCTCATCCCCGCGCACTCTCAGCTCAAAGAGAAAGCCGCATCCGGGAGGGCACGATATGTTGCACGAGGGAATGAGCTCCTTGAAAAGGAATCCGGCAGGCAGCTCAGAAGAGACATATTGCCCCTTTCTTGCGGCGCCTGTGCCCTCGGGAGCAAGGACCACGCCGCCCGCCTCCTCTGAAAACCCCGTATTCACAAAGGCGCCGGATGAGAACTCCCCGGGCGTCTGCAGCCGGAGGAGCCTGTCAACCGGTTCTATGAAGGTAGTGTTTTTTTTCATGGCAGCCCCAAGGAGCACAAGGAGCGCTGCAATGCCCAAAAGAAAGATTGCTGTTCTTGCAAGTATTCTCATAAATCCGCCAGAGCACGCACCAAGAGCTCCCCATGGAATAATTATGGTTTCATCGCGAGAATCCTTTTTGCATTTCCTCGCCGAGGCAGGACTTTCCATAAGATCAGTGCGAATTCATGCTATAATGGAAGAGGAACAATCACCGATGCCTGCGGGGGTGTGCCATGATTCATCATTATGACCGCTATGAAAAGATCCCGGTCCCGGAGCCGGGGGGCGACAGGATTTACTGCTGCTTTGAAGGCGAGGATGCCAAGATCGCCGAGATGATAGTCCAGTATCCCCAGGCGCTCTCCCTTATCCACCTTATCATGGAGGGCTACCTGGCCTGCGAGCCTGATGAGCGGACCTACTACTGGCGTGAAGCCACCGAAGCCGTCATCGAGTGGATGATGAAAAAGGGGCTTGTCGAGACAGTTTCCTGACGGAATGTGACAAATGGCACTGAAAGGGGTCTTCGCTCCTGCTATGATAGAGGCAAGGAAAGGAGTGTGGACCAGATGGGTATAGCAATGGACAGATCGTCCCATGAACCTCTCGCCGCCGATACGGCAGGCATCGATCTCAAGTCGGCCTTTGATGTGCTTCACTACAACCAGAACCTGGTGCAGTTCGCCGACAACAAGGCCAATAACCTCATCGTGATAAACAGCATCTTCCTCGCATCAGCCACTTCATTCCTGATGGGAGAAAGGGGAGCGGCGAAAGCTTTTTCAGGCTTCGAGGGAATCTTCCAGCTGGGGTTTTTTGTCGCCTCCATCGCCGCGATTTTCTACTGCCTCATGGTCATCATGACAAAAGGTGATTACTCAGAGAAGGCTGGCCGCACGGACCTCGTTTTTTTCGGTGACATCCTCGCAAGGAAAACTGCTGACAACTATGTCCACGATTTCACCAGGATAAAGCCCCTGGACATGCAGCGCGATATCCTCAGGCGTAATTTCTCCACGGCCCAGATCGCCGAGAGGAAGTTCAGCTTGATCAAGAGCGCCCAGAGCCTCACCCTGGCCTCGAGTGTCCTCTGGGTCATCACGATAGCCATGGTTTTCATGAAGTAACAGGGATGCGGCGCGATCCGCCTGCTCCGCGGGGCCTGGAAGCCTTCCTCATTTCAGCTCCAGATAGACTTCGAGAGGTCCCCTGTTGTCCACCGATTTCTTGGCTTTCACCACGACGGTGACCGTTTTTTTCATGGCGCCGATCTTGTCGATGGTCTGGAGGAAATAGTCCCTGTCAAGCTCGATGAGCTGGTAAGTCTTGGGATTTTCTATCATCCCCTTGCGGATGGCCTCGCCCTTTGCCTTGACGATAAGCTTGGCAAGGCTGGTAAAGAGCTCGCCCTTGTTGCTCGTGCCGTTGATTGATGCACTGGTGATCTCCTGGTCCTGGGAGAATACATTGGGCTTGTAATCGATGGGGTAAAAGCCCACGGCGAATTTATCCCCGAGAAAGGCGTACCCCAGGGGGAATACCATCACGATAACCTTGTTTTTCTTCTTGTCAATGAAGGTGGCAAGGTTATTCAACTCTTCCGGGATGTAGCCTACAAGCTTGCCGTCGCGGGGAAGCGTGAAATCGGCGCCCATGAGGTCGGCCACTTCCTTGCTCTTCTGCAGGGCGGCCTCGTTCGCATAGCCGAGCACTTCGCTTATCTGCTCTGTCACCGCCTCGTAGCCCTTGGTGCCGTCAACGACGGCAGTAAGTATCGGCTCTCTTTCCTTGTACACTACGCCGCTCACATCGGCCTGCTCAATGGTTCTTATCGTCTGGGTGGCCACCTCGGTCTTGAATTTCTGGAGGCCCGCGAAAAGGGTGCGCACCTCCCATGAGGAGAGGTAGGCGAAGAGGAGAGTTCCTGCTGCGATGAGGGTTCCGGTGATGGTAGTGATGAGTATGGAGGTATGGCGAGGCCTGAGGCGGAAAATAGAGAGCTTTTTCCTCCCTATGTAGCGGCCGAGCTGGTTTCCAAGGTAGGCAATGGCCCCCCCCAGGATTCCCGCGATGATCATTGTAATTATGAGCCGTACCATGGTGCACTCCGCAGGTGAAGTGCCCATGTTTTCTCTATGGCGCCCGATTTCCCTCTTTTTTTCTCATCCCCGGGGCCCTCACGGAAATATGGGGTGGAATGCCGGAATGAAGGAATTCCCCAGCCCGGGAAAAAAATGAATGAGGCTGCCCCCATCATGGTTCAGGAGGACTTTTATGAAATCACTTACTGAGTATCTCACCTTCAAGGTCCCTTCAAGGAGGGACTACCTCAACATAACGCCCACCGTGGAGGAGCTCGTCAGAAAAAGCGGCGTCCGCGAGGGGCTGTGCCTGGTGAACGCCATGCACATCACGGCCAGTATCTACATCAATGACGATGAAAGAGGCCTCATCCATGACTATGACGTGTGGCTTGAAGGCCTTGCCCCCCATGAGCCTGTCTCCAGGTATCATCACAACCGCACGGGGGAGGATAATGCCGATGCTCATCTGAAAAGGCAGATCATGGGCCGCGAAGTGGTAGTGGCGATCACGGGGGGAAAGCTTGATTTCGGGCCCTGGGAGCAGATTTTCTACGCGGAGTTTGACGGGCGCCGCCAGAAGCGAGTCCTGGTCAAGATCATAGGGGAGTAGCCTCTGGCAGGGACCTTCTTGATGCCCGGTGCGGTGATCCTTTCTAGAGAATAAGCATGGCGTCTCCGAGGCTGTATACCCTGTATTGCTCCCTGATGGCCTCCTGGTAGGCCTCCATCAGCAGATCCCTCCCGGCGAAGGCGCTTGTGAGCATTATGAGCGTAGAGCGGGGGAGATGAAAGTTAGTGATGAGGGCCTCCACGATGGAAAAGCGGAAGCCCGGGTATATGAAAAGGCTGCTCGGCCCTTCAGGGCGCCTGAGGATCGCCCCGCTGTCGTATGCCGACTCCAGGGCGCGCACCGTCGTGGTGCCCACGGCCACGACAGTTCTCCCCTCGCAGCGGGCCTCCCTGATGGCATCGGCCGTTTCCGCCGGGATGGAATAGTATTCCTCCTCCATGCGGTGCTTTTCTATCTCGTCGGTTTTCACCATGCGGAATGTGCCGGGGCCGATATGGAGGGTGATGAAGGCTTTCCGGAAGCCGCCCCGGCCGAGTTTTTCAAAGAGAGCCTCGGTAAAGTGGAGGCCTGCCGTAGGGGCGGCGACAGAGCCTTTCTCGCGGGCATAGATGGTCTGATAGCGCCGGTCATCTTCAAGATTCTTCTTGATATAGGGAGGAAGGGGAGTCCTGCCGCACTTTGAGAGGAGCTCCCAGAAATCCCCCTCGTAGTGGAGCTCCACCGTGGAGGAGCCGCCGGGACATCTTGCGACAACAGTGATTGCCAGGGCATGGCCCGGGACTTCCAGCCGTGTACCGGCAGGTACTCTTCTGGAGGGCCTCAAGAGGCCCTCCCAGCGCGTGTCTGTCAGGCGCCTTGTAAGGAGCACCTCCACTTTTCCGCCGCTCTGTTTCCTGCACATGAGCCTTGCCGGGATAACCTTGCTGCTGTTCATCACCAAAAGCGAGCCTGCCGGGAGCAGGGAGGGAAGCTCCCTGAAGGTGCTGTGGGAAATGGTTCCCTCCTTCCGTCTCACAATCATGAGGCGGGAGCAGTCTCTTTCAGGGAGCGGCTCCTGGGCAATGAGCCCTGGCGGGAGAAAGTAGTCGAATGCTTCAAGCCGCATGGTATTCATTACTATACACCACCATCTGCCTCAATCCTCCTTCTCTGCCTGAAAAGGAAAAGGCCCCCCGAGGGAGAAGTCATGAGAAGGAGGGTCTATGGAAGGTGCGCTCCGGGAAAAAATAGAGAAAAACCGCTTTATCCTCGGCATACTGGGCCTGGGCAGGATGGGTCTTCCCATTGCGATCAAGTTTGCCTCCAAGAAGGTGCAGGTCATCGGCCTGGACATCAATGAGTCGCTCCTTCGTTCCGTAAGCAGCGGCTCCATGCCTTTCAAGGAGGAAAACACGCAGCCCCTTCTCAGAGAAGCCCTGAAGAGCAAGAAGCTAGAAGTGACTTCCGACGAGGGGCGCCTTGGCGAGGCTGATGTCATCATAATATGCATCGGCATGTCGCTTGACGAGGAGATCCGCCCTGATTTCGCCTCCATAATCTCGGCCCTGAAGACCCTCAAGCCCGCCCTTCATGAGAGCCAGCTCATCATAGTGCGGAGCACCGTGTCGCCCGGCACCTGCGTGAACGTGATAAAGCCCTTTATCGAGGAGCAGACTTCGCTGGTGGTGGGCAAGGATCTCTTTCTTGCCGCCTGCCCTGAGCGTGTGGTCGAGGGGAGCGTGATGGAAGAGCTGGAGACCCTTCCGGAGATTATCGGCGGCGTTGATCCCGCAAGCGCAGAGCTTGCGGCGGCAGTCTTCGCAAAGCTGGGAAAAGAAAAAAGTGCCGTCCTGATGGACTCGACAAGCGCCGAGGTGGCCAAGCTCTTTTCAAACGTGTTCCGTTACGTGCGGTTTGCCATCGCCAACGAGTATGCCCTCATAGCGGAGCATTACGGAGTCAATGCCCACCAGATCATCAGCACCATCAACAAGGATTATCCCAGGGAGCATATCCCCCTTCCCGGTCCCTGCGGCGGCCCGAATTTCTCCAAGGACGGCTACTTTCTTCTTGAAAACGCCGCCATCCCCGATTTTATCCTGAATGCCTGGAAGCTCAACGAGAATATTCCCGCTTACATCGTAAAGCGCCTGAGAGAGCGTCTCAAGGAAAAGGGGAAGCGTCTTGAGGTCTGCAAGGTGGGCGTTCTCGGGATGGCCTACAAGGCCGAAGTAGATGATCTCCGGCAGTCTCCGTCGCTGCGGATGATTGAGATCCTGAAAAAAGCCGGTGCAAGGGTCTATGCCTTCGATCCTTTCTGCTCGTCAGACGGCCTGGATACCGTCCTCAAGGATGCCGATGCCGTGGTGCTCATGACCAATCATTCCGCCTTCAGGGAGATCTCCCCGGCCTATGCAAAGAAGCAGGCAAAGAAGGACTGTATCTTCTTTGATGCCTGGGGGATGTGGGATATGAAGGAATGGTCGAAGGAGAAAATGGACCTCCAGGTCTTCGGAGGCCCCCCCCTCTCCTGAGCTTTACCCCTTCCGGCACTTTTCCTCAAGCTTCTGGAGCTTTTCCCTGAGATACGAAAAATCATATTCAGCGGCTTTTTTAAAGAAGCCGATGGCCTCGTCCCTGAAACCCCTCCGGAGTGCTATCTCTCCAAGGGAATAGAGTATCTCCGGTGATTTGGGAAAAAGGGCAAGGGAACGGGCAAGATGGTCCCGGGCATTGTCCCATTCCCCCCGCTTCTGGTAGATTTTTCCCAGGTAGTAGAGGACCTCCGGGTTTTCGCCGTCACAGGCCTGAGATTTTTCAAAATGGGGGAAGGCTTCGTCGAAGTGCTCCTCGTAGAAGAGGCACTCGCCGATGTGAAAGTGGATGCGCTGCGTCCCGGGCGAGAGGACAAGTATTTTTCTGAAGAGGGGGAGGGCTTTGGGAAAATGCTCCCTGGAGAGATGGTACTGGGCAATGAACCAGTAAAGTGCCGCCGGGAATGCATTGACAAGCCCTTCCAGGAGCGTGCTCTTCTTTTCTTCCGGACCTGCGGGGGCCTGGCTCGGTTCGCTGCTAATGTTCTCTGGCTGGCTTGTGGGTGGGGCTGAAGAACCGTCTGCGGCCTCGGCAGGTGGAGAGAGGGCTCCAGGGTCCTTTCCGGGCTGCTCAAAGCCTATCAGGGCGTTCTCCAATGCATACATGAGCCATGCTCCACACAGTGAGCTTGAATAGAGGCCGTCACGCTTGAGGTCTGCAATGGCCTTCCCGCAGTCTCCGGCAAGCAGCGCGCAGAGAGACAGATAGTTCCTGGCAAGCAGGTTCTCTGGCGACATTTCACGGCACTGTGCAAATAACAGTGAAGCACTGTCATAGCGGTGCTCCATGAGGTCCGTTATGCCGAGAAAGAGATGGTGCGAAGGATTGCGGGGTCCCGCCTTCACTGCCCGCGAGTAAAAATCGCGGGCCCCGGTGCAGTCATTTTCAATGAGCGCGAGGGAGCCGAGCGTGGCCAGGAGCCCCTCATGATCAGGGTTCTTCTCCAGTGCTTCAGAGAGTATGAGCTTTGCCCTGGCATGCTCCTCTTTTTTAAGAGCTGAAGCGGCCCTGAAAAGGGCAAATTCAGTAGCGAGCTCAGTGAATAGTCCTGCCATGCTGCACCTCCTCACCAGTAGACCCACGGCCATGCGCTCCAGGCCACCCTGTGGCTTATCGCAAGAGCCGTCGCAATAAGGGAAAGAACAAGGATTTTTTTTCTGAGCCTTACGGTTTTCTCCACCCCGTCACTTCCGTCGTTGAGGCTTCGGGATTTCAGTGATTCCCTGTACCGCAGGAAAGAGCACAGGGTGATGAGGGATATCCCTATAAGGCCCCAGTTGTTGACGGGCTGCAGGGAAAGATAGAGCCATCCCAGGTAGGGGATGAAATGGAGGAAGCTCTGGGAGATGACCAGGATCCAGCACAGGAAAAAGAGGAGAAGCTCGATGAGAGCAAGAAGGCCTGCCGAGAGGGCAAGGGCGGAGATGACCACGTCCAGAAAAGAATATTTCATATGCATCACTTCTTTAGCAATTTTTCCTGGGCTTTAATATTCCTCCCTGAGGACCAGAAAGGAGGAAATTTCCCACAGGAAGAGAATGATCCTGAATTTCTCACAAGAGTGAGTTCCGGAGTCTATCCTCCAGGCAAGAGGTCAAGTCTATATGGTCTTAGGAATTGGATACGGAAATTTTGTTTCCATGGACAAGATTGTGGCCGTGGTGAGCCCCGACTCTGCTCCCATAAAAAGGCTCATCAGGGAATCTAAAAAGGAAAAGAAGCTCATCGATGCCACGGCGGGACACAGAACACGCTCTGTCATCATCATGGAAAACGGCCATGTAATTCTCTCCGCCAACCAGCCCGAAACAGTGGTGCAGAGGTGCAACAAGAAGGATAAGGAAGTCTGATGAAAGGCATCCTGTTCGTGGTGTCGGGCCCTTCGGGCGCGGGAAAAGGCACGATCCTGGAGACGATCCTCCGGGAGGCCCCCTCGGTAAGGTTCTCTGTGTCGGCTACCACGAGAAGCCCGCGGCAGGGAGAAAGGGAGGGAGTCCATTATCACTTTCTCTCCCGTGAGGTTTTCAAGTCCATGGCAGGGCGCGACGAGTTCCTGGAATGGGCTCATGTCCATGACGAATATTACGGCACCCCCCGCAGAGCCGTCGAAGAGTGTCTTGCCTCGGGAAATGACATGGTGCTCGACATTGACGTGCAGGGCGGCCTGCAGCTCATGGACCGTGAAAAGGAAGCGGTTTTCGTCTTTGTCGCGCCGCCGGATATTGCCGAGCTGAGGCGCCGTCTTGAGGGAAGGGGTACCGAGAGCGGGGAGAAGATAGCCCGAAGGATTGAAGTGGCAAAGCATGAGCTTACCTTTGTAGGCAGTTATGAATACTGCATCGTGAATGACTCGCTGGAAGAGGCGATTGCCTCGATGAAGGCCGTAATGACTGCCGAAAGGTTAAAGACAAAAAGAGGAAAGTACCTCTTTGTGTGAGAAGCAGAATGACAGGAGGGAGGAAAGACTGATGATAGAACCCAGTATTGAGGAACTCCTCGATAAAGTTGACAGCAAGTTCAGCCTGGTGACCATGGTGTCAAAACGTGCCCGGCAGCTTAATGACGGGTATCCCAGGATGATCAAGACGTCATCGACCAAATCGGTGAGCGTTGCCCTTGAGGAGATAGCCGCGGGAAATATTTCCTACAAGAAGAATAAGGTCAAGGAGGGATAAGTCATTGCCATCTATGGGATGCGCATTCCTTGCTTTGTGCTGTGGTGGCTTGGCAGCTTTTTCCTCCTTTGCACGATGCCTGTTTTTCCCCATGAGAGCATCGGCGCTCCAGATCGCTGCCTCAGTGATGCTTCCCTTTCAGCTTCTGAGGCTCCTTCCCCTGGAGGGGCCCTTATTTTTGGCGCTTTCGGCGAGGTAAAATTCCTCGACCCGGGGGTTTTGCAGGAGACCACCTCTGCCTCAGTGACTTCCAACATCTACGAGACTCTTGTGCGCTTTGACCGCAGGTCCTTTGACACGATCCCTTCTCTCGCGCTCTCGTGGACCGTCAAGGACTCAAGGGTCTGGACCTTTGCGCTCAGAAAGAATGTGAAGTTCCATGACGGCACCCTCTGTGATGCCTGGGCGGTGAAATTCAATTTTGACAGGCAGAGGGACCCCCGCCATCCCTTTCATTATCCTAGCTACGGGCGCTTCCATTGCTATGATTCCCTTTTCGGGAGCTACCGCAATGCTATCGAGAAAGTGGAGGTCCTCGATCCTTATACGCTGAGGATCGTGCTTCTTCAGCCTGACTGCATGTTTCTCAGGAAGATCGCCCTCCCCTATTTTGCCATTGTGAGCCCTGCCTCGGTGAAGAAATGGAAGGACGAGTTTTATCAAAATCCCGTGGGAACAGGGCCTTTCAGGTTCACCGAATGGAGAAAGCCGAGCAGAATAGTGCTTTCCTCCAACAGGGACTACTGGGGGAAGAAGCCCTTCCTGGACCGCATTATTTTCGAGCCTTACCGAGACCCTGTTTCATGCCTGAGGCAGCTTGAGAGGGGGAACCTTGACCTGGTGAGCCTCGAGGCTTACCACTCTGCCGATGACCTTAAGAACAGGGAAAACATCACCGTGGTGAAGCTCCCGCGTCTCCACCTCTGCTATCTGGCTCTCAACTGCCTGAGGTTTCCCTTCCAGCAGAAAAATGCCCGCCTGGCCCTTTCGTACCTGGTGAACAGGCAGGAGCTCTGCTCGAGAACCCCCATGATAGCCGCCTCTGCAGTCATCCCGCCCGGCATGCCGGGTTATGTGAGGCATGAGAGCTTTCCCTATAACCTGAAAAAGGGCAGTGCCCTTGCCGCGCAATGCCGATGGCCTTCCAGGATGGTGATGCTCTGCCCCGAGGGGAGCCTTCCCACCATGGCCGATCCTGGGGGAATTGCCCTCAAGGTGAGCGAATACCTCAGGAAAGGCGGGGTAAAAGTGACGGTGCAGAAGCTCCCCTACGGTGAGTTCGCCAGGAGGGTCCGTTACGGCGAGTATGAGCTTGCCCTGTGGGGAGCAATGGACGAGACCGGTGATGCCGATACGTTCCTTACCACGTCGTGGGATCCAATGAATGCAAGGCAGGGGGGGAGCAATGTCTGCTTTTACCAGAACGCTGAGATCGGAGAGCTCCTTGTGAAGGCCCGCAGAACGCCGGAAAAGGGAAAAAGGGCGGCTTGTTATAAAAAGATACAGGAGCTGCTTTTGGCAGATATGCCTATGGTGCCTCTGGGATATCAGTCCCAGGCAGTGGCTTTCCAGCAGCGGGTCAGGGATTTTTCCCCCCACCCTTCGGGGCTTTTCGTGCTCGATGAGGTATGGCTCGCCAGGTAAATCTTTGTCGAGGGAGGAAGCTATGGAAGTAATAGGGCTGACAAGTGAACATGCCGGGAGGATCCATGAGCTCGAGGCTCAGGTCTATCCCCCTGAGCTCACTGCCGGTGAAGAGGTGATAAGGAAGAATCTTGAGTCTGCAGTGGAGGGAAATGAGAACCTGAGCTGGGGCGTTTTTGATGGCGATACCCTGGTGGGATACCTTATCGCCTGGGTCACCGGGAGCCTTGTGGAGGGAAGGGAGAAGGAGGATGTCGTGCTGGTTGAGGACATTGCCGTGCTCCCCGGCTACCAGAGCGTCTTTTTCACGCTCCTTGAGGCCCTCGCGGAAGATGCCCGCTCCAGGGGTGGCGAGCTTGCCATTGAAGGCACCTCCAGAGAGGATGTCTTCAGGATATATACGCGCCACGAAGGCACTTTCAAGGACCTGGGCTATTTCATAGCGGGGTCTCATGAATACTGGGATGAAGAGATCCAGGAAACTATGGTGTGGGTCCGCTTTGAGCCCCTTGAAAGGGAGCCCGGTGACCAGGACAGCGATGAGCCCTCAGAGGAGGAAGAATCCCCCGGGGAGGAAGAGACCTCCGTGGAGGGGCGCGACGAGCCGCCGGGCCAGACTGCCTAGGAGCGCTCCCCTGCCCTGGTGATATTTTCCAACGGGAGAAACTGGAACTATGAGCAAGAAAGGTTTCCTGTGGCTTGCCCTGCTTGTGACGACCCTTGTTCTGGGCATTCTGATATACTTTTTCATCATGAGCCAGGGGGATCAGCCGCCTTCATCATCGACACCGCTGGGAAAACCGGGATTCAACCCGGGAGAGCTCAAGAACCCATGCGGCGTCGCCCTTGACGAGGGCGGCTTCATTTACGTGGCCGACACGGGGAACAACCGTGTCCAGAAGTTTGACGGCAAGATGAGACTTGTGCACATGTGGGGTGAGAAAGGCACCGACAACGGCCAGTTCGACACTCCCGTGAGGCTTGCCCTTGACAGCGCGGGGAATGTCTATGTGACTGACAGCAGCAACAACAGGGTCCAGAAATTTTCCCGTGATGGAAGGTTTCTGATGGAGATCGGCTCCCTCGGCCAGGAGACTGGCTATATGGCCCAGCCCACGGGGATTTTCGTTGACAGGAAAGGCAATATTTTCATCGCCGACACGGAAAACAACCGCATCCAGAAGTTCTCGCCCGAGGGCCAGTTTATCTTCACCTTCGGTGATTCCGGTTCAGGGGCGGGGCAGTTCAACAGCCCCTGGGACGTGGCCGTGGACTCGATGAACAACATCTATGTGGCTGACACCATGAACCACCGGATCCAGAAATTCAACCAGGAGGGCCAGTACATTGACCGCTGGGGCACCGAGGGCAGCGGGAAGAACCAGTTTGTCAAGCCCCTGGCGCTTGCCATAGACAGCAAGGACAACCTCATGGTGGTTGATTCCGGGAATTACCGCATCGTGAAGTATTCCTGCGGAGGGAAGTATCTTCTCGAGTGGGGGAGCAGGGGTTCGGGAGCCATGCAGTTCGAGGCCCCCGAAGCCGTCACCGTGGACTCTCAAGGTGATATTTACCTTGCCGACTCCGGAAATGACAGGATCCAGAAAATGGAGCGCTTCAAAGGCTTTGATACCCTCAAGAAGGGGTCGAAGGGAGGCCTTTTCACGAAACCGGCCCACTCTCCCACTGAGGAGGGCCCTCTCCCCGAGGGGTCATCTTCACCGGGAGCGCCGACGGATTTTTCAGCCCCCACGAAGCCTATGCCCACAGGCCAGCAGCCTACGGAAGATCTCTGATTTTTTCAGGAAACCAAGAGGAGTTCGCCGGTAGAGAGAGAATTATTAATGTTTAATTTCCGGGACCGGCGCCTCTATGCCGGGCGATTGTAAAGATGAGGAGGAAAAAGACATGGAAATGGAAAGATTCTTATTCACATCAGAGTCTGTGACAGAGGGCCATCCGGACAAGGTCGCCGACCAGATATCCGATGCCATCCTCGATGACATCATGACAAACGACCCCATGGGTCGCGTTGCCGTGGAAACCTTCGTGCATACGGGGTGCGTCCACGTCGGCGGGCAGATTACCACGCAGTGCTATACTGATATTCCCAAGATAGTGAGAAATGTCGTCCGCGAAATTGGGTATACCGAATCGGAGATAGGCTTTGATGCCGACACATGCGGCGTACTGGTCTCAATTGATGAGCAGTCTCCCGATATCGCCCTTGGCGTGAACAAGGCCTTTGAGTGCAAGGAGGCGAACGGGAGCAACAGCGGCGCAGCATGTGATGATATCGAGGGAACCGGAGCAGGCGACCAGGGTATCATGTTCGGCTATGCCTGCCGTGAGACCGAGGAATACATGCCTCTCCCCATCACGCTTGCCCATAAGCTCTGCCGGAAGCTGAGCTTCTGCCGCCGCTCGGAGATCCTTCCGTTCCTGCGGCCCGACGGGAAGTCCCAGGTCACCATCGAGTACGACCAGGCGAAGCCCGTAAGGATAGACAGCATTGTCGTATCGGCGCACCACAAGGCCTCCGTTGACACGAAGACCATAAGGGAGGGCATCCTGGAGAAGGTTATCAATGAAGTGGTGCCCAAGGACCTCATGGATGACAAGACCAAGATCTATATCAATCCCACGGGGCGCTTTGTCGTGGGAGGGCCCGTGGCAGACACGGGGCTCACGGGGAGGAAGATCATCGTTGACACCTACGGCGGCATGGCCCACCATGGCGGCGGCTGCTTCTCCGGCAAGGACCCCACCAAGGTGGACCGCTCGGCATGCTACGCGGCGCGCTACGTGGCAAAGAACGTGGTGGCTGCAGGCCTTGCAGACCGGTGCGAGGTGGCTGTTGCCTATGCAATCGGCGTCGCCCACCCGGTGAGCGTGTCAATCACCACTTACAACACGCACCATATTCCCAAGGAGAAGATCCTAGAGCTTATCCACAAGAATTTTGACCTGAGGCCCGGCGCCATCATAAGGGATCTGGGGCTGAGAAAGCCTATTTTCCGCCAGGTTGCCTGCTATGGGCACTTCGGGCGCCATGACCTCGATCTTCCCTGGGAGCGCCTTGACAAGGTCGATGCCCTCCGCAAGGGGGCAGGCCTTCCCTGTGGCGAGCCCGCCGGCGTGAAATAGGGGATCTGCACATGTGACAGCAAGAGGGGGCCTCGCAAGCCCCCTTTTTTATTGGCAGGGAGGCAAAGGCGGAAATGAAGGCAGAGCGTTTTTTTGACATCTTGTCGGGCGGGGGGGCTGCTGAGGCTTTTGAAGCGGATCCGGCGCCCCTCTTTGCCCTCATTCCCTCCCTTCAGGATGCGGCAGCCACCTCTCAGAACGACTATCACGCCCTTGACGTGTGGCGCCACAGCCTCAGGACAATGGAAATCATTGAAGAGCTGTTCCGGCAGGGCTTCGAGTCCTTCGGCAGGCAGGCGCCGCTTTTGCAGGGGATCTTCGTGGAGCCGGGCGGTGCCGTCACCAGGCGCATGGCGCTTCTGAAACTGGCGGCCCTCCTCCATGACGCGGGGAAGCCTGCAACGGCCGAAGAGCGCGACGGAAGGGTGAGCTTCATCGGCCACGAGGAAGAGGGGGCAAAGCTCGCGGAGCAGTATGCGCCGGCCCTCGGCGTCACGGAAGGGGAGAGAGAGCATCTTGCCCGCCTTATAAGGAACCACCTGAGGATGATACTGCTCCCCGAGCAGAAGAAGGTGACGGCCCGGGCGATAAGGCGCCTCATCCGTGACGCCGGAGATGCCCTGCCCGACCTGGTCCTCCTCTCCTGGGCCGATATCGAGGCCTCGGGAGGCCCCCTCATGACGCAGGAGAGGATTGCCCGCCACCACGCCTTCGCCCTGGAACTTCTGGAGAATGGGGACAGACTCCGAGAGCGTCAAATCGATTTTCTCCGAACCTGTCAGCTGGAAAAAGGTAAGACCGACACATAGAGCCTGGGGTCAAAAAGGCAGCCGCCAGTCTTGCAGGTAGGCAGGTGAATTCCTCTTCCTTCAAACACCCTGGTAATCATGGTGTGCCACTCCTTTTCTCTAATTCTGCTTTCATGCTACCATTCCATCGTGAAGAGAGAGTGAACCGCAGGTGAAGAAACAGTGAATTTCATAGATTCGTGATGAGAGATCCTTGAGAGAGAGAAATATTTCAGAATGCGGAAGAGCGGCCTCCCATGCCGCGGGGGAAGATGAAGGTGAGGCTGTGGGGTGCCGTGCCCCTGATGATGAGGTGCCCCTCGTGGAGACACCTGAGATGGTGCGCAATGCAGATGGTGGTGAGATTCCACTCGGTCGTGGGGCCTCCGTGGGAGCGGAAGATGATGTGGTGGGCGTTGAGGTTGCGCCGGCACCGGCAGCCTGGGACCTGGCACTGGTAGCCGTCACGGGCGAGCACGCGGTGGTGGAGGTCCCGCTTTTCGGGGAGGTCCCAGGCGACAAGGAAGGTATCAAGGAGAGCCTCGATAAAGAGGGCAAGCTCCTGCCCGCCAGGAGCGGCTCCTTCAGGTCTGCCTGCTTCCCAGAGCCTCACGGCGTGGTTCCAGAGGGTGATGAGGTCCCTTTTCAGGAAGAAGCGGATGAGGGCGCCCCTCTCCTGGGGGTTTGACCCGTAGGTCCCCTCTTTCGGGGTCTCTCCCGAGAGGATTGACAGAATCTCGGGGAGCTCCGGATGCTCCCCGCCCCCGGTGACCTGCCAGATGACGGCGGGGGTCTCCCCCCACGGAGCCAATGAACCTCCTTCTGTGGTTTCTTGCTGTGGTCGAGTAGGCGCCGGCCTCGCGGCCGGCGCCCCTCACAGAACCGTACGGG